>NZ_JAPHVK010000002.1:0-234516 GCF_028680565.1 Kingella sp. SNUBH-2017
GGCCAGGCCTCAGCATTTTATTATGGTGATCCCCTGGGCGAAATGCGCCTGGTAAGCAGAGTTTTTGAAATGTAAGGCCTTTGAATAAGACAAAAGGCTGCCTCATCGCTAACTTTGCAACAGTGCCCGCTCAGATCGACACCACGACTGCGTCCGGTCGCATGGTGTTCGGAATCTTCGCCACCTTGGCCGAGTTCGAGCGGGATCTGATCCGAGAGCGCACCATGGCGGGTCTCGCCTCCGCGAGAGCGCGCGGTCGCAAGGGCGGACGAAAATTCGCGCTCACCAAAGCTCAGGTGCGTCTCGCGCAAGCCGCCATGGCCCAGCGCGATACTTCAGTTTCCGATCTCTGCAAGGAACTCGGCATCGAGCGCGTCACTCTCTACCGATATGTCGGTCCCAAAGGCGAGCTCAGAGACCATGGAAAGCATGTTCTCGGACTTACGTAGCAACTCGTTTCTTTTCGCAGGTTGAGCCACCTCCGCGCTTCATCAGAAAACTGAAGGAACCTCCATTGAATCGAACTAATATTTTTTTTGGTGAATCGCATTCTGACTGGTTGCCTGTCAGAGGCGGAGAATCTGGTGATTTTGTTTTTCGACGTGGTGACGGGCATGCCTTCGCGAAAATCGCACCTGCTTCCCGCCGCGGTGAGCTCGCTGGAGAGCGTGACCGCCTCATTTGGCTCAAAGGTCGAGGTGTGGCTTGCCCCGAGGTGATCAACTGGCAGGAGGAACAGGAGGGTGCATGCTTGGTGATAACGGCAATTCCGGGAGTACCGGCGGCTGATCTGTCTGGAGCGGATTTGCTCAAAGCGTGGCCGTCAATGGGGCAGCAACTTGGCGCTGTTCACAGCCTATCGGTTGATCAATGTCCGTTTGAGCGCAGGCTGTCGCGAATGTTCGGACGCGCCGTTGATGTGGTGTCCCGCAATGCCGTCAATCCCGACTTCTTACCGGACGAGGACAAGAGTACGCCGCAGCTCGATCTTTTGGCTCGTGTCGAACGAGAGCTACCGGTGCGGCTCGACCAAGAGCGCACCGATATGGTTGTTTGCCATGGTGATCCCTGCATGCCGAACTTCATGGTGGACCCTAAAACTCTTCAATGCACGGGTCTGATCGACCTTGGGCGGCTCGGAACAGCAGATCGCTATGCCGATTTGGCACTCATGATTGCTAACGCCGAAGAGAACTGGGCAGCGCCAGATGAAGCAGAGCGCGCCTTCGCTGTCCTATTCAATGTATTGGGGATCGAAGCCCCCGACCGCGAACGCCTTGCCTTCTATCTGCGATTGGACCCTCTGACTTGGGGTTGATGTTCATGCCGCCTGTTTTTCCTGCTCATTGGCACGTTTCGCAACCTGTTCTCATTGCGGACACCTTTTCCAGCCTCGTTTGGAAAGTTTCATTGCCAGACGGGACTCCTGCAATCGTCAAGGGATTGAAACCTATAGAAGACATTGCTGATGAACTGCGCGGGGCCGACTATCTGGTATGGCGCAATGGGAGGGGAGCAGTCCGGTTGCTCGGTCGTGAGAACAATCTGATGTTGCTCGAATATGCCGGGGAGCGAATGCTCTCTCACATCGTTGCCGAGCACGGCGACTACCAGGCGACCGAAATTGCAGCGGAACTAATGCGACATGATCCAACTGATAAAAGAGTTTGATGCTCAGGGTGTAGCGGTTCGGTTTATTGACGACGGGATCAGTACCGACGGTGATATGGGGCAAATGGTGGTCACCATCCTGTCGGCTGTGGCACAGGCTGAACGCCGGAGGATCCTAGAGCGCACGAATGAGGGCCGACAGGAAGCAAAGCTGAAAGGAATCAAATTTGGCCGCAGGCGTACCGTGGACAGGAACGTCGTGCTGACGCTTCATCAGAAGGGCACTGGTGCAACGGAAATTGCTCATCAGCTCAGTATTGCCCGCTCCACGGTTTATAAAATTCTTGAAGACGAAAGGGCCTCGTGATACGCCTATTTTTATAGGTTAATGTCATGATAATAATGGTTTCTTAGACGTCAGGTGGCACTTTTCGGGGAAATGTGCGCGGAACCCCTATTTGTTTATTTTTCTAAATACATTCAAATATGTATCCGCTCATGAGACAATAACCCTGATAAATGCTTCAATAATATTGAAAAAGGAAGAGTATGAGTATTCAACATTTCCGTGTCGCCCTTATTCCCTTTTTTGCGGCATTTTGCCTTCCTGTTTTTGCTCACCCAGAAACGCTGGTGAAAGTAAAAGATGCTGAAGATCAGTTGGGTGCACGAGTGGGTTACATCGAACTGGATCTCAACAGCGGTAAGATCCTTGAGAGTTTTCGCCCCGAAGAACGTTTTCCAATGATGAGCACTTTTAAAGTTCTGCTATGTGGCGCGGTATTATCCCGTGTTGACGCCGGGCAAGAGCAACTCGGTCGCCGCATACACTATTCTCAGAATGACTTGGTTGAGTACTCACCAGTCACAGAAAAGCATCTTACGGATGGCATGACAGTAAGAGAATTATGCAGTGCTGCCATAACCATGAGTGATAACACTGCGGCCAACTTACTTCTGACAACGATCGGAGGACCGAAGGAGCTAACCGCTTTTTTGCACAACATGGGGGATCATGTAACTCGCCTTGATCGTTGGGAACCGGAGCTGAATGAAGCCATACCAAACGACGAGCGTGACACCACGATGCCTGCAGCAATGGCAACAACGTTGCGCAAACTATTAACTGGCGAACTACTTACTCTAGCTTCCCGGCAACAATTAATAGACTGGATGGAGGCGGATAAAGTTGCAGGACCACTTCTGCGCTCGGCCCTTCCGGCTGGCTGGTTTATTGCTGATAAATCTGGAGCCGGTGAGCGTGGGTCTCGCGGTATCATTGCAGCACTGGGGCCAGATGGTAAGCCCTCCCGTATCGTAGTTATCTACACGACGGGGAGTCAGGCAACTATGGATGAACGAAATAGACAGATCGCTGAGATAGGTGCCTCACTGATTAAGCATTGGTAACTGTCAGACCAAGTTTACTCATATATACTTTAGATTGATTTAAAACTTCATTTTTAATTTAAAAGGATCTAGGTGAAGATCCTTTTTGATAATCTCATGACCAAAATCCCTTAACGTGAGTTTTCGTTCCACTGAGCGTCAGACCCCTGCTCCAGCCGCCCGCATTGGAGAAATTCTTCAAATTCCCGTTGCACATAGCCCGGCAATTCCTTTCCCTGCTCTGCCATAAGCGCAGCGAATGCCGGGTAATACTCGTCAACGATCTGATAGAGAAGGGTTTGCTCGGGTCGGTGGCTCTGGTAACGACCAGTATCCCGATCCCGGCTGGCCGTCCTGGCCGCCACATGAGGCATGTTCCGCGTCCTTGCAATACTGTGTTTACATACAGTCTATCGCTTAGCGGAAAGTTCTTTTACCCTCAGCCGAAATGCCTGCCGTTGCTAGACATTGCCAGCCAGTGCCCGTCACTCCCGTACTAACTGTCACGAACCCCTGCAATAACTGTCACGCCCCCCTGCAATAACTGTCACGAACCCCTGCAATAACTGTCACGCCCCCAAACCTGCAAACCCAGCAGGGGCGGGGGCTGGCGGGGTGTTGGAAAAATCCATCCATGATTATCTAAGAATAATCCACTAGGCGCGGTTATCAGCGCCCTTGTGGGGCGCTGCTGCCCTTGCCCAATATGCCCGGCCAGAGGCCGGATAGCTGGTCTATTCGCTGCGCTAGGCTACACACCGCCCCACCGCTGCGCGGCAGGGGGAAAGGCGGGCAAAGCCCGCTAAACCCCACACCAAACCCCGCAGAAATACGCTGGAGCGCTTTTAGCCGCTTTAGCGGCCTTTCCCCCTACCCGAAGGGTGGGGGCGCGTGTGCAGCCCCGCAGGGCCTGTCTCGGTCGATCATTCAGCCCGGCTCATCCTTCTGGCGTGGCGGCAGACCGAACAAGGCGCGGTCGTGGTCGCGTTCAAGGTACGCATCCATTGCCGCCATGAGCCGATCCTCCGGCCACTCGCTGCTGTTCACCTTGGCCAAAATCATGGCCCCCACCAGCACCTTGCGCCTTGTTTCGTTCTTGCGCTCTTGCTGCTGTTCCCTTGCCCGCACCCGCTGAATTTCGGCATTGATTCGCGCTCGTTGTTCTTCGAGCTTGGCCAGCCGATCCGCCGCCTTGTTGCTCCCCTTAACCATCTTGACACCCCATTGTTAATGTGCTGTCTCGTAGGCTATCATGGAGGCACAGCGGCGGCAATCCCGACCCTACTTTGTAGGGGGAGGGCGCACTTACCGGTTTCTCTTCGAGAAACTGGCCTAACGGCCACCCTTCGGGCGGTGCGCTCTCCGAGGGCCATTGCATGGAGCCGAAAAGCAAAAGCAACAGCGAGGCAGCATGGCGATTTATCACCTTACGGCGAAAACCGGCAGCAGGTCGGGCGGCCAATCGGCCAGGGCCAAGGCCGACTACATCCAGCGCGAAGGCAAGTATGCCCGCGACATGGATGAAGTCTTGCCCGCCGAAGACCCGCCCACCGCCATTCATCACCGCCTGCACGCCCTTGGGGCGCACCTCAGCGCCGAGGAACGGCAAGCCGTGGCTGACGGCCTGCTGATCCAGCCGCTGATCGGCAGCCTGCCCAACATCATGGCCCCGGAGTGGTTCGACGGCCTCAAGCGCGCCGCCGAGGGCCGCCGCCTGATGGTGCTGGACACGCTGCGCCGGTTCCACATCGAGGAAGAAAACGCCAGCGGCCCCATGGCCCAGGTTATCGGTCGCATGGAGGCCATCGCCGCCGATACCGGGTGCTCTATCGTGTTCCTGCACCATGCCAGCAAGGGCGCGGCCATGATGGGCGCAGGCGACCAGCAGCAGGCCAGCCGGGGCAGCTCGGTACTGGTCGATAACATCCGCTGGCAGTCCTACCTGTCGAGCATGACCAGCGCCGAGGCCGAGGAATGGGGTGTGGACGACGACCAGCGCCGGTTCTTCGTCCGCTTCGGTGTGAGCAAGGCCAACTATGGCGCACCGTTCGCTGATCGGTGGTTCAGGCGGCATGACGGCGGGGTGCTCAAGCCCGCCGTGCTGGAGAGGCAGCGCAAGAGCAAGGGGGTGCCCCGTGGTGAAGCCTAAGAACAAGCACAGCCTCAGCCACGTCCGGCACGACCCGGCGCACTGTCTGGCCCCCGGCCTGTTCCGTGCCCTCAAGCGGGGCGAGCGCAAGCGCAGCAAGCTGGACGTGACGTATGACTACGGCGACGGCAAGCGGATCGAGTTCAGCGGCCCGGAGCCGCTGGGCGCTGATGATCTGCGCATCCTGCAAGGGCTGGTGGCCATGGCTGGGCCTAATGGCCTAGTGCTTGGCCCGGAACCCAAGACCGAAGGCGGACGGCAGCTCCGGCTGTTCCTGGAACCCAAGTGGGAGGCCGTCACCGCTGATGCCATGGTGGTCAAAGGTAGCTATCGGGCGCTGGCAAAGGAAATCGGGGCAGAGGTCGATAGTGGTGGGGCGCTCAAGCACATACAGGACTGCATCGAGCGCCTTTGGAAGGTATCCATCATCGCCCAGAATGGCCGCAAGCGGCAGGGGTTTCGGCTGCTGTCGGAGTACGCCAGCGACGAGGCGGACGGGCGCCTGTACGTGGCCCTGAACCCCTTGATCGCGCAGGCCGTCATGGGTGGCGGCCAGCATGTGCGCATCAGCATGGACGAGGTGCGGGCGCTGGACAGCGAAACCGCCCGCCTGCTGCACCAGCGGCTGTGTGGCTGGATCGACCCCGGCAAAACCGGCAAGGCTTCCATAGATACCTTGTGCGGCTATGTCTGGCCGTCAGAGGCCAGTGGTTCGACCATGCGCAAGCGCCGCCAGCGGGTGCGCGAGGCGTTGCCGGAGCTGGTCGCGCTGGGCTGGACGGTAACCGAGTTCGCGGCGGGCAAGTACGACATCACCCGGCCCAAGGCGGCAGGCTGACCCCCCCACTCTATTGTAAACAAGACATTTTTATCTTTTATATTCAATGGCTTATTTTCCTGCTAATTGGTAATACCATGAAAAATACCATGCTCAGAAAAGGCTTAACAATATTTTGAAAAATTGCCTACTGAGCGCTGCCGCACAGCTCCATAGGCCGCTTTCCTGGCTTTGCTTCCAGATGTATGCTCTTCTGCTCCTGCAGCTAATGGATCACCGCAAACAGGTTACTCGCCTGGGGATTCCCTTTCGACCCGAGCATCCGTATGATACTCATGCTCGATTATTATTATTATAGAAGCCCCCATGAATAAATCGCTCATCATTTTCGGCATCGTCAACATAACCTCGGACAGTTTCTCCGATGGAGGCCGGTATCTGGCGCCAGACGCAGCCATTGCGCAGGCGCGTAAGCTGATGGCCGAGGGGGCAGATGTGATCGACCTCGGTCCGGCATCCAGCAATCCCGACGCCGCGCCTGTTTCGTCCGACACAGAAATCGCGCGTATCGCGCCGGTGCTGGACGCGCTCAAGGCAGATGGCATTCCCGTCTCGCTCGACAGTTATCAACCCGCGACGCAAGCCTATGCCTTGTCGCGTGGTGTGGCCTATCTCAATGATATTCGCGGTTTTCCAGACGCTGCGTTCTATCCGCAATTGGCGAAATCATCTGCCAAACTCGTCGTTATGCATTCGGTGCAAGACGGGCAGGCAGATCGGCGCGAGGCACCCGCTGGCGACATCATGGATCACATTGCGGCGTTCTTTGACGCGCGCATCGCGGCGCTGACGGGTGCCGGTATCAAACGCAACCGCCTTGTCCTTGATCCCGGCATGGGGTTTTTTCTGGGGGCTGCTCCCGAAACCTCGCTCTCGGTGCTGGCGCGGTTCGATGAATTGCGGCTGCGCTTCGATTTGCCGGTGCTTCTGTCTGTTTCGCGCAAATCCTTTCTGCGCGCGCTCACAGGCCGTGGTCCGGGGGATGTCGGGGCCGCGACACTCGCTGCAGAGCTTGCCGCCGCCGCAGGTGGAGCTGACTTCATCCGCACACACGAGCCGCGCCCCTTGCGCGACGGGCTGGCGGTATTGGCGGCGCTGAAAGAAACCGCAAGAATTCGTTAACTGCACATTCGGGATATTTCTCTATATTCGCGCTTCATCAGAAAACTGAAGGAACCTCCATTGAATCGAACTAATATTTTTTTTGGTGAATCGCATTCTGACTGGTTGCCTGTCAGAGGCGGAGAATCTGGTGATTTTGTTTTTCGACGTGGTGACGGGCATGCCTTCGCGAAAATCGCACCTGCTTCCCGCCGCGGTGAGCTCGCTGGAGAGCGTGACCGCCTCATTTGGCTCAAAGGTCGAGGTGTGGCTTGCCCCGAGGTGATCAACTGGCAGGAGGAACAGGAGGGTGCATGCTTGGTGATAACGGCAATTCCGGGAGTACCGGCGGCTGATCTGTCTGGAGCGGATTTGCTCAAAGCGTGGCCGTCAATGGGGCAGCAACTTGGCGCTGTTCACAGCCTATCGGTTGATCAATGTCCGTTTGAGCGCAGGCTGTCGCGAATGTTCGGACGCGCCGTTGATGTGGTGTCCCGCAATGCCGTCAATCCCGACTTCTTACCGGACGAGGACAAGAGTACGCCGCAGCTCGATCTTTTGGCTCGTGTCGAACGAGAGCTACCGGTGCGGCTCGACCAAGAGCGCACCGATATGGTTGTTTGCCATGGTGATCCCTGCATGCCGAACTTCATGGTGGACCCTAAAACTCTTCAATGCACGGGTCTGATCGACCTTGGGCGGCTCGGAACAGCAGATCGCTATGCCGATTTGGCACTCATGATTGCTAACGCCGAAGAGAACTGGGCAGCGCCAGATGAAGCAGAGCGCGCCTTCGCTGTCCTATTCAATGTATTGGGGATCGAAGCCCCCGACCGCGAACGCCTTGCCTTCTATCTGCGATTGGACCCTCTGACTTGGGGTTGATGTTCATGCCGCCTGTTTTTCCTGCTCATTGGCACGTTTCGCAACCTGTTCTCATTGCGGACACCTTTTCCAGCCTCGTTTGGAAAGTTTCATTGCCAGACGGGACTCCTGCAATCGTCAAGGGATTGAAACCTATAGAAGACATTGCTGATGAACTGCGCGGGGCCGACTATCTGGTATGGCGCAATGGGAGGGGAGCAGTCCGGTTGCTCGGTCGTGAGAACAATCTGATGTTGCTCGAATATGCCGGGGAGCGAATGCTCTCTCACATCGTTGCCGAGCACGGCGACTACCAGGCGACCGAAATTGCAGCGGAACTAATGGCGAAGCTGTATGCCGCATCTGAGGAACCCCTGCCTTCTGCCCTTCTCCCGATCCGGGATCGCTTTGCAGCTTTGTTTCAGCGGGCGCGCGATGATCAAAACGCAGGTTGTCAAACTGACTACGTCCACGCGGCGATTATAGCCGATCAAATGATGAGCAATGCCTCGGAACTGCGTGGGCTACATGGCGATCTGCATCATGAAAACATCATGTTCTCCAGTCGCGGCTGGCTGGTGATAGATCCCGTCGGTCTGGTCGGTGAAGTGGGCTTTGGCGCCGCCAATATGTTCTACGATCCGGCTGACAGAGACGACCTTTGTCTCGATCCTAGACGCATTGCACAGATGGCGGACGCATTCTCTCGTGCGCTGGACGTCGATCCGCGTCGCCTGCTCGACCAGGCGTACGCTTATGGGTGCCTTTCCGCAGCTTGGAACGCGGATGGAGAAGAGGAGCAACGCGATCTAGCTATCGCGGCCGCGATCAAGCAGGTGCGACAGACGTCATACTAGATATCAAGCGACTTCTCCTATCCCCTGGGAACACATCAATCTTACCGGAGAATATCGTTGGCCAAAGCCTTAGCGTAGGATTTCGCCCTCTCCCGCAAACGACCCCTGAAAGGGTAGGGATGGCAATCTGCTGTGAATGCGAAAAAGCAGCCTGAAAACCATAGTAGGGGTTTTCAGGCTGCTTTTTGCTTGGGAAATATAACTGGGCATCCGCCGGCCGGACAGTTCGGCAAACGCTATGGCAGGCAGCCTGAAAACGGCTGCCGTCGGTCAGGCAGACAGCACAAACGCCGCATCTGCTTGCGTGCAGATGCGGCATTTGTCGGAGAAACAAGCTATCAGCCGACGATTTCTACCGGGCCGTGGTCGTCGCAATGGTCGCCGTGCTGGTGGTGCAGGCGGCCGTTGACGATGTAGTCCACATGGTCGCCGTGCGGCACGGCTTCGTGGCCGCAGCCTTCGCCATGGGCGTGGCCGGCGCAGGTATCGACCGGATGGCAGCCGTCGGGATTGGTGGCGTTTACTTCCAGGCTGTGCTCGTCGTAATGGCCTTCGTGGGCGTGGTGCAGGTGGCCGTCGTGCAGGTAGTCGATATGGTCGCCGTGTTTGATGGCGGTGTGGCCGCAGCCTGCGCCGTGAACATGGGGATGGTTGGCATGGGTATGGTGGCTCATGGTGTTTTCCTTTTGTCGGTTGCTGGGAGTCGCAATCATAGCGGTTCGAGAGCGAAAGTGCAAGTAATTTGTTGATTTTAAATTATTTTGTTTTGATATAGTGTAAGCGTTTGCGCTATAGAGTAACGGCGGCGGATGCCTGCCCGCCGCCGTACCGTCCGGCGTCAGCCTTTGGCTTCGGACTTGGCGACGCGGCGCCAGTGGTGCAGCAGCGGTTCGGTGTAGCCGTTGGTTTGCTCGCCGCCTTTGAAAATCAGGTCGCAGGCAGCCTGAAAGGCGGGGGAAAGCTCGAAACGGCCGACCATCGGCACATAGGCGGGATCGTGTTGGTTTTGGCTGTCCACCACCGCGGCCATGCGCTCGAGGCTGGCGCGCACTTCGTCGCGGCTGACGATGCCGTGCAGCAGCCAGTTGGCGATGTGCTGGCTGGAAATGCGCAGGGTGGCGCGGTCTTCCATCAGGCCAATGTTGTGGATGTCCGGCACTTTCGAGCAGCCGATGCCCTGTTCGACCCAGCGCACCACATAGCCGAGGATGCCCTGGCAGTTGTTGTCCAACTCCTGGCGCTTGTCTTCGGCGCTCCAAGCGGTGTCGGCGGCCAGCGGAATGGTGAGCAGATCGGCTTTCAGGCTGCCTGCATCGTGGCGGGGCAGCTTTTGCTGTACGTCAAACACATTGGTCTGGTGGTAGTGGATGGCGTGCAGGGTGGCGGCGGTGGGCGAGGGCACCCAGGCGGTGGTGGCACCGGCTTTGGGGTGGCCGCTTTTTTCCGCCAGCATTTTCGCCATCAAATCGGGCATCGCCCACATGCCTTTGCCGATTTGCGCTTTGTGCGCCAAACCGCAGGCTAGGCCGGTTTGCACGTTGCTGGCTTCGTAGGCTTTGATCCAAGCGCTGTTTTTCATATCGTTTTTGCGGATCATCGCGCCGGCATGCATCGAAGTGTGGATTTCGTCGCCGGTGCGGTCGAGAAAACCGGTGTTGATGAACACCACGCGCCGTTTGGCGGCGGCGATGCAGGCGGCCAGATTGAGCGAGGTGCGGCGCTCTTCGTCCATAATCCCCATTTTCAGAGTGTCGGCCGGCAGGCTGGTGAGTTTTTCGACGGCGGCAAACAGGCAGTCGGCAAAGGCGACTTCTTCGGCGCCGTGCATTTTCGGTTTGACGATATAAACCGAACCGCTGCGGCTGTTTTTGTTGCTGTTGCGGGCGAAATCGAAAGGGGCGATCAGTGCGGTCATCACGCAGTCGAGAATGCCTTCGGGGATTTCCTTGCCGTCGGCATCGAGCACCGCCGGCGTGGTCATCAGGTGGCCGACGTTGCGGATAAACAGCAGCGAGCGGCCGGGCAGGCTGAAACGGCTGCCGTCGGGCGCGGTGTATTCGCGGTCGGGATTCAGGCGGCGGGTAAAGGTTTTGCCGTTTTTCTCGACTTCTTCGCTGAGCGTGCCGCGCATCAGGCCGAGCCAGTTGCGGTACACCAGCGCTTTGTCTTCGCCGTCCACCGCGGCCACCGAGTCTTCGCAGTCCATAATCGTTGAGAGCGCGGCTTCGAGCACGATGTCTTTGATGCCGGCCGCATCCTGGCCGCCGATGGGGGAAGTGGGATCGATCAGAATATCGATGTGCAGGCCGTTGTGCAGAAACAGCAGCGAAGAGGGCGCATCGGCGCTGCCGTTGTAGCCGACAAAATTTTCAGGCTGCTTGAGCGTGGTTTCGCTGCCGTCGGCCAAACTCACTTTCAGGCTGCCTGAATCCAAATGGTAGCGCACGGCATCGCGGTGGCTGCCGGCCGCAAGCGGCAGGCTTTCGTCGAGAAAACGGCGGGCAAAGGTGATAACCGCGCGGCCGCGGTCGGGATTGTAAGCGCCGCCGGCTGCCGGCACGCCGGGCTGGTTGATGGCGTCGGTGCCGTAGAGCGCGTCGTACAGGCTGCCCCAGCGCGCATTGGCGGCGTTTAAGGCGTAGCGGGCATTGTTGATCGGCACCACCAGCTGCGGCCCGGCCTGCTCGGCCAGCTCGCGATCGACATTGGCGGTTTCGATTTTAAAGGGCGCAGGCTCATCGGCCAGATAGCCGATTTCGCGCAGAAAAGCCTGATAGGCGGCGGCATCGAAATTGGGATGGCTGCGGTGCCAGCCGTCGATGGCAGCCTGAAGACGGTCGCGCTCGGCCAACAGGGCGCGGTTTTGCGGCGTAAACTCTGCCAAAAGCGCGGCAAAACCCGGCCAAAAGGCGGCAGAGTCAAGTTTCGGATGCGCGGGCAAGATGTCGTCTTCAATCAGGCGGTAGAGATGCTTGTCGATCTGCAGACCGGCGGCGGCGATGTATTGGTAAGGCATAGGGGTTTCTCCAAGTTTGTTTTTCTGATGTGCCGATTACAGGCGGTTACAACCTTATCATTTGTGTAAATTCTGTTCAAGGGATTTGAAATAGAGTAAGGGAAAAACGGCAAAAGTAGGCCGGCTTCCGGATAGCAGGCAGCGCTATGGAGGGTTTCAGGCAGCCTGAAAAAACACGCGCCGGATTTTCCGGCGCGTGTTTGTTTGGAAGATGCGGATTCAGCGCAAACGGCCGCCCACGGCCGCCGCCGCGTCCACCAGCTTGGCCATTACCGGCTCGACGGCTTCGTCGGTGAGCGTGTTTTCCATGTCCTGCAACACTACTTTCACCGCCATGCTCTTCATGCCTTCGGGCAGGCCGGTGCCGCGGTAGACGTCAAACAGCGCGATTTCCTGCACCAGCGGGCTGGAAACGGTTTTCAGGCTGCTTTCTAGTTCGGCGTAGGACACATTTTCCGGCAGCACAAAGGCCAAATCGCGGCGCACGGCCTGGAATTTGGATACCGGCTGGTAACGGGTTTTCTCGCGCAGCAAAACCGCGTCCATATCGATTTCAAACACCAGCGGCGCTTGCGGCAGGTCGTATTTTTGCAACCATTTTGGGTGCAGCTCGCCGACAAAACCAATCACGCGGCCGTCTGAAACGATTTCGGCGGCGCGGCCGGGGTGCAGCGCGGGATGAGCGGTTTTGGCAAACTCGATTTTGCTGTTTTTCAACAGGTTTTCGACATCGGCTTTGATGTCGTAAAAATCGGCGTTGCGCGTTTTTTCGCCCCATTGCTCGGGCATGGCGGCGCCGTACCACAGGCCGCCGATGCGTTCGTTTTGCGCGAAACTGCCGTCGGCATTTTTGGCAAACACGCGGGCGATTTCAAAAATGCGTACGCGGTTTTGCTTGCGGTTTAAGTTGTTTTGCAGGATTTCGACCAAGCCGCCCACCAGCGTCGAGCGCATCACGGCGTATTGCGCCGCCAGCGGGTTTTGCAGGCGGATTGGGTTGGCGTTGGCGGCAAAATCGGTTTCCCACGCTTCATCGACAAAGGCGTAGCTGACCACTTCGCGGTAGCCGCGGGCGGCCATTTCGTTGTACACGGCAAAGCGTGGGCGGCGGGTTTCGGGCAGCGGCAGCATTTTCAGGCTGCCTGAAGTGGCGTCGTCGGGGATGTTTTCGTAGCCGTACACGCGGCCGATTTCTTCGATTAAATCGGCTTCAATTTCGATGTCGAAACGGAAGCTCGGTGAGGCCGTCTGAAAGCCGTCGGCGGTTTTTTCAGGCTGCAAACCGAGTTTGTGCAAAATGGTTTCGACCTGTTCGGCGGCGATGTCCACGCCCAACACTTTGGCCACGCGGCTCAAGCGCACGCCTACGCGTTTTTCAGACGGCAAATCGCCCACGGCTTCCACCATTTCACCCACCTGGCCGCCGCAGATTTGCAATACCAATTCGGTGGCGCGTTCAATCGCATCGGCCTGCAAACGGTAGTCCACGCCGCGCTCGAAGCGGAACGAAGAATCCGAGCCGAAGCCGTATTGGCGCGATTTGCCCGCAATCACGGCCGGCGCAAACCATGCCGCTTCCAGCACGATATTGCGCGTGCCGTCTGAAACCGCGCTGGCCGCGCCGCCCATCAGGCCTGCCAAACTCAACGCGCTTTTTTCATCGGCTACCACCAATGTGTTTTCAGACAAAGAGACGGTTTTCTCATTCAGGCATTCCAGCGTTTCACCTTCACGCGCGCGGCGGATGTGCAGGCTGCCTGAAAGTTTGTCGGCATCGAAAACATGCATCGGCTGACCAATTTCAAGCATCACATAATTGCCAATATCCACCAGCGCGGAAATACTGCGGATACCGCTGCGCTCCAAACGCTGCTTCATCCAATCCGGCGTAGTGGCGCGCGCATTCACGTTTTCAATCACGCGACTGATAAAGCGACCGCAATCGGCAGGCGCATCAATCTGCACGGGCTGTTTGCGGCTGCCCGTGATGGGCGCGGCATGGATTGCAGGCTGCTTGAACGTGCAACCTGTCAGCGCGGACACTTCACGCGCAATGCCTTTGATGCTCAGGCAGTCGGCACGGTTCGGTGTGATTTTCAGCGTGAATACCGTGTCGTCCAAATCCAAATATTCGCGGATGTTTGCGCCGACAGGAGCGTCTTGCGGCAGAACGTGCAAGCCGTTCACGCCGTCGTCGGGCAGACCGAGCTCGTCGGTAGAACACAACATCCCGTTCGACACCACGCCGCGCATCTTGGCCGGCTTGATTTTGAAATTGCCCGGCAACACCGCGCCCGGCAGCGAACACGGCACTTTGATGCCCGCTTTCACATTCGGCGCACCGCACACAATCTGCACCAACTCACCCGTACCCGCATCAACTTGAGTAACGTTCAAACGATCGGCATCAGGATGTTTTTCAACGGATTTCACTTCGGCAATCACCACACCTGCAAACGCAGGCGCGGCAGTCTCGGCTTCTTCCACTTCCAAGCCGGACATGGTTAACAGATGTTCCAGCTTATCGGCAGAAAGTTCGGTATCGGCTTGGGTTTTCAGCCATGAGTAGGAGAATTGCATGTTATGTTCTCAATCAACTAATTAACTTTTTATCAGATTTTGTTTTCAGACGACCTGGTTTATGTTGGTGTGCAATCTGCTTTTTAACTTTGTTGGTGCTGTTGCTTTCAGATAGTCTTTTCAAACCTTAAGCAATCAAATCAATAATATTGTTACGAACCACGCCAGCAAGGTATAGCCTAAGGTGACACTCACTGTAAACGCTACACGCTCCCAGCTTTTAAACCGCGGCATCAACCAACTACCGATCGCGGTGGCAAAACAGGATACGATAAACGAGGCAGATCCATAATTCGACCACCTTATTGCACCTTCCACATCGTCGCCGGTCAGGGTTTTCAAATCGGCCAACGACAAAGAGCGGTTTTCGCAATAGATGGACAGCAACCACAGCGCAACAGCAAGTGCATAGCAGGCAGATGGAGCGATATAGCGTTTCATGACTCGGCTTTCGGGTAAGCAAATTTGATTTTTACTTCGCTGAAGCTGCCGTTTTCAAGTAACCTTTATCGTGCTATTTCAGCGTAATTTCTGCAAAAACGGATTAAAGGCAATTTCCCATAAAAAGCCATCGGGGTCGGCGATATAGCCGCTGTATCCGCCCCAAAATACTTTCTGCGGGGCTTTGACGATATTCACATTTTTTGAGGCGAGCTCAGAAAATAATGCATCCACTTCAGCTTCGCTGCCGACATTATGCGCCAACGTAAAACATGGAAAACCGCTACCCTGCACTAATACCTGAGCGTCTTGCGCTAAGGCTTCCTTACCAAACAGAGCAAACCGCAGCGCGCTTCCTGTTTCAAAAAACGCAATGTTTTCATTACTGTCCACCGTTTCCTGCCAACCGAATATGTCTTGGTAAAAACGGCGGGAAATAGCAAGGTCGCCTACGCCGAGCGTGATGTAGTTAATATGCTGTTCCATAACGTTTTCTATATTGGTTTAGTAAGCCCAGTATTGCTAGGCTACTTGTAATCCGCGTAGATATAACTAGCCAGTTTGAGCAACTAGGCCGTAAAACTACCGAATACAGCATCAATTTCTGCACAGGCGCGTTGAACCGCTACATCCCAGTTGCCCGCCGTGCCTTCGGCATAGATAGTGTCCACTGAAGCAAAACCTAAAAAGCCGCCAAGCAGCGTTTTCAGATAGCTCGAGGCAAAATCCATTTGCGCCATCGGTCCATCAGTATAAACACTACCACTAGCCTGCAACAGTAGTACTTTATGCGCACTCATCAGCCCTCGCGGTGTACCATCCGCTCCGTAGCGGAACGTTTCGCCAGGCACAACTAAATTATCTAACCAGTCTTTCAAACGGGCGGGAATGCCGAAGTTGTACATCGGATAGGCAATGACGAGTCGGCGGGCGGATTTGACTTGATTTACTACCGACATCAGTCGTGCCAGCAAAGCGGTCTGTTCCGCATTCGGCTGCTGCCCTTGGAACACAGTTGCGACAAACATTTCCAGAACCGCCTTGTCCAGCGGCTGTATGTCAGTCTCTGCCAAATTAACAGTTTGTGCACTACCTACGGGCAGTTTGGATAACAGGTGTGCAACCATGCGATTGGTGGCGGAAGCAGAGGAATACGGGTCAGGGTGTGCGTTGATAATCAGAGTATCCATAATTTCGGCATCCTTGTCTTTACAATAGGAAAATAAACAATTGCTGGAAAATCAGGTTTAGGCTTGTAGCCTAGATTAACAAATCCGACATTTTCAAGCTATTTGAAAGGCAAGTAAGGCTACTTTTTAGGTTCAAACCGCCTGAAATAGCAGATGCAATGAAGTTAAAATCGCTTAGCCAAACTGCTTCAAAAAGTTCAAATCGTTATCAAAAAACAGTCGCAAATCATTCACGTTGTAACGCAACATAGCGAAACGGTCGAGGCCGATGCCGAAGGCGAAGCCGGTGTATTTTTCGGGGTCGATGTTGACGTTTTTCAATACGTTGGGATGCACCATGCCGCAACCGCCAACTTCCAGCCATTTGCCGTTTTCGCCCATAATGTCGATTTCGGCGGACGGTTCGGTGAACGGGAAGAAAGACGGACGGAAACGTACTTGCAAATCATCGCGTTCGAAAAAGCGGCGGATGAAATCGGTGAACACGGCTTTCAAATCGGCGAAAGTTACGCCTTCTTCTACCCACAGACCTTCAGCTTGGTGGAACATGGGCGAGTGCGTAGCATCGCTGTCCACGCGATAGACACGGCCGGGGGCGATGATGCGGATGGGCGGCTCTTTTTTGTCGAGCATGTAGCGGATTTGGATGGGCGAGGTGTGGGTGCGCAAAACGTCGCCGTTTTCGACGTAGAACGTGTCCTGCATGGCGCGTGCAGGATGGTCTTGAGGGATGTTGAGCGCTTGGAAGTTGTGGAAATCGTCTTCGATTTCGGGGCCGTCGGCCACGTCGAAGCCGAGTCCGTGGAAGAGTTCGACCACGCGCTGCAGGGTCAGGGTAACGGGATGCAGGCCGCCTTGCTCTTGGCTGCGGCCGGGCAGGGTGATGTCGAGTGCTTCGGCGGCGAGGCGCTGTTGCAGCTTGGCTTCGTTCAGCGCGTCGCGTTTGGCGGTGTAGGCCGTCTGAAAGCGGTTTTTGCATTCGTTGATGTGCGCGCCGACGGTTTTGCGCTCTTCGGGCGACATTTGGCCGAGCTGCTTGAGCAGGGCGTTGAGTTCGCCGGTTTTGCCGAGGTATTGGGCTTTGACAAGTTCAAGCGTCTGCTGGTCGGCAGCCGCTTCAATGGCGGCGATGCCGGCGGCGGTGATTTGGTCGGGTTGGGACATGATGGAAACTTTGGCGGACGACGGTTGGAAAAAAGCGCGCATTTTAACCGAATTTAACGGCGCGTTGTTTTTTCAGGCTGCCGCGGCTTCTCAGGCAGCCTGAAAAGCGAGCGGGCGGTAAAAACCCTTTCAGCCGGTGCTTTCAGGCTGCAGCCAGATAGCGCTGAGCATGCGCCCGGTTTGGCCGTCGCGGCGGTAGGAAAAGAAGTGTTCGCGCTCCAGCACCGTGCAGTGTTTGCCGCCGTAAATGCGGCTGACGCCGGTGCGGCGCAGCACCAGTTTGGCCAGCGCATAGATGTCGGCCAGATATTTGCCGCCGCCGATGGCGTGAAAGGCCGCTTCGGCGGCGCTTAAATTGCGGCAGAAGGCTTCGCGCACGTCTTCGCCCACTTCAAAGGCTTCGGGGCCGATGGCGGGGCCGAGCCAGGCTATGATTTCCAGCGGCGGCACGCCCATGGCGTCGATGGTGTTTTCCAGCACGCCGCCGGTCAGCCCGCGCCAGCCGGCATGGGCGGCGGCAACTACCGTGCCGGCGTGGTCGCAAAACAGCACCGGCAGGCAGTCGGCGGTCATTACTGCGCAGGCGGCTTGGCTGCTGTTGTCGAACGAAGCATCGGCATCGGCCGGCGTTTTCAGGCTGCTTGCGGCGGCAACTGCCGTATTGCCGTGAACTTGGTTGAGATAGGCCACCGGCAGCGCAATTTGAGCCTGCACCAGCGCGCGGTTGGCGGCAACGGCAGCGGGATCGTCGCCAACGTGGGCGCCGACATTCAGGCTGCCATACGCGCCTTTGCTGTGGCCGCCGCGGCGGGTGGTGATCAGGGTGCGGACATTGGCGGGCGCCGGCCAGTCGGCGGCAAAGAAACTGCCGTCCAGCGCGGGCAGCGACAGGGCTTGGTCGAAATTGCGGGTGGGCGGAATCATGGCGGGAGATTGGGGCGGATGTTTTCAGGCTGCTTTGTTGATTTCATGGGATTTAGCAAAGGTTTTTGCCACTGGATTTACAGGACTGTCAATTCATGTTTTCTACTGAAAAAGAGGCTAGCAGCCTCCTTTTTCTTATTCACTAAATCTTAAAAAATAACCATCTGGATCTAAAATCGCAAATTCATGAGGGTAAATAAAGCTATCTCCTACTCGAAATTCTCTTTTTGTCAGGGGACGATGGATAGGATAGTCAGCTTCCAGCAGTTTTTGGTGGAGCTGAGGAACATCCGCAATGCCAAAGGAAATATTGACACCGCGCCCGAAAGGATAGGTCAGCTGAGCTAATTCTTCTGCGCTGCCTTCTTCTAGCATAAGTTGGCAGTCTTCAAGCGAGAGGAAGAGAAATTTCTCCTCTGGACGCTCGTATTCGACAGAGAATCCTAGCAGGTCGCAGTAGAAGTGGCGTGATTTTTTGATGTCAGATACGACAAATTCAGGAATGACAGCTTGATAGTCCATCGGTTTAAGCGGAAAAAGTATGTTCGGCGGCGGGGAAACTGCCGTCTTTTACCGCGCGCACATAAGCTTCGACGGCAGCCTGAACGCTGCTTTGGCCGTCCATAAAATTTTTGACGAAGCGGGCGGTTTTGCCCGGGTAGATGCCGAGCATATCGTGCATTACCAGCACCTGGCCGTCGCAGCCGGCGCCGGCGCCGATGCCGATGGTGGGCGCGGCGACGGTTTGGGTTACGCGGCTGCCGAGTTCGGCGGGCACGGCTTCCATCAGAATCATGGCGGCGCCGGCCGCGTCGTGGGCGCGGGCGTCGGCCAGCAGGCGTTCGGCGGCACCGTCGCCCTTGCCCTGCACTTTGTAGCCGCCCAGTGCGTGTACCGACTGCGGGGTCAGGCCGATGTGGGCGCAGACGGGGATGCCGCGCTGCTGTAAAAAGGCGGTGGTGTCGGCCATAAAGGCGCCGCCTTCGAGTTTGACGACGTGGGCGCCGGAGCGCATCAGCTCGGCGGCGGCGGCAAAGGCCTGCTCGCGGCTTTGCTGGTAGGCGCCGAAAGGCAGGTCGGCCACAATCATCGCGTTGCTGTTGCCGCGGGCGACGGCGGCGGTGTGGTAGCACATCTCGGCCAGGGTAACGGGCAGGGTGGAATCACGCCCCTGTACGGTCATACCCAGCGAGTCGCCCACCAGCAGGGCATCGACGCCGGCGCGGTTCATCAGCGCGGCGAAACTGGCTTCGTAGCAGGTGAGCATGGCGATTTTTTCGCCGGCGGCTTTCATTTTTTGCAGGGTGGGGACGGTAATCATGGGGCGGATTCCTTCATTATTTGTGGCGGAGCGTTTCAGGCTGCCTGAAAACGCAGTTTTTTGTCGTTGTGCGGGTTGGCGGCTTTGATGTCGGCGAGCATGCGGGGGAAATCAAGGCGGTATTGCTCCTGCAGCTTGGCGGCGCGGCGCTTGAGGGTGTCGAGCGCGGTTTCCGCTTCACCCTTGAAGGCCAGCACCGCCACATTGCCGTGGCTCTCGGCAGGCACGGCAATCAGGCGGCCGCCGAAGCTGCGCGCGAGTCGTTCTTTGAACAGTTCGTAGCGCTTATCGCCGCTCCACCAGTTGGCGGCGAACACGCCGTTGGCGGAGAGGGCGCGGCAGCAGTCTTGGAAAAAGTCTTCGCCGACCAAGTCGTCGATAATCTGCTCGCCGTCAAAGCCGTCCACCAGCAGCACGTCGGTGCCGCCGTTGAGGGTTTTGACGTATTCGGCGCCGTCGGCTTCGAGAATCTCGAATTTTTCGCCTTCAAACGGCAGCTCGAACAGCATGCGGGCAATTTGGATCACCTGCGGATTGATTTCGACGGCGGTTTGCGCGGTATCGGGCAAAAAGGCGTCGATCCAGCGGGCGAACGAGCCGCCGCCCAGCCCGATGTGGGTAATGTGGCGCGGCGTCGGCACAAACATCAGCCAGGCCATCATCGCGCGGCTGTAGGAAAGCACCAGCTCGCTGGGATCGTCGAGATTCATCGAGCTTTGCACGGTGGGTGAATCCAGATGCAGCGAGCGGATATTGCCGCTTTCGGAAATGCCGGCTTCAGGCAGCACGCGGCGGATGCGGCGGCGTTGGTGGGGATGGGTCATGGCTATCTTTGCTGGGGTTTTCAGGCTGCTTGGGCGTTTATGCTTTCAGGCAGCCTGAAAGGTTTGGGTGTTTGGTGCGCGGTGCGCACCCTATAGGGGAGGCAGCCTGAAAAAACGGGGGCGGTGGTTTCAGGCTGCTTGGATGCTTGTACTTTTCAGGCAGCCTGAAAAGGTTTGGAGCGTTTCGGTGCCCCCACTTGCGGCGGTTCAGGCAGCCTGAAAACGGTTTGGGCATTCAAACGACCTTTCAGGCTGCCTTATTCTTCCGCCCACGGATCGGCTTTGCGGCGGCGTTTGAGCAGGATGCGCACGGCGCCGTCGTTGCCCGGGCGCGGTTCGGCGTAGGCCAGCACTTCGGGGTGGCGCATCAGCCAGGTGCGCACCAGCGTTTTGAGCACCGGCACATAGCCGCGCGAGCCGAGCCCGCTGCCGTGGATGACTTCGCCGCACACGCCGCGCGCCTGCACAAAGGCGATAAATTCGCTGAGCACCTGCTGCGCTTCGTCCTGGGTGTAGCCGTGCAGATCAACGTCGGCCACCACCGGCCAATGGCCGGACTGCAGGCGCTCGATGTCGCGGCTGCCCTGGCCGTTTTTGCTGAACACCGGCGGCACGTCTTCATTCAGGCTGCTGCCGACGTAAAATACGTCGCTTTCTTCCAGCTCCGGCCGCTCGCGGCGCGGTTTGATGGCTTTGGGCGGCGCGGTTTGGACGCGGCGGCCGCTGCTTTTAAGCGGGGTTACGCCGGCCATCTCGCTGGCAAAATCAACTTCTTCGGCACGGCGGCGCGCAGCTTCGCGTTCGCGCTCCTGGCGCGCTTGCGCTTCCTGCTGCGCCTGCCGGTGCAGATTTTTCAGGCTGTCGTGGAAACTCATGGCTGCTCCGGTTGCGGCAAAGGTTTTCAGGCTGCTTTTTTCACCAGCAGCACGCCGCTTTCGATGTGCGGGGTAAACGGAAACTGGTCGAAAAGGGCGGCGGCGGCAATGTTGTGGCTGGCGCTCAGACGCTCGAGATTGGCGCGCAGGGTTTCGGGATTGCAGGAAACATAAATCACGCGCTCAAACTGCGCCGCCAGCGCCAGCGTGGCTTCGTCCAAGCCGGCGCGCGGCGGATCGACAAACAGGGTGGAAAAGCGGTAGTCGGCCAAATCAATGCCTTTTTCCGCCAGCCGACGGAACCGGCGGCTGCCGGCAAAGGCTTCGGCAAACTCTTCGGCCGACAGGCGGGCAACGGCGATGTTGTTGGCGCCGTTGGCTTCGATATTCCATTGCGCCGCCGCCACCGAGGTTTTCGACAGCTCGGTGGCCAGCGCGCGGCGGAAATAGCGCGCCAGCGGCAGGGTGAAATTGCCGTTGCCGCAGTATAGTTCGAGCAGATCGCCATCCGCGCCCTGTGCTTGGCTGCAGGCCCAGGCGAGCATTTTTTCGCACACGCGGGCGTTGGGCTGGGTAAACGTGCCTTCGTATTGGCGGTAGCGGAACTCGCTGCCCATCACGTCCAGTTTTTCGGTAACAAAGTCTTGCGACAGCACGATTTTCTGCCCGCGGCTGCGCCCGATGAGAAATACGCCCAGTTCGCGCTGCAAATCTTCGGCGGCGCGGCGCCATTCATCGTCGAGCTTTTTGTGGTAAATCAGCGTGAGCAGCACTTCGCCGGTGGAGGCGGACAGAAATTCGCACTGATAAAGGCGGTTTTTCAGCACCGGTACGGCAGAAACCGCCGCCAGCAGCCGCGGCATCAGCGCGTTGATCGCCAGCGAAGCGGCTTCAAACTGCTCGATCAGCAGCAGCGACTCGCGCCCGCCCTTGCCGCCGGGGCGGAACATAGCATAATGCAGCTTTTCGCCTTCGTGCCAGATGCGAAATTCCGCCCGCATCCGGTAATGGGCGGCGGGCGAGGCGAACACTTCAAGCGGTGGCGCACCCAAAGACGAGAGCAGCGCGGTCAGGCGCGCGGTTTTTTCGGCAAGCTGGGCGGCGTAATCGGGAGCGGACATGGCGGGCAGACTGGGGGAAAAGACGCGCATTATATAGGAAGCGGCCGGCGGCGGGGCAGCGGCAAAGGCAGCCTGAAAAGGCGGTTGGCTATGCGGCTGTGTTGTTGGACTTGGCAAATATCGCGTTGTTGCCGGTGTTGGTTTGCCGCGCAGCCTGTCTGCGGCGGCAGGCGCTTAAGCGTTTTGCCGCGCGCAAAAAAGGCTGCCCGCAGGCAGCCTGAAAAAACCCGTGGCGTTTACATGCGCTCGATCATCGCTTTGCCGAAGGCCGAGCAGGAGATTTCGTTGGCGCCGTCCATCAGGCGGGCGAAATCGTAGGTGACCTGTTTGTCGCCGATGGCTTTTTCCATCGCGCTGATCACGAGGTCGGCGGCTTCTTTCCAGCCCAGGTGGCGCAGCATCATTTCGGCGGACAGAATCAGCGAACCGGGGTTTACTTTATCCTGGCCGGCGTATTTGGGTGCGGTGCCGTGGGTGGCTTCGAAGATGGCGTATTGGTCGGAAATGTTGGCGCCGGGGGCGATGCCGATGCCGCCGACTTGCGCGGCCAGTGCGTCGGAGATGTAGTCGCCGTTGAGGTTCAAAGTTGCGATGACGCTGTATTCGGCGGGGCGCAGCAGGATTTGCTGCAGGAAGGCGTCGGCAATCGCGTCTTTGATGATGATTTCTTTGCCGGTTTTCGGGTTTTTAAACGAGCACCACGGGCCGCCGTCGATGGGCTGCGCGCCGAATTCTTTTTGTGCCAGCTCATAGCCCCAGTCGCGGAAACCGCCCTCGGTGAACTTCATGATGTTGCCTTTGTGCACGAGGGTGACGCTGGGTTTGTCGTTGTCGATGGCGTATTGGATGGCGGCGCGCACCAGACGCTGTGTGCCTTGTTTGGAAACGGGTTTGATGCCGATGCCGGAGGTTTCGGGGAAACGGATTTTGTTCACGCCCATTTCGTTTTGCAGGAAGGAAACGACTTTTTTACAGTTCTCGCTTTCGGCTTCCCATTCGATGCCGGCGTAGATGTCTTCGGTGTTTTCACGGAAGATGACCATGTCGGTTTTGCTCGGGTCTTTCAGCGGCGAGGGCACGCCGTTGAAATAGCGCACCGGGCGCACGCATTGGTAGAGGTCGAGCTCTTGGCGCAGGGCGACGTTGAGCGAGCGGATGCCGCCGCCGACGGGGGTGGTCATCGGGCCTTTGATGGATACGGCGTATTCTTTCAGGGCTTCGAGGGTTTCTTCGGGCAGCCAGACGTTGTCGCCGTAGATTTTGGTGGCTTTCTCGCCGGCGTAGACTTCCATCCAGTGGATTTTTCTCTCGCCGCCGTAGGCTTTGGCCACCGCCGCGTCGATCACGTCTTTCATTACCGGCGTGATGTCCGCACCGATGCCGTCGCCCTCGATAAAGGGAATAATTGGATTGTTCGGCACGGCCTGGCCGGCAACGATTTTGGCACCTGCAGCGGGGATTTTGATATGGGTCATTTACGGGTCTCCTAAACAAACAATATTTTTCTGATGTTCGCCGGCGGCGTTTCAGGCTGCCTGAACAACGTGTGTGAACGGGTTGAAGCGGCCGGTGGCGCGTTTCAGCGACGCGCGATTATGCTTGAATCCGCGCTTTTTTTCCAGCCCCAAGCGCGCCAGATGCCGTGAGATTTTCCGATCGGTATGCCGCCGCCCGGATAAAAACGGCGGCGCCTTTTTGCCCGAAAGCAGCCTGAAAACCGCCTATTCGGTTTTCAGGCTGCCTGCAAAGGACAAAATATTGCGCGTGCCGCAACGGATTGCGCCGATTTTGTGGCATGAGTCGCAATTTCATTGGGGGCGGCGGCAAAATTGGGTATGATGCCCGCGTGCTGTCTTTTTCAGGCAGCCTGAAACGGCATCGTTTTTTTACCCGGACTCACTCAAAGGAGCGTTCAATATGTCTGTTATCGATGTGATTAAAAAATTGTTGGGCTTGGCCGGCGTGGACGAGGCCACGACAACGGCGATTGGCGGTGCGGCGCAAATGGCGGCGGGCATGGCGCAGTCTTCTGCCAATGGCGATGCGATGGATACGATGTTCGCACAGGGCTATGTTTACGGCATTGCGCGGCAGGTTAGTGATTTGAATACCGAAGACTTTACCGACGCGCTCAAACGCCGCAGCTTCGACGAAGCCAAGATGCGGCTGGAAGGGCTGGAAGAAGACGTGCGGGACTTTGTGGCGGAGATGCGCGAGGAAGAGCCCAACGATTCGGTAAAAGACGATATGGCGCTGGTACAGGCGGCAACGGCGCATGCCCAGGCGTTTGGAAAGCTCTTGCCTGATTTGGGAAAAATCTTGGAAATGTGCCGCAACCAGCCCGACGAAAACAGCAATACGCCGGAATTGGATGCGGCGTTTAAAGCGTTTAACGACCAACATCTGGCGCTGACCGACGAATGGAACAATGCGCTCAATGCGTTTATGGAAAAACACAAAATTCCGGCGCAGATGGAAGAATAGGCGCAGCAGCCATACATAAAAAGCAGCCTGAAAACGGAAAAACCGCTTTCAGGCTGCTTTGGTTTTGCTTCGGGCAGCCTGAAAACCGACCGCCAGTTTTCAGGCTGCTTTTTATTCCATCCCCTAGCGCGCGTTTTTCATCAGCCGCTGTTTTTCGCGCTTCCAATCGGCTTCTTTGGCCGATTCGCGCTTGTCGTGCTGTTTCTTACCTTTGGCCAGGCCGATTTCGGCTTTGATGAAACCGCGTTGGTAGTGCAGGTTTAGGGGGACGATGGTGTAACCGGCGCGCTCGGTTTTGCCGATGAGTTTGTTCATTTCGCGCCGGTTCAGCAGCAGCTTGCGCTGGCGCACCGGATCGGGCTTCACATGGGTGGATGCTTCGGGCAGCGCGGTAATGTGGCAGCCGACCAGATAAAAGGCGTCGCGCTTCCAATGGATGTAGCTTTCTTTAAGCTGCACGCGGCCGGCGCGGATGGCTTTGACTTCCCAGCCTTCCAGCACCAGGCCGGCTTCGATTTGCTCTTCGATAAAGTAGTCGTGAAAGGCTTTGCGGTTGTTGGCAATGCTCATGGTGGTTCTCGCGGTAATAAAGTGGCGTTTGGCGGCGATTGTATCAGAGCGCTGTACTTTCAGGCTGCCTCGGGCGAATAGGCTTCGAGTATCAGCTCGGGGCGGTTGGCCGAGAGCAGGCTGCTGTCGGACAGCATCCGCCGCCAGCGGCGGGCATTGGGCAGACCGTGCATCAGTCCTAAATAGTGCTTGGCCATGTGGCGCACGGCGGTGCCGCGGCCGGCGGCAATCTGCTCGGCCATATAGCGGTAGAGTTTTTCAACCAGCGCGCCCAATTCGGTTTCAGGCTGCTTGGAGCCGTAAAACAGCCGATCCCACGCCGCCATTATCATCGGATTGTGATAGGCCTCGCGGCCGACCATCACGCCGTCCACGTATTCCAGATGCGCGGCGGCTTCGCCGTTGGTTTTGATGCCGCCGTTGATGATGATTTCCAGCGCGGGAAACTCGCGTTTTAGGCGGTAAACGTATTCGTATTTCAAAGGCGGCACTTCGCGGTTTTCCTTGGGCGACAGGCCGTCGAGCCAGGCATTGCGTGCGTGGACGATAAAGGTTTTGCAGGCGGTTTTTTCCGCCAGCGTGCCGACAAAATCGGCTACGGTCTGATATTCGGTCTGCCTATCCACGCCGATGCGGTGCTTGACGGTAACTTCGCATTCGGGCGCGGCATCCTGCATTGCGTTCAGGCAATCGGCCACCAAATCTACTTCGTTCATCAGGCAGGCGCCGAACGCGCCTTTTTGCACGCGCGGGCTAGGGCAGCCGCAGTTGAGGTTGATTTCGTCGTAACCCCAAGCCGCCACCCGCTTGGATGCCGCCGCCAACAGCGCCGGTTCGCAGCCGCCCAGCTGCAGCGCCACCGGATTTTCGCAGTCGTTTTTGCGCAAAAAACGCGCTTCATCGCCATGCACAATCGCACCGGCATGCACCATCTCGCTGTACAGCCAGGCATGGCGGCTGATCTGGCGGGCAAGATAGCGGAAATGGCGGTCTGTCCAGTCGAGCATCGGCGCAACGGACATTCTGCGGGCGCGGACGGGGGCGGATAAGCTGTTTTCAGGCTGCATCGGATTTTCCTGAGGGATGGCGGATAGCGGGCGGGCGGCGATTGTAGCCGAACGGCTGTGGCAAGTAAAAGTAAGCGCGGCGGGTGGTCAGGCAGCCTGAAAACACCTGACAATAATGAAAGCGATTCTTGACTACAAAAGCGCTTTTGCCGACAATCGCCGCGGTCTGCCGCGCAGGCGGCGGGTACCGACCAACATCAGGAGAGACTTATGATTGCAAGCAAATCTTTTGCCGCGCTGGCTCTGGCCGCGGTATTTTCCGTAGCTGCCGCCGATTCCGGCACCTTGAGCCGCGCCGATGCCAGCGGCAAGATTTTTTCCGGCGGCAATTATCTGGTGGTGAACAAAACGCTCGCCAAAGGCAAGGAAATCGGCCGCCACAACCATCCGGGCTACGAAGTGCTGTTTGTGGCGACCAAAGGCAGCTTCGACGTGGTTTTGGACGACGGTGAAAAACATCTGGTGCGTGACGGCGACACGCTGAAATTCGGCGGCAATGTCTATATCAGCGGCACCGCCCGCGAAAATGCCGCCGCCACGATTATTCTGATTAAGGAAGCGGAACAGCCCAAGCCGGCGGAGCAGCAATAGCCGTTTTGTCCAATTTTTCAGGCTGCTTTGGGTATATCTGCCCGAAGCAGCCTTTTGTTTTCGCCTTCAGGCAGCCTGAAAAACCGATAGACAGGGCGTTGTCAAGATTCTGTCCAATTCATCAACAAATCTTAAGCCAATCATAAAAAACGATAAAAATATTTGCCATATTGTCCAATAAAATTTACAATCCGCGCCATTCACAACAACGATTGGACAAGGAATACCATGCAACTGGACATCGACCGCTTAATCGCCTATTTCGGCGGTGTTACCGCCCTTTCCGAAGCGCTCAAGGCGCAAGACCCCGAGCAGGGCGCCAGCCCCGCCGCCATCTACAAATGGCGCACCCGAGGCTCGCTGCCGCTGGCGCAGCTGCAAAAGCTGACCACGCTGGCCGAATCGCAGGGGCGGCCGCTGGATTTGAACGCCTTTATGCAGCAGCAGGACAATCTGGAAAAGGAAAGCGTGGCCAATCCCAACCGCCGCGTGGTGATTTTCGACACCACCCTGCGCGACGGCGAACAGTCGCCTGGCGCGGCGATGACCAAAGAAGAAAAAATCCGCGTCGCCCGCCAGCTGGAAAAACTGGGCGTCGATGTGATTGAAGCCGGTTTTGCCGCCGCCAGCCCGGGCGATTTTGAGGCCATCAACGAAATCGCCCGCACCATCACAGAATCCACCGTCTGCTCGCTGGCGCGTGCGGTGGAAAACGATGTGCGCAAAGCCGGCGAAGCGGTTGCCCCCGCGCCGAAAAAACGCATCCACACCTTTATCGCCACCAGCCCCATCCACATGGAATACAAGCTGAAAATGAAGCCGCAGCAAGTGATTGACGCGGCGGTGAAGGCGGTGAAAATTGCCAAAGAATACACGGACGACGTGGAATTTTCCGCCGAAGACGCAGTGCGCTCCGATTTGGACTTTTTGGCCAAAATCTTCACGGCGGTGATTGAAGCCGGTGCAACCACCATCAACATTCCCGACACCGTGGGCTATTCCGTTCCCTCCGTGTGGTACGAGCGTATCCGCGCCATTATCGGCAGCGTGCCCAACGGCGATAAAGTGGTTTGGTCCACCCACTGCCACAACGATTTGGGCATGGCGGTGGCCAACTCGCTGGCCGCCGTTCAGGCAGGCGTGCGCCAAGTGGAATGCACCATCAACGGCTTGGGCGAACGCGCGGGCAATGCCAGCTTGGAAGAAATCGTGATGGCGTTGAAAGTGCGGCACGATTTGTTCGGCTTGGAAACCGGCATTGACACCACGCAAATCGTACCCGTGTCCAAGCTGGTGTCCGCCATCACCGGCTATCCCGTGCAGCCGAATAAAGCCGTGGTGGGCGCAAACGCTTTCGCGCACGAAAGCGGCATCCATCAGGACGGCGTGCTGAAACACCCGCAAACCTATGAAATCATGTCCGCCGAATCCGTCGGCTGGTCGGCCAACCGCCTGAGCCTGGGCAAACTCTCCGGCCGCAACGCCTTCAAAACCAAGCTCGCCGAGCTGGGCATCGAGCTGGGCAGCGAAGAAGCGCTCAATGCCGCCTTTGCCCGCTTTAAAGAGCTGGCCGACAAAAAACGCGAAATTTTCGACGAAGACCTGCACGCGCTGGTTTCGGACGAAATGTCCAATCTGTCGTCCGACAGCTACAAATTCATCTCGCAGCGCATCAGCACCGAAACCGGCGAAATGCCGCGTGCCGAAATCGTTTTCAGCATCAACGGCGAAGAGCGCCGCGCCGAAGCCACCGGCTCGGGCCCCGTCGATGCCATCTTCAAAGCCATCGAAAGCGTGGCGCAAAGCGGCGCGGTGTTGCAGATTTATTCGGTCAACGCCATTACCCAGGGCACCGAAAGCCAGGGCGAAACCGGCGTGCGCCTGATGCGCGACGGCCGCATCGTCAACGGCCAGGGCGCCGACACCGACGTGCTGGTCGCCACCACCAAAGCCTATCTTTCCGCCTTGTCTAAGTTGGAAAGGGGGCGGGAAAAAATCAAAGCCCAGGGCACGATTTAAGCCGTTGCCGGCTTAATGCTCGGCAAGCAGGGCAGCCTGAAAAGCGCGTATGCGGTTTTCAGGCTGCCCGAGCTTTCAGGCTGCCTGAAAACCGGCTTGCCGTCGCTATCCGCTGCGTTTACAATGCGCACCCGCTGCAAGGCAGCCTGAAAATTCGGTTTGTAACAAAGGAAAGACCATGAAACACCAACACAATAAAGGCAAAATCAGCGACAACGCGCTCAAAGCGCTGGTGCGCTCCAATCTGTTCCGCCACAAGGTGGAACGCAACAAAAAAGGCAAAGGCAGCTACAACAGGCAGGCAGCCAAAAAATGGCGGGACGGTTTCGACAAACTGTCCCGTTTCGTTTATTCGTTTAAGGGCTGCCTGCCGTCCGTTTAGCTGCCAAAAAGCAGCCTGAAAACTTTTCAGGCTGCCTGCATCTTCACTTTCCCTGTTTTTCCGTTTTTTCACCCATGAACCAGACCCACCACCTGCCTACCGGCATTCTGCATCTGGACATCCGCCGCAGCGAGCTGCCGGTTGGGGATTTGTTTGCCGTCGGCGCGCGGCTCAATCCCAAGCGCGCCTTTTTGTTTGTCAGCAAGCTCTTGGGCAAACACCATCCCTGCACGCCGCAGCAGATGGCGCAGGCCTATGCGCGCTTGGCCACCAAGCTGCCGGCTTTTTCAGGCTGCCCCGTGCTGTTTGTCGGCATGGCCGAAACCGCCACCGCGCTGGCGCAGGGCGTGTTCGAGCAATGGCTCGCGCAGCATCCGCAGGCGCAGGCACTGTATCTGCACAGCAGCCGGCTGCGCGTTGCCGGTGCCGACATCTGCCGCTTTGAAGAGCAGCACAGCCACGCCGCCCGCCAGTTTCTGCATCTGCCGCAGCGCCCCGCATACCGCGATCTGCTGGTGCAAGCACAGGCGCTGGTGCTGATTGACGACGAAATTTCTACCGGCCGCACGTTTGTCAATCTCGCCGCTGCGCTGCGCCCGCATATGCCGCGGCTGCGCGAGGTGCATTGGCTGAGTCTGACCGATTTTGGCGACGATCAAGCCGCTGATCCCGCCGTTTACCGCCACAGCCTGCTGGCCGGCAGCTGGCGCTTCGAAGCACGCGGTGAAATTGCCGCCGATCCGGCCGCGCCCGCCCAAGCCGTCGAAGGGCGCGATCCCGAGATTGCCGACAGCGGCTGGGGGCGGCTCGGCAGCAACCGCATCCTGTGCCTGCCCGATGATTTTGTCCGCCGTTTTTCAGGCAGCCTGAAAGCCGGTGAGCGCGTGCTGGTGCTCGGTACCGGCGAATTTATCCATCCCGCCGCCGTGTTTGCCCGTGCTCTGGCAGAGCTCAGCGGTGCCGAAGTTTATCTGCAGTCGTCCACCCGCTCGCCGGCGCAGGTTTGGGGCGCGCTCGCCCACAAACGCCCGTTTTCCGACCCCTACGACGAAGGCGTGCCCTACTATCTTTACAACCTGCCCGAGCCGCACTCCTACCGCCGCATCTTTATCTGCCACGAACACCCCGCCAATCCCGCCCTAATCGAATGCGCCGCCGGCCTGCAGGCCGAGCTGGTACAGCTGCCCGCGCCGTTGTGAAAATATAGCCCGGACGGCTTTCAGGCTGCCGAAACAGGGCAGGGCGCATGCTACAATCGCCGCACCCGCCGGCCGCGCCGCTGCGGGGTTTTGACCGAACTGTTATCTACCTGACAAAACGGAGCCGAATATGAAAAAAACACTCGCCGCGCTGATGATCGGCGCACTCGCCCTGCCGCTTGCCGCCGCGCCCTACCGCGCGTTGAATCCGGACAGCCTGATCAGCGGCAATCCGAAAAAACCGCCGATCAGCGTGAATCTGGGCGGCGTTGAAACCGCCATCCGCAACCTGTCGGCGGTTGCCGGCGACTACCCGCCGCGTTTTGACAACGAAAACGACCGCCGCCGCGCCATCGCCGATTTGGGCCCCTTGGGCGTGGTACTCGACAGCATGGTGGAAAACACCGCGCCTAAAGGCGGCGCCAAAGCATCCGCCGCTTATCTGGCTTCGCTGGCGATGCGCGCCCGTTTCCATTGGATCGGCCACAATCTCGACCAGCCCGGCCATGCCGCCAAAGCCGATGCCGACTACCGCCGCCGCATCGAGCTGGCCGCCGCCCCGCAGGAAAAAGCCTTTTACCAAGAGCTGCACGGCCGTTTTCTCAGCTCCACCGGCCAGCTTCCCCGCGCCATCAGCCAGCTCGAAGCCGCTCGCAAAGCCGGACGCAAAGAAGCCGCCATGCCGCTGGGCATGGCCTATCTGATGAGCGGCCAGAAAGCCAAATCGCTACCGCTACTGCGCGAACACGTGCGCAACTTCCCGCAGGACAAACAAGCCAAAGAACTGCTCTCCGCCGTGGAAAACGGCCGCGTTGAAATGAAAACCGTGAAGTGAAAAACGTAGGCTGAACGCGGATAAACTTTCAGGCTGCCTTCACAAGTAAAAGGCAGCCTGAAAACTTTTGCGGCTGTGCTGAGGGATAAGGCTTGCAGAGATTTTAAGTTTTCTTGTATTACTTATGCCGGTTCGCCTATATCCCGCAGCGCAAATATCCGTTGTCAATAAGGGCAGTATCGTCGGCGAGGGCTTCGGCGTCTTCGGGGTCGTGGGTGATGAGCAGCAGGGGGATGTCTAGTTCGCGCTGGAGGGCAGCCATGTTGTCGCGCATTTGGGCGCGCAGGCGGGTGTCGAGGGCGGAGAAGGGTTCGTCGAGCAGGAGCCAGTCGGGGCGCACGGCGCAGGTGCGGGCGAGGGCGGTGCGCTGGCGCTGGCCGCCGGAGATTTGGCGCGGGTAGTGGTCGGCGATGGCGGCAAGCTGCATTTTCTCCAGCCATTCTTCCGCTTCGATGCGGGCGCGGCGGCGGCTTGGGGTGCGCAGGCCGCGGTGCAGGCCGAAAGCGATGTTTTGCGCGACGGTCAGGTGCGGAAACAGAGCGTAGTCTTGGAACAATAAGCCTGCGCTGCGCTGTTGCGGCGGCAGCCACAGGTTTTGCGCGGTGTCGCCGTAACTGCGCCCGCCGATGCGTACATGGCCGCTGCCCGGGCGCAACAGGCCGGCCAGAAGCTGGAGGGTGAGGCTTTTGCCCGAGCCTGATGGGCCGAGGATGGCGAGACGGCGGGCGGTGGTTTTGCAGGATACGTCGAGGGTGAAGGTGTGGCTGCCGTGGCGGGGCTGTTGACATTCAGCTTGCGAAGCGGTTTTTTGAGCAAAAAGTGCCCGATTGCAAGGAAAAAAGCGCAGCAAGGTTGGATACCTTGCGAGCATTTTTGACGTGGCAAGCGGGTATTTTTTGCCAAAAACACCGCCGCAAGGCTGATTGTTAACAGCCCCTATGGTCGCCTGAAAGGCGAAATCGAAGGTTGGGTCAGCCACGGTTTTTGTCTCCGTTCAAACGGGTTACGCTCCACAATACGGCAATGCAGACGGCGGAAATCAGCAAAACAAGGCGGTTGGCCAAGTCGTCGTTGCCCGCCTGCACAGCTTCATAGACGGCGATGGACAGGGTTTGGGTTTGGCCGGGGATGCTGCCGGCAATCATCAGTGTGGCGCCAAATTCGCCCAGCGCGCGGGCAAAGGTGAGTAAGAGGCCGGAGAAGATGCCGCGCCAAGCCAGCGGCAGGGTAACGCGCATAAACACGGCGCACTCCGACAATCCGAGCACGCGGGCGGCCTGTTCGAGCTGCGGGCTGACTTCTTCAAAGGCGGCGCGGGCGGGCTTGAGCACCAGCGGAAAGGTAACGGCCATCGCGGCGACCACCGCGCCCTGCCAGGTGAATATCAGGCTGAAGCCGAAATGTTGTTGCAGCCATTGGCCGAGCGTGCCGTTGCGGCCGAACAGCACCAGCAGGTAGTAGCCCATCACGGTGGGCGGCAGCACCATCGGCAGCGTGAGCACGGTGTCGAGAAAATTGCGGCCGATAAAGCGTTTGCGCGCGAGTACCCAGCTCACGGCGATGCCGAACACCAGGTTCAGCAGCGTGGCAAAGCCGGCGACTTTGAGCGAGAGAAACAGCGCGGGGAAAGTGTCTTGGAATGAGGACATTTTTTGGGGACGGGTGGGATGGTTTTTGGGGGGGCGGCTGAAAAAATACCGTCATTCCCGCGCATGCGGGAATCTTTTTGGAATTTAAGTAATGGCTTGTTTATTCAAAAATGATTAAGCATCAAGCAAGATTCCCGCCTACGCGGGAATGACGACGGTTTGGGGGGGTAGACGGCGTTTGGGTTCAATAGGATTTGTTAGGGTTTGACAACCCAAGCTAGCTGCCGTCTTTGAGGCCGTCTGAAAAGCAGCCTGAAAACCGTTTACCCGTTTTCAGGCTGCTTTTTATGCTTAGGCGTTTTTCCCCTTATTTGGCTTTGGAGCCTTTGGCAGAGCTGAAGCCGTATTTTTTCAGGATGGACTGGCCGGCGGGCGACAGAACGAAATCAACATAGCTTTTGGCTTCTTTGCTTTTGGCAGAAGCGGTGGGGGCGATGGCGTAGGAAACCGGAGTCTCGAGCGCTACGGCAAAGGAGATTTTCACTTTCTCTTTGGCCAGTACGGCGTCGGTGCGGTAAACGAAGCCGGCTTCGGTTTCGCCGCGGGCTACGTAGTCAAGCGCTTGGCGTACGTTCTGGGTGGAGACGATTTTAGGCTGCAGGGTGCCGTAGAGACCGGCTTTTTCCAGCGCACCTTTGGTGTAGCGGCCGGCGGGCACGCTTTCGGGATTGCCCACGGCAATGCGGCTGACGGTAGCGGCTTTCAGATCGTTAAGGGTTTTGATTTTGAGACGGCTGTCTTTGGGCTGGACGACGACCAAATCATTCAGCACGAAAGTGCGGCGGCTGGCTTTGTCGATCAGCTGCTGGTCTTGGGCTTTGTCCATGGTGGTTTGGTCGGCGGTGGCCAATACGTCAACCGGTGCGCCTTGGGCAAGCTGCTGCAGCAGTACGCCGGATGCGGCGGTGTTCAGTTTGATATTGGTGCCGGGGTGTTTTTTCTGGTAGGCGGCGTTAATTTCCTGAAAGGCTTCTTTCAGGCTGGCGGCAGCGGAGACGGTAAGGTCGTCGGCAAAGGCGGGGGCGGCGAGAAAAAGGGTGGCGATAAGGGCGCCGGTTTGGATTTTCATGGTAGTTTTCCTTTGGTCTGCAGAGAGAAAGCAGCCTGAAAAAAAGGGCGTCGGCTTTCAGGCTGCCTTTGGGGTTGGCGATGCCCGCCGGTGTGGCGGACAAAATAAAGCGGCCGTCTTGCGTGTTGCAGGACGGCCGTTCGGACTGCCTTCGCGGGCGCGATTATAGGAAATTAAGGCAGCCTGAAAAGCATACCGACGGACTAGTCCGAAAGTGGGATTGCGCTTTCAGGCTGCTTCTGCATGGCTTATCTGGCGCAGCCGGCTTGTTAATCAGCGGGTGCCGTTGCGGCGGCGCACCAGCTGCCACGGGCGCAGCAGGTAGAAGGCGCTGGCAAAGCCGCTCCACACGTGCACCATGCGGGTGAAGGGGAAGATAAAGAAGAAGGTCATGCCCATAAAGATGTGCAGTTTGAACAGGATGTTGGCATCTTCGATATAGCCTGCCGCACCGCCGCGGAAGGTAACGATGTGCTGCGCCCACTGCATCAGTTTGACCATTTCGTGGCCGTCCAGATGCCCCATGCTGACGACGATTGTGGAGAGACCGAGCAGCAGGGTGATCAGTATCCAGATCAGCACCAGTTTGTCGCGCCAGGTGCTGTTGATGCTGATGCGGTCGACCTTGAAGCGGCGGTTAATCAGGATAATCAGGCCGACCAGCGCGGTGGTGCCGAAGATGCCGCCCATGGTCATGGCAAATACCTGCTTGGCGCTGTGGGTTACGCCGATGGCGTCCCAAAACCACAGCGGGGTGAGCAGGCCGAACAGGTGGCCGCCGAATACGGCCAGCACGCCGACGTGAAACAGCACGCTGCCCAGCCGCAGCTGGCCGCGGTAGAGCAGTTCGCTGGAATCGCTTTTCCAGGTGTACTGCTCGCGGTCGAAACGCATCAGGCTGCCGAAGAAAAATACGGCCAGGCAGATATAGGGATAAATGCCGAAGAAAAACTGGTGGAAGGTATTGAGTTCGTTCATGGTCATTCCTTTTCAGGCTGCCTTATGCGGGGCGGCCGTTGGGGTAGAACTGTATGGTTTGGATGTCGCTGGCGGGTTTGAGCAGCGGTTCGATGCCTTGGATGTCGGGGCCGAATGTTTCCATTGCTTCGTCCATATCGCGCACCGGCGGTTCAGTCAGCGGCTTGGGTTCGACCGGGCTTAGGGCAACGGCTGTTTGCAGCAGCGCGGCATAGGGCGAGCCGTAGGTAGTCAGGTTTTTGCCGATGTGGTTGATCACGTGTACCGCGTCGCCCAACAGTTTTTCCGCGTCTTCGGGCGGAATGTGGGCGAAAAATTCCAGCAGCGCCGGCAGGTAGTCGGGCAGCTCGTCGTCGCCCAGCTCGAAGCCGTAGCGGCGGTATTCTTCGAGCAGATCCACCATCGCGCTGCCCCGGTCGCGGTCTTCGCCGTAAACGTGCTCGAAGATGTAGAGCGCGTGCTGGCGGGTTCGGTCGAACACGAGTACGTAGTCTTCCTGCAACTCGCGCAGGCTGCGGCTGCCCAAGTGATCAAGCAACGCCTGCAAATCCGCTTGGTTTGCGGCCAGCTCAGGCCACTCGTTTAAGGCAGCCTGAAACTCGGGCAGCGCATCGAGCAAATCCTGCTCGGGGTAGCACATCAGCGCGGAGAGCCATTTGTACACCAAAGGATTGGCGGCCATCAGCGCACTCCTTCTTCTTTGTTTTTCTCGATGTCTTTGCGCCGTTCGACAAAGATAATCGGTGAAGCCTTGCGTTTGCCGAACAAGCTCTCTTGCGTCAGGCCGTCGGCATCGTCGCCCGAGCAGCCGTTGCCGAAGCTGAAGCCGCAGCTGGCTTTGTCTTCAAAGCTGTTTTCCACCATTTCTTTGTGTGAGGCGGGGATGACAAAGCGGTCTTCGTAGTTGGCGATGGCGAGAATCTGGTACATGTCTTCAACCATGGCGGGGGTCAGGCCGGTGCCGTCCAATGTCTGTTCCAGCGTTTCGCCTTCGACGATCTGGCCGCGCTTGAAGCGGCGCATGGCGATCATGCGCTCAAGGGCGTCGCGTACCGGCTCGATTTTGCCGGCGGTTAAGAGGTTGGCGAGATAACGCAGCGGGATGCGCATTTCATCGACGCTGGGGATGATGCCGTTTTCGCCGACAAAGCCGTTTTCAATGGCCGACTGGATCGGCGACAAGGGCGGGATGTACCATACCATCGGCAGCGTGCGGTATTCGGGGTGCAGCGGGAAGGCGATTTTCCATTCCATCGCCATTTTGTACACCGGCGATTTTTTCGCCGCATCGAGCCAGCTTTGGCTGATGCCCTGTTTCAAGGCTTCGCGCTCGATTTCAGGATCGTGCGGATTAAGGAACACGCCGAGCTGGGCTTCATACAGATCCTGCGGATCTTCTACGCTGGCGGCTTCCTGGATTTTGTCGGCGTCATACAGCAGCACGCCCAAGTAGCGGATGCGGCCGACGCAGGTTTCCGAGCAGATGGTCGGTTCGCCCGCTTCGATGCGCGGGTAGCAGAAGATACATTTTTCGGCTTTGCCGCTGACCCAGTTGTAGTAGATTTTTTTGTAGGGGCAGCCTGAAATGCACATACGCCAGCCGCGGCATTTGTCTTGGTCGATTAACACGATGCCGTCGTCTTCGCGTTTGTAGATGCTGCCGGAGGGGCAGGAGGCGACGCAGGTGGGGTTGAGGCAGTGTTCGCACAGGCGCGGCAGATACATCATGAATGTCTGCTCAAACGCGCCCATCATTTCTTTTTGGATGCCTTCAAACAGGGTGTCTTTGGCGCGTTTTTCAAATTCGCCGGCCAAGTCGTCTTCCCAGTTGGGGCCCCATTCGATTTTGTCCATTTTTTTGCCGGTGAGCACGGAAATCGGCCGCGCGGTGGGCGGGGTTTTCATTTTCGGCGCGTTTTGCAGGTGCTCGTAGTCGTAGGTGAACGGCTCGTAATAGTCGTCGATTTGCGGCAGGTTGGGGTTGGCGAAAATGTTGGACAGGATTTTCAAACGGCCACCCTGCTTGGGCACGAGCTTGCCGTTGGGTTTGCGCACCCAGCCGCCGTTCCATTTTTCCTGGTCTTCCCAGTTTTTCGGGAAGCCGATACCGGGCTTGGTTTCAACATTGTTGAACCAGGCGTATTCCACGCCGTCGCGGCTTGTCCATACGTTTTTGCAGGTAACGGAGCAGGTGTGGCAGCCGATACATTTGTCCAAGTTCAGCACCATGCCGACTTGTGCTCTGATTTTCATGATGTGTTCCTTAAATGATTGGTCTTTTTCAGGTAGCCTTCCTTTTGGCTCTTAAGGCTACCTGAAAAACGGTTATGCCTTTTCGAATCCGGCTTTCGGACTGACAATCGAAACCAAGATGCAGTCTTCCTGGCCGCTGTTGCGGGCGCCGTGGATTTGGTGGTCGCCCACCACTACGCTATCGCCTGCGCGGATGGTGCGGCCGCTTTGCGCGTCGTCCACCAGCTCGGCTTCGCCCTGCAGCACAATCCAAATATCCACGCCGCACGGGTGGCGGTGGGCGGGCAACATGGTTTGCGGCGGAATCTGCCACAGCACCATGTTGTCGTGTTGGTCTTGATACAGCACGGTGCGCACGGCTTCGGAGGGGGTTTCCTTCAAATAATCGGAAAAACGGATAATCTGCGGGAGCTTCATGGTTTTGTTCCTTATCTGGTTTTCAGGTAGCCTTTTGTGCAGCAGGAGGCTACCTGAAAAACCTTATGCCTGATCGGCGGGTTCGTCCATCCAGTCGATGTCCTTCATCTTGCGGACAATTACCCACTCGTCGCGGTTGGAGCCGACCGTGCCGTAATAGTTGAAGCTGTACGCCAGTTGCGCATAGCCGCCTATCATGTGGGTCGGGTTCAATACCGCCTTGGTTACCGAGTTGTGGATGCCGCCGCGTTTCTTGGTGGTTTCCGCCGCAGGCGTGTGCACCAATTTTTCCTGAGCGTGGTACATCAGAATCATGGTTTCAGGAATACGCTGGCTCACAATCACGCGGCAGGCAATCGCGCCGTTGGTGTTGAACACTTCCACCCAGTCGTTGTCAACCAGGCCGGCTTTTTTCGCGTCAATTTCGGAAATCCACACGTGCGGGCCGCCACGCGAGAGCGTGAGCATGCGCAGGTTTTCCGAATAGGTGCTGTGGATGCCCCATTTTTGGTGCGGGGTCAGGAAGTTGAGCGTGATTTCCGGGTTGCCGTTGGGCATTTTGCCCAACAGTTTTTTGGTGGTTTTGGTGTCCACCGCTGGGCGGTAGGCGCAGAAGCTCACGCCGAAATCGCGCATCCATTTGTGGTCTTGGTAAAACTGCTGGCGGCCGGTCAGGGTACGCCACGGAATCAGCTCGTGTACGTTGGTGTAGCCGGCGGTGTAGCACACGGTTTCGCTTTCCACGCCCGACCAGATTGGCGAGGTTACGATTTTGCGCGGCTGGGCGACGATGTCGCGGAAGGCGATGTGGGTGTGCTCGCTGGCGTTGATCAGGTGGGTGTGGTCGCGGCCGGTGATGTTGCCCAGAGCCTGCCATGCTTTTTTGGAAACGTGGCCGTTGGTTTCGGGGGCGAGGGTCAGAATCATCTCGGCCGCGTCGATGGCGGTTTCGAGCTTGGGCTGGCCTTTGCCCACGCCTTCGGCGCGCACGCCGTTGAGTTTGCGCAGGTATTCGACTTCGTGCTTGGTGTCCCAAGCCATGCCTTTGCCGTTGTTGTTGACCTTTTCCAGCAAGGGGCCGATGGAGGTGTATTTTTCATAGATGGCGCCGTAGTCGCGCTCGACTACCGTCATCGCGGGCATGGTTTTGCCGGGAATCGGCTCGCATTCGCCCAGTTTCCAGTCTTTCGGGTCGAAAGGTTGGCCGAGTTCCTGCGGGCTGTCGTGCATCAACGGGGTGAGCACGATGTCTTTGCGCACGCCCAGATAATCTTTGGCCAACTCGCTGAATTTTTTCGCCAAGCCTTTATAAATCTCCCAGTCGGAGCGGCTCTGCCACAGGGGTTGCACGGCTTCGGTAAAGGGGTGGATAAAGGGGTGCATGTCCGAGGTGTTGAGGTCGTTTTTCTCGTACCAGGTGGCGGTGGGGAAAATCACGTCGGCGTAGAGACAAGTAGTGTTCATGCGGAAATCCAACAGCGTGAACAGATCGAGCTTGCCTTCCACCGGTGCGCGTTGTTTGACTTCAGACGGCTTGAGGCAGTCTTCTTCGTCGCTCATCAGGCCGTTTTGCGTGCCCAGCAGGTATTTCAGGAAATATTCGTGGCCTTTGCCGGACGAACCCAAAATATTGGAGCGCCAGATAAACATATTGCGCGGCCAGTTTTTCGGGTTTTCCGGGTCGTCGCACGACATGTTCAGGCTGCCTTCTTTGAGGGATTTCACCACATAATCGGCAGGTGCCATGCCGGCGGCTTCGGCCGCGTCGGTTACGTCCAGCGGGTTGGTTTCCAACTGCGGCGCAGACGGCGTCCAGCCCATGCGCTCGGCTTTGGCGTTGTAGTCAATCATGGTCAGGCGGCGCATGTCGTCGTGCGCATCGGGCGAGAGCAGCTCGTCGGCGGCCAGCGTTTCATGGCGGTATTGGCCGGTGTGGGCGTAGAAGAAGGATGTACCGGCCATCTGGCGGGCAGGGCGGTGCCAGTCGAGCGCGAAAGTCAGCGGCGCCCAGCCGGACTGCGGACGCAGTTTTTCCTGTCCCACATAATGGCACCAGCCGCCGCCGGATTTGCCGATGGTGCCGCACATCATCAGCATGTTGATCAGGCCGCGATAGTTCATATCGAGGTGGTACCAGTGGTTCAGGCCGGCACCGACGATGACCATCGAGCGGCCTTGGGTGTCGTGGGCGTTTTGCGCAAACTCGCGGGCAACGCGGATGACCAGTTCGGGCTTCACGCCGGTGTGTTTTTCCTGCCACAGCGGAGTGTAGGGTTTGTCGTCGAAATAGTCTTTGGCAACGTTTTCATCGTCCAGGCCGTTGTCCACGCCGTATTGGGCGACCAGCATGTCGAACACGGTGGCCACCAGGCGGGTAGAGCCGTCGGCCAGCGTTACCCGTTTTACCGGCACTTTGCGGTAAACCTTGTCGGCATCGTATTCGCCGCCGAAATAATCGAAGCCCACGCGCACCACATCATCGGCATGGTTTTTCAGCGACAGCGCGGCTTTCACGTTGTCCTTGCCTTGCGCTTTGGTTTCCAGATTCCATTTTTGGCTGCCGTCCCAGCGGAAGCCCACCGAGCCGTTGGGCACGGCCAGACTGCCGGCGGTTTCGTCCCATACCAGGACTTTCCATTCGGGGTTTTTCTCTTCGCCGAAATTGTTGTCCAGTTGCGAGGCGCGCAGGGTGTATTCGGGTTTGTAGTGTTCGCCGTCTTCCTGCAGGCACACCAATACCGGCATGTCGGTGAGGCGGCGGCAGTAGTCTTGGAAATAATCAGACGGTTTTTCGATGTGGAATTCTTTGAGAATTACATGACCCATCGCCATCGCCAGCGCGGCATCGGTGCCCTGACGCGGCGCCATCCAGATGTCGCTGAATTTGGCCATTTCACCGAAGTCGGAAGAGATGGCGACGGTTTTGGTGCCTTTGTAACGCACTTCGGTGTAAAAGTGGGCATCAGGCGTACGGGTCATCGGAATGTTGGAGCCCCACACCAAAAGATAGTTGGAGTTGTACCAGTCGGCCGATTCGGCCACGTCGGTCTGCTCGCCCCAAGTCTGCGGGCTGGCGGGCGGCAAGTCGCAATACCAGTCGTAAAACGACAGCGGCACGCCGCCGATCAAGCCCAGATAGCGGGCGCCGGAAGCGTAGCTGATCATCGACATCGCAGGAATCGGCGAGAAGCCGACAATGCGGTCGGGGCCGTATTTTTTGATGGTGTAGCAGTTGGCCGCCGCCACCATTTCATAGGCTTCGTCCCAATTCGAGCGCACAAAGCCGCCCAAACCGCGCTGGGATTTGTAGGATTGGGAGCGCTCGGGATCTTCAACAATCCATTTCCACGCTTCGATCGGGTCTTTGGTTTTGCGCGCTTCACGCCACAATTCGGCCAGCGCGCCGCGCATCATCGGATATTTGATGCGCTGGGCGGAATACACATACCAGCTGTAAGAGGCTCCGCGCGGGCAGCCGCGCGGCTCGTGGTTGGGCAGATCCGGGCGCGTGCGCGGATAGTCGGTCTGCTGGGTTTCCCAAGTGATGATGCCGTTTTTCACGTAAATCTTCCACGAGCACGAACCGGTACAGTTCACGCCGTGGGTGGAGCGGGCGATGCGGTCGTGCGCCCAGCGGCTGCGGTAGGCGTTTTCCCATTTGCGGTCTTCGTCTATCAGCACGCCGTGGCCGTCGGCAAAAGGTTCGCGTTTGCGCTTGAAAAAGGTTAAACGGTCTAAAAAGAGGCTCATTGTGTATTCCTTAGTTTGCTGCGGATTTGTTTGACTATGCTTCAGGCGGCTTCAGGCAGCCTGAAAACACCTTATCCGTTATGGCACGGAATGGTAAGGGAAACACAGGCCGAAAAAAATGCGCCGAAAGGGGCGGTGCGCTAGGGCGTAAGCAGGGGAGGGGGACTTGCTTTGGAAATAGCCCGAACTACTCCTTTAGTATTAATTTGACATAGCGGCGGGCTGGGGTGGGCAGCCTGAAAAGCCGCTCCAGCAGCCATCCGGCAGCAAAAAAAGCAGCCTGAAAGTTTCAGGCTGCCTGTTTGGATTTGTCTTTCGAACTGATAGCGAAAACGAAAAATACTTTTGCAATAACAATGCGCCAAGCCGTTTCACAAGCAGCCTGAAAACCTTTTCAGGCTGCTTTGCCCTTGTTTGGCGAGCAAACCGGACAAGCCGGATTTTTGGTAGCGGCAAAATGCTGCCAGCTGCCGGCAAGGGCGTCGTAGCAGTGCAGTCCCGCCGGCTGGGCGGGCAGGCCGAGCAGGATTTTCAGCGCTTCGACCGCCTGTATCGCGCCGATCACGCCGACCAGCGGCGAGAATACGCCGGTGAGCGCGCAGCTACCGTCGCCGCCTTCGGGTTCGCCAAACAGGCAGGCGTAGCAGGGCTGCTCGGGTAGGTCGTGGCGGAACACCGCCAGCTGGCCGGAAAAGCGCACCGCGGCACCGGAAACCAGCGGCGTGCCGGTCGCGTGGGCAGCGGCATTGACGGCGCGGCGGGTGGCAAAATTGTCGCAGCAGTCGAGCACCACGCCGCATTGCGGCAGCAGAGCGCGCAGGGCGGCTTCGTCGAGACGGCCGAAGGTTTCGATGCGACAGCTTGAATTGATTGCGTGCAGGCGGGCGGCCATTGCTGCGGTTTTCAGGCTGCCGACGTCGCTTTCGCCATAGCTGACCTGGCAATGGTGTCGCTAATCTCCTGAGGCTGCCTGAAATACAGGGTAACGATGCCGATATCCTGCTCTTTGTAGCGGATGGGCAGCACGCGCAAATCGCCAAAGCCCAAGCGGCGGCATTCGTAGCTGTGTTCGTTGTCTGCCGCCGGGCGGCTGTCGTAAAAACGGACGGTGTGCGCTTCGTTGTTCTGCACGGCAATGCCGCACAGGCAGTCGCCGATTTTCGAGCAGGCTTCGGAATGCTTCAATTCTTCAGGCAGCCCGATATGGGCGGCCAAATCCATGCGCTGGCGGCGCGGGTCGATCAGGCGCACGCTGCCGGCATCCGCTTCGGCAACCTGCAACACCCGTTCCAAAAATACCCCGGCCGCTTCGGCGGCGGTTTGCGGCCGGTTCAGCACCGCGGAAAAAGAATAGAGCACGCCAAGAATAAAGTTTTTGCGCTCCAAATCGCGGGTTTTTTCGGCCACTTCCTGCTCCAAGCCGCTGTAAAGCTGGCTCAAACGGCTGCTCATCTGGTTGAAACCGCCGCTTACTTCGGCAAATTCGGACGGCCCTGCCGTCTGCATCTGCAGCCCGAAGCGGCCGTCGCCAATGGCCTGCACGCCGCGCAACAATTCCTGCAGCGGGTCGATAATCCACAGCCGCGTCAGCCAAATCATCACCGCCGAGCTGACCAGCACCAGCGCCAGCAGGCCGCTTTGGAAAAAGCGCAGCCAAGTAATGTAAGTGGCGCTGGTGCGTTCCACTTCGCCGACTACTTCATTGATTGTGTTTAAAAAACCGTCCAATTTAGCGGTGCTGTTTTTTTCATTTTCCGAGGCAGCCTGAAAAAACGGTTTGACCGTTTGCTGCCATTGCCGCTCCAAATCCGCCATTTTCGCCATGACTTTCGGATCATCCGGCAGCGAGAGCGGCCGTCGCGGATCGCCGCGGCGTACCGTTGTCAAAACCTGGTCGAAGCGGCTGATATGGGCGTCGATTTCAGATTGCGGCGCGTTTTCTTCAACCAAGAGTGCCAGCCGGTAGCTTTGAAAACGCAGGCTGCCCAAATCATTGATCGCCGCCGCATTTCCTTCCAGCCACAGCGACAAATACAGCGTAAACACGATTGAAGCAACCGATACGGCAATCCACAGCGCGGTAAAAAATTTTAGACGTAAAGTCAGACTGGCAAATCGGTTCATGGTAAAGCGGTGTTGGGGTTTGTTGTAATAATGATAACATAAATTCGCATAATTTATATTATGTAAAATTATTTTAATATCCGTTTATTTTTGCTAAGTTTGCCGCAGCGTCAGTTTTTTCATTTCCGCCCCCTGCGGTGATACCGCAAGATAGCCGCCTTCGCTGCCGTACCAGTCCGGCAAGACATAGCGTTCGACTGTTTGGCCTTGAACTTGGTGGTGATGGATGTCCGGGCGGTGGGTGTGGCCGTGGATAAGCGCGCTGCAGCCGGGATGGGCGGCAAAAGCAGCCTGAACGCCGCTTTCGGTAACGTCGGCGGCGGGAACGTAGCCGCGGCGGTTTTGGATTTGGCGGCTTTTCTGCCGCATCTTAGCGGCGATTTTGCGCCGCAGCGCCAGCGGCAGCGAGAGCAGCAGTTTTTGCACGATTGGGTAGCGCATCAGCCGGCGGAAACGCTGGTAGCCGGTATCGGCGGTGCACATTTCGTCGCCGTGGCTCAGCAGATAGCATTTGCCGTAGAGCGATACGGCGTATTGCTCGGGCAAAATAGCAAAGCCGGCGCGCTCGGCATAGCGGCGGCCGACCAGAAAATCGCGGTTGCCGCAGATAAAGTAAACCGGTGTTTCGGCGCTGAAGGCTTTGAGCCGCGCGGCGGCGGCCAATGCGGCACCATCGGCAGCATCGTCGCCCAGCCAGGCTTCGAATAAGTCGCCGAGTATATAGAGCGCGTCCACCCTGCCCTGCCAGCTATCCAGCGCCTGGATAAACAGGCGGTTGAGTTCGGGTGTGCTGTCGGACAGGTGCAGATCGGCGATAAACACGGTTTGCGGCATGGCCAATCCGTTTTCAGGCTGCCTGAAACAGGCTTTGGTACAGGGTTTCGTCGAAACCGCAATACAGCTTCCCGTTGTGTTCGAGCAGCGGCCGTTTGATCAGGCTGGGATGGGCGGCCATCAGCGCGATGGCGCCGGCTTCGCTTGCAGCCTGCACCTGCTCGGCGGCGCTGAGTTTGCGCCAGGTGGTGCCGCGTTTGTTTAGTAGCTGCGCCAGTTCGATTTGCTGCAGCCAGCGGCTGATTTGCGCCGCATCGGGCGGCGTTTTTTTGAAATCGCAAAACTGATAATCCGCGCCGGCTTCTTTGAGTTTGGCGCGGGCTTTTTTCACGCTGTCGCAGTTGGTGATACCGTATAGCGTCGTCATGGGTGCGGCTCCTGTTTCCAAACGCGCACATTGTACGGAATCGGCGGTTTTTTGTCTTGTCGCCGCCGGCGAATGGGGCTATCCTTGCCGCCCTTGACCGTCTATCAGAAACCGGAGAATGATGAAATGAAAAAACTGTTGTTGCTGGGTTCCGTATTGGCGCTGTCCGCTTGCGGCGGCGACGGGGTGTCCAAGTCCGATCTGCAGGAAGCCATCAATACGGCCAATGCCGAAAATGCCGTCTGCCTGCCCTACCGTTTGAATGTGGAGCACCGTCTGGAAAACGAAAATCCGGCCGATACCCTGGTGGGTGCGCCGCAAATCCGCCTGCTCAAGCGGCAAGACAGCGGCAAGCACGCCAACGAAGCGGCGATGGCGCAGATGGAAATGCTCAGCGACGCCGGTTTGTACAAAAAAGGCAAAGAGCTGCGTATCGGCGAAGGCGAAGCCGCCATCCGCTATGTGGTGTTTGATCTGACCGACAAAGGCTCGGAGCAGATTCTCGCTTCCATCCACGGCCCGCTGCTGTGCGTCGGTCATGAGAAAGTCGACAGCATCAACTTCTACACCGAACCTTCCCCCGCCAACGGCGTTACCCTGACCCAGGTTTCCTACCAAGCCAAAGTGGTGCCCGAACGTTGGGCGCGCAAGCTGATCAAATCCGACGACAACTTCGCCGAAATCCGCGAAAGCCACGCGAAAACCGCCACGCTGGTGAAAACCAACGACGGCTGGCGCGATATCCGCGATTTGCGCAACTAATATTTCAGGCTGCTTTTTACCCAAAAGCAGCCTGAAAACCGCCGCCGATTCCTTTTCAGGCTGCCTGAACCGCAAGCGCTTAGGCAGCCTGAAAGCTGTTTGACGAAATAAACGATGAAAAACAAAACCGCCACTAAAAAACTGCTGCGCACCCTGCTGGCCGCCCTGCAGCGCTGGGAACAGACCCTGCCGCCGCCACCGGCTCAAACCGACTGGCGCGCCCTCGCCTACCGCTGGCAGGCCGATGGCAGCGGCGGCACGCTCAGCGCCCTGCCCGATCCGCATACTTTCCCGCTGGAGCGGCTGGCCGCCGTCGGCCGCCAAACCGAGCAGCTGGTGCGCAATACCGAACAGTTTTTGCACGGCCGCCCGGCCAACAACGTGCTGCTCAGCGGTGCGCGCGGCACCGGCAAATCCTCGCTGGTCAAAGCCATGCTCCACCGCTACGCCGGCGAAGGGCTGCGGCTGGTGGAAGTCGATAAAAGCGATCTTGCCGCCCTGCCCGCCCTGCTCACAATCCTGCAGCGCCGTCCCGAAAAATTCATTGTGTTTTGCGACGATTTGTCGTTTGAAGAAGGCGAAAGCAGCTACAAAGCGCTGAAAACCGCGCTGGACGGCGGCCTGTCGCAGCGCGCCGCCAATGTGCTGGTGTACGCCACCTCCAACCGCCGCCACCTGATGCCCGAATATCTCGACGAAAACGGCGGCCATACCGGCAGCCGCGGCGAAATCCACCAGGGCGAAGCCGTTGAAGAAAAAATCTCGCTCTCCGACCGCTTCGGCCTATGGTTAAGTTTCTATCCATTTGACCAAGAAGAATATCTGGCCGCCGCCCAAAGCTGGCTGGCCGATTTCGGCATCGGATGGGACGACACCGCCCGCCGCGCCGCGCTCAACTGGGCGCAGCTGCGCGGCAGCCGATCCGGCCGCACCGCCTACCAGTTTGCCTGCGACTGGGCCGGCCGCCTGCCCGAAGAGCGCCGTCTTTAAACCTTTTCAGGCAGCCTGAAAAGCCGTTTTGCCGTTTTCAGGCTGCTTTTGTCCAACCCTTTTACCAATCCGACCAACCATAATGATGAACCCGCAACCCGCTTCCAAACCCCTGATTATCGTCAAACTCGGCTCCGCGCCCGCCAGCGTCAGCGCCCGTTTCGGCGACTACGAACAACACATCGCCGCCCTGCTTGCCGACAGCGGCCTGCCGCTGCAGATTGTCCGCGCCGTCGATGGCGAAGCGCTGCCCGACTACCGCCAAATTGCCGGCGCGGTGCTCACCGGCTCGCCCAGCATGGTCGGCGAGCGCGAAGGTTTCAGCGAAACCGTGCGTGGCTGGCTCCAGCAGGCGGTGCCCGCCGGCCTGCCGGTGTTCGGCATCTGCTACGGCCACCAGCTCTTGGCCGACGCCTTCGGCGGCGAAGTCGGCGCCAACCCCAACGGGCTGGAAATCGGCACCATCCCGCTCGAGCGCCAGCCCGCCTGCGACGGCGACCCGCTGTTTGCGCCGCTGCCGCCGCAGCTGTACGCCAACGCCACCCATTTCCAATCGGTGCTGAAACTGCCCGCCGGCGCCGTCGCCCTGCTGGCCAACCGGCACGACGCTCACCAGGCCTACCGCTACGGCAAAAACGCCTGGGGCGTGCAGTTCCACCCCGAATTCACCGCCCCGCTGATGCAGGCCATGCTCGAATTGCGCCGGCAGGAGCCGGCCGCTGCCGGCCGCGATACCGATGCCGAAATCGCCGCCGTGCGCGACAGCGCCGATGCCGCCGGCATCCTGCGCCGCTTTGCCGCTTTTGTCCGCGAACAGCAGGAACGGCCGCAGGATTTTCAGGCTGCCTGATTGCCGGTTTATGCCATTAAAACACCCCGTTTCAGGCTGCCTGAAACGGGGCGTTTTATATTGCCGTCCAAAGGTTAAAAGCAGCCTGAAAACTTTGGCGGCGGCGCTGCCGGTTTTGCCTGCTGCCATTGGCTGCAGCGGCATGGCGATATTTTTCAGGCTGCCTGTTATCCCGATTATCGGGTTCAGGCAGCCTGAAAAATATCCGCTGCGTTTTATTCGAACAATTCGCCCTGCCCGTGCGGCGGCAGCACCTGTATGCCGCGGCTGCCGTCGGCCAGCGTCAGCTGCAGCTTCTGGCCGGTTTTCAGCGACGCGGTATCGCGCACCACTTTGCCGCGGGCGGTGCGGACGACGGCAAAGCCGCGGGCAAGGATGTTGTCGGGCGACACCGCGTGCAGCAGGGTTTGCTGCCGCTGCAGCCGCTCGGCCGCCTGCCGGAAAAACTGCGCGCCGGCGCGGGCAAAGGCCGCTTGGGCGGCGGTCAGCTCGCGGCGGTGGCGGGTGCCGTCGGGTTTTTGCAGCTGCAGCAGGCGCGCGGCGGCGGCGCTTTGCTGGCGGCGCTGCGCCAAATGCAGCCTGAAAGCCTGCTGCAGCTGCCGCGCCTGCGCCGACAGGCTGTCGCGCTGTTCCTGCAGCTTGCGGCGCGGATGCTGCAGACGGGCGGCCGCAGCGTCGGTGCGCTGGGCGGCGTGCTGGTAGTGGCGGCGCAGCAGTTCGGTGAGCAGACTGCTGCGGTTTGCGAGCAGGCGCAGCGTTTCCGCGCGGTCGGGCGCGGCCAGTTCGGCGGCGGCGGTTGGTGTCGGCGCGCGCAGGTCGGCGGCAAAATCGCACAGGGTGAAATCGGTTTCGTGGCCGACGCCGCTCACCAGCGGAATCGGGCTGGCGGCCACCGCGCGCACCAAGACTTCTTCGTTGAACGCCCAAAGGTCTTCGATGCTGCCGCCGCCGCGGCACACAATCAGCACATCGGCCTGATTGTGTTCGGCGGCAGCCTGAACGGCGGCGGCCAGCGTGCGTTCGCTGCCGGCGCCCTGCACCGCGGCCGGATACACCACCAGCGGGATTTCCGGCGCGCGGCGGCGCAGGGTGCTGACGACATCGCGCAGTGCGGCGGCGGCCAGGCTGGTGACGATGCCGATGCAGCGCGGCCGTGCCGGCAGCGGCCGTTTGCGCGCGGGGTCGAACAGCCCTTCGGCCTGCAAAGCCTGCTTCAGGCGCTCGTAGCGCTCGTAAAGCTGCCCCAGCCCCACCTGCCGCACTTGGGAAACGGTAATCTGAAACTCGCCGCGCGCTTCGTACAGGCTGATTTTTCCCGCCACTTCGATGTGGGCGCCTTCCTGCAGCGGCACAGCCAGACGCTGGGCGGCGAATTTGAACATCACGCAGCGCACCTGCGCGGCGCCGTCTTTGAGCGAAAAATAATAGTGGCCGCTGGCGGCGCGGGTCAGGTTGGACACTTCGCCCGCCACCCACAGGCCGGCAAAACGGCTCTCCAGCAGCTCGCGCGCCAGCGCGTTAAGTTCGGACACCGTCAGCGCGGCGGGGGCAAACAGTTCGGTCACGGCGCTCTCCGCAAAAAAAAGCGCGATTATAGCCCGATGCCTGTTTTTCAGGCAGCCTGAAAGCCGTGGGCGGGCATTTTTCAGGCTGCCTGAAAGATTGGATAGTGGACTGTGGCGGCAGCGCTGCGCCGATTTGTTGCCATCTGTTCCCATCTATCGGATAAATAGGGCTTAAAGGCAAAAAAACGGCGGCTGCCACTATCGGAAAAAGGCCGGATTTTGTAAAATAGCACCCGCTTTGGCGACGTGTTTCGCGCCGCCGGCCGCGATAATAATTTTTCTGCCGCCCGCCGCTTTTTGCCTTGCCTTCAGGCTGGGAAAAAACCTGCTCCGACTGTTTTCAGGCTGCCTGAAAACGGCGCGGGCGCAACCGCCGCAAGGCGGTTTTTTCTCCCACTTCATCTTGCCACGGAACCCGCACCATGACCTACATCCTGCTGTACACCTTTATTTATCTCGCATTTGCCGTCGGGGCGGTATTGATTTCGCAGAAATTGGGTTTGGGTTCGGTATTGGGTTATCTGCTGGCCGGCATCATCATCGGGCCGATGCTCGGTTTTGTCGGCAAAGAAGCGGAAAGCATCCAGCACGTTGCCGAGTTCGGCGTGGTGATGATGATGTTCCTTGTCGGCCTCGAGCTGGCGCCGGCGATGCTCTGGCAGCTGCGGCACAAGCTCTTGGGCTTGGGCGGGCTGCAGGTGCTGCTGACGGTGTCGGCGATTGCCGGCATCGCTGTGGCCTTTCACAAACCGTGGCAGACCGGCGTGGCCATCGGCTGCATTCTGGCAATTTCCTCCACCGCCATCGTGCTGCAAACCTTCTCCGAGAAAAACCTGATCGGCACGCCCGGCGGCCAGGCCGGCTTTGCCGTGCTGCTGTTTCAGGACGTGGCGGCAATCCCAATGATGGCGCTGATGCCGCTGCTGGCGCTTTCGGGCAAAGGCGGTGCCGGCGGCGGGCACGACAGCCACGAGTTTTCCAACTGGCTCGCCACCCAGCCCGGCTGGATCAACGCGCTGGTAAGTGCCGGCGCAATGGCGGTGATTGTGATCGGCGTGCGTTATCTGGTGCCGACCGTGTTCCGCTTTATCAGCAAACACCGGCTGCACGAGATGTTTACCATTTTCACGCTGGCACTGGTGGTCGGCATCGCCACTTTGATGTCGCTGATCGGCCTTTCGCCCGCGCTGGGCGCTTTTTCCGCCGGCGTCGCGCTGGCCAACAGCTCGTTCCGCCACGAAATGGAAAGCCATCTTTCGCCGTTTAAAGGGCTGCTGCTGGGGCTGTTTTTCATCACCGTCGGCGCCGGCATGAACTTCACGCTGCTTGGGCAGGAATTCGGCACCATTGCCGCGATGACCGCCGCCACCCTGCTGATCAAAGGCTTTATCCTGTGGCTTTTGGGCAAGGTTTTCAGGCTGCCTTCGCTGTCGGGCAAACTGTTTGCCCTAAGCCTGGCGCAGGCCGGCGAATTCGGTTTTGTGCTGCTGTCCATCGCCCGCCAAAACCACGTGCTGCAAAAATCGCTGGCCGACCGCACCGCGCTGGTGGTGGCGCTGACCATGGTGCTGACCCCGCTGCTGTTTATCTTCTATGAAAAAGTGCTGGCGCCGCGCGCGATTGCCGGCGAAAACGAAGAGCGCCCGCACGACAGCGTAACCGAAGAAAACCCCGTCATCATTCTCGGCCTCGGCCGCTTCGGCCGCCACATCAACAGTATGCTCACCGCCTGCGGTTTCCACACCACCGTCATCGACCACCACGCCGAGATGGTCGAAGGTCTCGCCAAACACGGCATCAAAACCTATTACGGCGACGCCACCAAACCCGAGCTGCTCAACTCCATCGGCCTGGCGCAGGCCAAACTGCTGGTAATCGCCATCGGCCAGCGCAAAGAAGCCACCGAGATTCTCGAGTTCGTGCGCCGCCACTATCCAAAACTGCCGGTGCTCGCCCGCGCCTACGACAGCCCGCACGCCTATGAGCTGCACCACGCCGGCGCCGACTTCGTGATCCGTGCCACCGCCGATTCCTCCATCCGCAGCGGCCGCATCGCCCTCGAACAACTCGGCCTGTCGCCGGAAAAAGCCCGCGAGCTGAGCAAACTCTACGCCGCCCGCGAGCGCCACCAGCTGGCCAAGCTGTCCAAATACTACGACCCCAACCTGCCGCTGTTTGCCAACGGCAAAATCATCGAAATGGCCAAAGAAAGCGACGCCGAAACCGCCCGCATGATGCAAACCCTGATGCAGGGCGGCACGGTGGAATGGCAGGAAGACCCCGAAGAGTGGACCTGGCTGAAAAAAGGCATCGCCTAAACGGCCGGTGTTCCGACAGCAAAGAGCAGCCTGAAAAACCCAAAGCGGTTTTCAGGCTGCTTTTTTGTGTCTGCCCTGCGTATTCGGCAAGCGGTTTTGCCCCATCAAAAAAAGCAAAGCGGGCAGCTGGATTTATTTGTCCTTTTGCATCAATCATCCCGACGGCTTAGGCTGGACAGGCGGGCTTGGGTTTCTTACCATAAACAATAGTAATTTTTGTTTGTTTTAACCAATTTTGTCGTTCTCTCCATTTTTGCAACCAATCAAGGAATCAGCCTGATGAATCCCAAAACCCTCTCTCATTCTTTCCGCTTCAGCCTGCTTACGCTGGCTCTGGCATCCGGTTTTGCTCATGCCGAAGACGATGGCAGCGGCACCGAGCTGCAGACGGTTACCGTGAAGGGCGCCAACCTTTCCACCCATCGGGTAACCACCAAAAAGCTTGACGAAACCACGTCAACCGATATGAAAGACGTGCTGTTTAACGAGCCTTCCGTCAGCTTCGGCGGCGGCAACGGCACTTCGCAATGGGTAACCGTGCGCGGCATGGGGCAGGATCAGATTGATGTGAAAGTGGACGACACCTACTCCGATACCCAGCTTTTCCACCACAACGGCCGTTTCCTGTTCGATCCTGCGCTGGTTAAAGTAACCGCCGTGCAAAAAGGTACCGGCTCGGCTTCTGCCGGCATTGGTGCCACCAGCGGCGCGATTGTGGCGCAAACCGTCGATGCCCAAGATTTGCTGCGTGAAGGCCGGAATGTCGGCTTTAAAGTCAATGCCGGCGTATCGAGCAATAAGGGCTGGAACCGCGGCCTGTCGGCATACGGCCGCGCCGGCGGCTTCGATGCCCTGTTTTCGGCCAACTGGGTTACTGAAAAAGACTACAAACCGGGTAAAGGCTACTCGCCCGTCGATGCCAGCGACACCGTGCGTAACAGCGCGCTCGGCCAGCGCGGCCTGCTGGCGAAAATTGGCTACAGCTTCAACGACGACCACCGCTTGGTATTAAGCCACCGCCAAGAGAAAACCTACGGCACCCGCGCCCTGCGTGAAGAGTTTGATTTCGGCCAGGCCGGCAATACTGCCAATAACCGTCCGAGCTACCGCATTCTCAAACAAGACACCACCAATCTCGAATATCTCGGCGCCAACCTAGGCTTTATCAGCAAGGCCAAAGCCAATGTTTACTACATGAATATCGACCGCGACGAATTTCATGCCAACCCCGCTTCCGATTTGGATGCGAAATTGCGCACCACCGGTGCCAACATCAATCTCGATAGCCCAATCTTCGGCAAACACACCTTGAAATACGGCATCAACTGGCGCAACCAGAAAGCCTCGCCGGGCTATATGCTGGCCGGCATCGAAAAAGAGAAAAAAACCGACAAAGGGCTTTATCTTGAAGGCATTTGGGATCTTGCCCCCGTAACCCTGACCACCGGCCTGCGCTATGACCACTTTAACGCTACCTTCTCCAGCGGCAAAAAAGTCTCCGGCCACAAACTCAACCCCAGCATCGGCGCGATTTACGACATCACGCCCGATTTGGCGCTCAATGCCAGCCTGAACTACGCCAGCCGCAGCCCGCGCCTGTCTGAAGTTACCCTGGCCGGCGAGCGGGTTTACGGCGCTGCCGACGATTTGAAAGCCGAACGCGCGCGCAATGCCGAAATCGGCGTCAAATACACTTGGAACAACGCCCTATCGGTTAATGCCAGCTATTTCAACCAGCAGATTAAAGACGTCCAAGCCGTTACCAACCGCATCTACCACAACGGCGGCACGCTGAAAAACAGTGGCTACGAAATCAGCACCAGCTACCGCTGGCGCGGCCTGACCGCCCGTGCGGGTGTGGCCTACAATAAACCAAAAATGCACGGCGCCAGCCTGGATTCCATCGTTACCGCCATTCCGATGGGGCGCACCTGGACCACCGGCCTTTCCTACCGCTTCGACAATCCCAATCTGGAAGTCGGCTGGCGCGGCCGCTTCGTGCAAAAATCGGTTTACGACGCCGCCAGCATCAGCCAGCGCGGCTCCGGCGGCACCAGCACCGTGCGCCCGGGTTACGGCGTAAACGACATTTATGTTAACTGGAAGCCCACCGGCAAAGACGATTTGAACGTTAATTTCTCCGTCAACAACATTGGCAACAAACTCTACAAACCACACAGCCAGCGCAGCAGCGCGCGCGACGGTTCGTCCCTGCCCGAAGTCGGCCGCGATGTGCGTTTGGCGGTCAATTACCGCTGGTAGCAATACTCGAGCAGGAACAAAAGCAGCCTGAAAACCCCAAAAGCGGTTTTCAGGCTGCTTTTTTATGCCCGACACGTTTGCCAAGCCGCCGTGCCCAAGTGCTAAAATACGGTCTGCCCGCACCGCGGCGCCGTTTTCAGGCTGCCTGAAGGTTTATCGGGCGCTTTTCCCGCCTGCAACAGGAGACTGCGTTATGAAAAAACTGATTCCCGCCCTGCTCTCGCTTGCCGTATTGGCTGCCTGCCAGCAGCAGCAAACTGAACCTACTGCACCGCCGGCCGCTTCCGAAGTGCCGGCAGCGTCCGCCGCATCGGCGGTGCCGGCGTCCGAAGCCGCATCGACACCCGCCGCTTCTGCCGCAGCCGGCGGCAGCACGAAAAAACTGACCGCTACCGATGTGCGTAAAGACGATATCGGCGGCGACTTCACGCTGACCGACGGCCAGGGCAAACCCTTTGCCCTAAGCAGCCTGAAAGGCAAAGTGGTGCTGCTCTCCTTCGGCTTTACCCACTGCCCCGACGTCTGCCCCACCGAGCTTCTGACTTTCAGCGACGCGCTCAAACAACTTGGCGCCGATGCCAAAGATGTGGCGGTGGTGTTTGTCAGCGTCGATTACGAGCGCGATACGCCGGAATTGATCGGCAAATACGTTTCCCAGTTCAACCCTGATTTTATCGGCTTGACCGACGACAAAGACGGCAAACGGATTCCGCTGATCAAGCAGCAGTACCGCATCGTGTCGGCGAAAACCGAGATCAAGTCCGACACCGTTTACAATATGGACCACACCGCCGGCGCCTATATTTTGGATAAAGACGGCGAAACCGCGCTGTTCGCGCCCTACGGCATGGAAGCGCCGGAGCTGGCGCAGGCCATCCGCACCCTGCTGTAAGCGGGCGTGCCGGCAGTCGGGCTTGGCTGCCGGCGCCCCAGTCCGTTTTCCTTTTCCCGATTTTTCAGGCTGCCTGCGCCGGCTTTTTGGCAGGCAGCCTGAAAAGCATTTTTCCGTTTTCAGGCTGCCCTGCTTTCAGGCTGCTGTTGAACCATGATTCCGAATCCCGATTCCGTCCGCCGTTTTTCCCCGTGGCTTGCCCGTCAGCTCGACGGCGGCCGTTTAAACCGCGAACGTTTGTCGCGCTGGCTGGAGCGGCCGCTCGACGCTGCCGATTTGGCCGCGTTTGCCGACTGGCCGTCTTTTCAGGCTGCCGGCGACGAAGCGGCACTCGGCGCGGCGCTGCGTGTGCTGCGCCGCTATGTGCTGGCGCAGATTATGGTGCGCGATTTGTGCGGCGCGGCGCCTTTGGACGAAGTAACCCGCAGCATCACGCTGCTGGCGGATTTTGCCGTCAATACCGCGCTGGAATTTGCCGAGAGCCGCTGCCGCGCGCTTTACGGCACGCCGATCGGCTGCCACAGCGGCCGGCCGCAGCATTTGAGTGTGGTGGCGATGGGCAAGGCCGGCGGTTTTGAGTTAAACGTCTCTTCCGATCTCGATCTGATTTTCGTCTATCCCGAAGCTGGCGAAACCGACGGCCGCCGCAGCCGCGACAATCAGGAGTTTTTCACCAAGGTCGGCCAGAAGCTGATCGCCCTGCTCGATCATGCCGACGGCGAAGGCTTTGTGTTCCGCACCGATATGCGCCTGCGCCCCGACGGCGACAGCGGCGCGCTGGTGATCAGCGAAACCGCGCTCGAGCAGTATCTGGTCAGCCAGGGGCGCGAGTGGGAGCGCTATGCCTGGTGCAAAGCCCGCGTGGTTACGCCACATGAAAACGGCATCGCCGCGCTGGTGCGCCCGTTTGTCTTCCGCCGCTATCTCGATTACCGCGCTTACGAAGCGATGCGCGGCCTGCACCGCCAGATCCGCGCCGAAGTCTCGCGCAAGGGCCTGCACGACAACATCAAGCTCGGCGCTGGCGGCATCCGCGAAATCGAGTTTGCCGCGCAGATTTTCCAGATGATCCGCGGTGGCCAAAACCGCGCCCTGCAGCTTAAAGGCACGCAGGAAACGCTGGAGAAGCTCGCCGAACACGGCATACTCGATGCCGAAACCGCCCGCGGCCTGCTCGATGCCTACCGCTTTTTGCGCCGCTGCGAGCACCGCCTGCAGTATTGGGACGACCAACAAACCCAAACCCTGCCGGAAAACGAAGAGCAGCGCCAACTCTTGGCAGAGAGCATGGGTTTTGCCGACTATCCGACGTTTTCAGGCTGCCTTGGGCAGCACCGCGCGCGCGTATCGGCGGTGTTTGCCGACGTGCTCGGCGGCAGCGGCGATGCCGCGGAAAACGACGGTGGCGGCAGCCTGTGGCAGCAGCTTGATGCCGCCAATGCCGCCGATACTTTGGGCGCGCTTGGTTTTCAGGCTGCTTCCGCCCGCGCGCTGGCCGAACTCAAGAACAGCAGCTGGTACCGCCGGCTCTCTGCCGCTGCGCTGCCGCTGTTTGACGCGGTGCTGCCGCGCGCCATCGAAGCGGCCGCCGCCAGCAGCCAGCCCGATACCGCCCTGCCGCGGCTGACCGAGTTTCTCAAAACCGTTAGCCGCCGCCCGTCTTATCTGGCCTTTTTACAGCAGCATCCGGCGGCGCTGGCGCAGCTGGCCGAACTCAATGCCCAAAGCGACTGGCTGTCGGACTATCTGCAGCGCCATCCCGCCCTGCTCGACGAATTGCTGTCTGCCCAGCTGATGCAGCCTTTGGACTGGCAGACGCTGGAGCAGAACCTGGCCGCCGCGCTCGACGCCTGCGGCAGCGACACCGAAGCGGCGATGGACGCGCTGCGCCATTTCCAGCACGCGCAGATTTTCCGGCTGGCGGTGCAGGATCTGGCCGGCCGCTGGAGCGTCGAGAGCCTGAGCGACGAATTGTCGCGGCTGGCCGATCTGGTGCTTGCCCAAGCCCTGCGCGGCGCGTGGCGCAGCATCGCCAAGCCCCACCGCCCCGAGCCGCAGTTTGCCGTAATCGGCTACGGCAAGCTCGGCGGCAAAGAGCTGGGTTATTCGTCGGATTTGGATTTGGTCTATCTCTATGAAGACGAGCATCCCGATGCCGCCGACACCTACGCCAAACTCGCCCGCCGTCTCGGCACCTGGCTTTCCGGCAGCACCGGCGCCGGCACGCTGTACGACATCGACCTGCGCCTGCGCCCCAACGGCGACGCCGGCTTTCTGGTGCACAGTCTGGCCGCCTTTGAAAAATACCAGCGCGAAGAAGCGTGGACCTGGGAACACCAGGCCTTGAGCCGCGCCCGCTTTATCTGCGGCAGCCGCGCCATCGGCGGCGCTTTCGAGCGCATCCGCCGCAGCATTCTCGCCGGCGGGCGCGACACCGCCGCGCTGCGGGAAGACATCGCCGCCATGCGGGCGAAAATCGCCGCTTCGCACCCGCCGCAGCCTGAAAACGTCAAATACGCCGCCGGCGGCATTGTTGACGTCGAATTCTGTGTGCAGTATCTGATACTCGCCCACAGCCGCCGCCATCCCGAGCTTTTGGAAAACTACGGCAACATCGCCCTGCTCGAAATGGCCGCCCGCCGCCGGCTGGCCGACCCGCAGCAGGCCGCCGCCGCCGTGGCCGCCTACCGCCGCTTCCGCTACCTGCAGCACCGCACCAGCCTGCACGACCAGCAGCCTGAAGCCGCCGCCGCGTCCGATTACGCCGCCGTCCGCAGCCTGTGGCGCAGCCTGTTTGGCAGCGAAACGCCGGCGGCAGCCTGAAAACCGACAAACACACTGCGACAACACAAACCCCATGACCACCGCCCAAATCATCGACCTGCACCGCATCCGCCTGCCCGACGGCACGCCCGTCAGCCGCGCCCTGCCTTCGCGCCGGCAGCGGCTGGTGGGCAGCCTGAACGGCCTGCAGTCGCCGGTAGCGGTGCACAGCCCGCTGATGGCCGCCGATCTGCGCTGCACCGCCGATGGCGAAGTGCGGCTGCCGCTGAATCCGGCCTTCGAATATGCGCTGGTGGTGCTGGACGGCAGCGCCGAAACCGCCGCCGGTGCCATCGACGACAACCGCTTCTGCGCCCTGGCCGCCGGCGGCAGCGAAAGCGAACTCGTGTTCCGCGCCCGTGCCGGCAGCCGCCTGCTGCTGATCGGCGGCGAGCCTTTCGGCGAAGAAATCGTGATGTGGTGGAACTTCGTCGGCCGCAGCCATCAGGAAATCGCCGACGCCCGCGCCGACTGGGAAAACACCGCGCCCCGCTTTGGCGAAGTCGCCGATTGCCGCGAGCGCATCGCCGCCCCCCGAACTCTCCGGCCGCGTTAAAGCGCAAAGCAGTTCTTAGGGCTGTCTTTTCAGGCTGCCTGAAAACAAAAAACAAGCCCGAACCCGCATTCAGGCAGCCTGAAAACCATCGCCGGCGCGCCCCGCCGTTTCAGGCTGCATTGCCGTAGGTGCGCCCCGCGCACCAAACCGCCCCGCCACAAACCCATACCAAAAAACTTCAGGCTGCCATCGCCACCCAATCGACAACGGCAGCCTGAAAATACCCGCTCGCAAACCATGTCCGAACACATCCTGATTATTTCCCCGTCGTGGATTGGCGACTGCGTGATGACCCAGCCGCTCTACCGCCGCCTGCACGAACTCTCGCCCGGCTGCCGCATCGACGTATTTGCGCCCAAGTGGTCGCAGGCGGTATTCGAGCGCATGCCGGAAGTGGCCGCCGTGCTCGACAATCCTTTCGGCCACGGCGCATTGCGGCTGCGCGAGCGCTGGCGCACCGGCCGCGAGCTCGGCCGCCGCGACTATGACCGCGTGATCGTGCTGCCCGGTTCGCTCAAAGCCGGTCTGATCGCCTTTGCCACCGGCATCAAAAAGCGCACCGGCTATGTCGGCGAAAGCCGCTATCTGCTGCTCAACGACATCCGCAAGCTCGACAAAGCCGCGCTGCCGCTGATGGTGGACCGCTACACCGCGCTGGCGCACCCGACGCAGGCCGATTTCAACGGCATCTCTTCGCGCCCGCTGCTGGCGGTTGATCCCGCATCGCGCGCGGCGGCGCTGGCCAAACACGGCCTGGACGCTGCCGCCGCGCCGGTGGCCTTCTGCCCGGGCGCCGAATACGGCCCCGCCAAACGCTGGCCGGCGCGCCATTTTGCCGCCGCCGCCCGCCATTACGCCGCCGAAGGCCGCGCGGTGTGGCTGTTTGGCTCGCAGAAAGACCATGCCGTTGCCGAAGAAATCCGCCAGCTTAGCGGCGGCGCCTGCACCAATCTGTGCGGCCAAACCACGCTGGGCGAAGCCATCGACCTGCTCTCCTGCGCCCATATCGTTGTCTGCAACGATAGCGGTCTGATGCACGTTGCCGCCGCCGCCGGCAGCCCGCTGGTGGCGGTGTACGGCTCGAGCAGCCCCGAGCATACTCCGCCTTTGAGCGATGCCGCCCGCATCGCCACCCTGAATTTGGACTGCAGCCCCTGTTTCCAGCGCGAATGCCCGCTCGGCCATACCGACTGCCTGAACAAACTGATGCCCGAGCAGGTCATCCGGCTGGCGCAGGAAGTACGGCGGCCGGATTAGGCGTTTGCCCGCGTACCGACAGCGGCAGCCTGAAAGCGCCCAAGCGTTTTCAGGCTGCTTTTGGCTTTCAGGCTGCTTTCGCCCCTGCCAAGGCAGCCTGAAAACACCTGCTTTGTGGCATAATGCCGCCTTTTTCCGGCCGCGCCGCGGCAGTTTTCCGAGACCGAATCCCATGACTTCCCCCCGCAAAATCCTCGTTACCTCCGCGCTGCCCTATGCCAACGGCAGCATCCATCTCGGCCACATGGTCGAGCACATCCAAACCGACATCTGGGTGCGTTTCCAAAAGCTGCGCGGCCACGACTGCCGCTACTGCTGCGCCGACGACACCCACGGCACGCCAGTAATGCTGGCGGCGCAAAAACTGGGCGTGCAGCCCGAAGACATGATTGCCCGCGTGCGCGAAGAGCATCTGGCCGACTTTAGCGGTTTTTTAATCGGCTACGACAATTACTACTCCACCCATTCTACTGAAAACAAAGAATTTTCCGAAAAAATCTATCTCGCCTTGAAAGCAAACGGCAAAATCGAAAGCCGCACCATCGAGCAGCTTTTCGACCCCGAAAAACAAATGTTCCTGCCCGACCGCTTCGTCAAAGGCGAATGCCCCAAATGCCACGCCGCCGACCAATACGGCGACAACTGCGAAGTGTGCGGCACCACTTATTCCCCCACCGAACTCATCAAACCCTACTCCGCCGTATCGGGCGCCACGCCGGTATTGAAAGAGTCCGAACACTTTTTCTTCAAACTCGGCGAGTGCGCCGATTATTTGAAACAATGGACTTCGGGCAGCACTACCCTTTCAGACGGCCGCGTGCAGCCGCATTTGCAGCCTGAAGCCTTAAACAAAATGAACGAGTGGCTGGGCAAAGACGGCGAAACCGCGCTTTCCGACTGGGACATCTCGCGCGACGCGCCCTATTTCGGCTTTGAAATCCCCGGCGCACCAGGCAAATATTTTTATGTGTGGCTCGATGCGCCCGTGGGCTACATGGCTTCGTTTAAAAACCTGTGCAGCCGCACCGGCATCGAGTTTGACAACTACTTCCGCGCCGATTCCGACACCGAGATGTACCACTTTATCGGCAAAGACATCCTGTACTTCCACGCGCTGTTCTGGCCGGCGATGCTGCATTTTTCCGGCCACCGCGCCCCCACCGGCGTATTCGCCCACGGCTTTTTAACCGTGGACGGCCAAAAAATGTCCAAATCGCGCGGCACGTTTATCACCGCCAAATCCTATTTGGAACAAAAACTAAACCCCGAATGGATGCGCTACTACATCGCCGCCAAGCTCAACAGCAAAATCGAAGACATCGACTTAAACCTGCAGGACTTCATCTCGCGCGTCAACAGCGATTTGGTCGGCAAATACGTCAACATCGCCGCCCGCGCATCCGGTTTCATCGCCAAACGCTTTGAAGGCCGTCTGAAAGACGTATCCGGCAGCGCCCTGCTGAAAAAACTCGCAGCCGAGAGCGAAACCATCGCCGCCGCCTACGAAGAGCGCGAATACGCCCGCGCCCTGCGCGACATCATGGCGCTGGCCGATGCGGTGAACGAATACACCGACGCCAACAAACCGTGGGAACTCGCCAAGCAGGCAGGCCAAGAAGCGCGCCTGCACGAAGTGTGCAGCGAGCTGATTAACGCCTTTTCCGTATTGAGCGTGTATCTCGCGCCCGTGTTGCCGCGCGTTGCCGAACAGGCCGCCGCCTTCCTGAATCTCCCTGCGCTTTCGTGGGACGCGGCCGCGCAAACCCTGCCCGCAGGCCATGCTATCAACCAATACAAACATTTAATGCAACGAGTGGAGCAAACCCAAGTGGACAACTTAATCGAAGCCAACAAACAAAGCATTCAGACGGCCGCCGCGCCCGAGCAAACCGAGAGCAAATACGAAAAAGTCGCCGAACAGGCATCGTTTGACGACTTTATGAAAATCGACATGCGCGTCGCCAAAGTCATCAACTGCGAAGCCGTAGAAGGCAGCACCAAGCTTTTGAAATTCGACCTGGATTTCGGCTTTGAAAAACGCGTTATCTTCTCCGGCATCGCCGCCAGCTACCCGAATCCCAGCGAACTCAACGGCCGCATGGTCATCGCCGTCGCCAACTTCGCCCCGCGCAAAATGGCCAAATTCGGCGTATCCGAAGGCATGATTCTCTCCGCCGCCGCCGCCGGAAAATTGAAGCTCTTGGACGTGGACGAGGGTGCACAACCGGGGGATAAAGTGGGTTAAGCCGTTTTCAGGCTGCCTTTTATTTAAACGAAGGCAACCTGAACAAGTTTCCTAATCTCTACGCTTCAAAGCATTATGAACAACGATCATTCCAATCAAAATTCATACGGTACCATCGCCCGCTGGCAAGATGACAAAGGTTTTGGCTTTATTATGAATCGAGCCAATGGCGAAGAAATCTTTTTCCATATTAGCCAATACAAAGGCAGCAGCCGTCCACATGTAGGTGAGCGCGTTATATTCAAAATAGAGCGGGGAAATAACGGCAAACTTCAAGCGGTTCGCGTTCAACAAGAAAGTTTTGTGTTAGAACAGCAGCGCAGACGCCGCCAATATAAACAACAGCAAGAAGCATTCGACAGCAAACGCAAATGGCACAGCTTCATTGCCATACTGCCAGTATTGGCACTTTTGATCGGCTACTTATTGGGTAATGTGCCGCTATCGTTACTCGCATGGTATTTGGTCTTAAGCGTTCTTACTTTCCTTTTCTATTACAAAGACAAATCTGCTGCACAAAACGGCAGTTGGCGCACACCTGAAAATACATTGCATCTGCTTAGCCTTGCTGGAGGCTGGGGAGGCGCAATGCTTGCCCAAACCTGGTTAAGACACAAATCTCAAAAGAAAGAATTTCGTTTCACCTATTGGATTACGGTAGGACTCAATCTGATCGGGTTAGTTTGGCTATTGACTTCATCTAAAGGAAAAATGCTTTTAAATTACTTTAGCAACTTGCTGTAATTCTTAAAGCCGTTTTAAAAAGCAGCCTGAAAGCAGAATCCCGCTTTTCAGGCTGCTTTTGCCGTCTGCCCCGTCAGGCAGCCTGAAAACGCTGCTGCTGCGGTTTCAGGCTGCCTGCGCCGATATGTTAAAATGCCGCCTTTGCAGTTTTGCCACGGATATCCGCCATGACCGACACCATCCCGCTGCCGCCCGAAGGCGACAGCCTGATTCTCGCCCAATATGCCGAGCGCGCCTATCTCGAATACGCGATGAGCGTGGTCAAGGGGCGGGCGCTGCCTGATGTGGGCGACGGCCAGAAGCCGGTGCAGCGGCGGATTTTGTTTGCGATGAAAGAGATGGGCTTGGCGGCCAATGCCAAGCCGGTGAAGTCGGCGCGTGTGGTCGGCGAGATTCTCGGCAAATACCATCCGCACGGCGACAGTTCGGCCTATGAAGCGATGGTGCGCATGGCGCAGGACTTCACGCTGCGCTACCCGCTGATCGACGGTATCGGCAACTTCGGCTCGCGCGACGGCGACGGCGCGGCGGCGATGCGCTACACCGAAGCGCGGCTGACGCCGATTGCCGAATTGCTGCTCTCCGAGCTGCATCAGGGCACGGTCGATTTCGTGCCCAATTACGACGGCGCTTTTGAAGAGCCGGTTTCCCTGCCGGCGCGGCTGCCGATGGTGCTGCTCAACGGCGCGTCAGGCATCGCGGTGGGCATGGCCACCGAAATTCCGCCGCACAATCTGGGCGAAGTAACCCAGGCGGCGGTTGCGCTGTTGAAAAAGCCTTATCTGCAAACGGCGGATCTGATGGAATACATCCCCGCGCCCGATTTTGCCGGCGGCGGCCACATCATCACACCGCACAAGGATTTGCTCGCGCTCTACGAAACCGGCAAGGGCAGCGTGCGGGTGCGGGCGCGCTACGAAGTGGAAAAGCTGGCGCGCGGCCAGTGGCGCGTGATCGTTACCGAGCTGCCGCCCAATACCAACGCCGCCAAAATTCTGGCGGAAATCGAAGAGCAGACCAATCCCAAGCCCAAAGCGGGCAAAAAGCAGCTCAACCAAGACCAGCTCAATACCAAAAAGCTGATGCTGGATCTCATCGAGCGCGTGCGCGACGAATCGGACGGCGAACATCCGGTGCGCCTGGTGTTCGAGCCCAAATCCAGCCGCATCGAGCCGGAAAGTTTCGTCAATACGCTGATGGCGCAAACCGGCCTGGAAGGCAATGTGCCGGTAAATCTGGTGATGATGGGCAACGACAAGCGCCCGGCGCAGAAAAACCTGAAAACCATTTTGCAGGAATGGCTGGACTACCGCACCGCCACCCTGACCCGCCGTTTGGCGCACCGACTGGCGCAGGTGGAAAAACGCATCCACATCCTTGAAGGGCGGATGGTGGTTTTCCTGCATATCGACGAAGTGATTAAAGTTATCCGCGAGTCTGACGAACCCAAGCCCGCCCTAATCTCGGCTTTCGGCCTGAGCGACATCCAGGCCGAAGACATCTTGGAAATCCGCCTGCGCCAGCTTGCCCGTCTCGAAGGCTTCAAGCTGGAAAAAGAACTGGACGAGCTGCGCGAAGAGCAAGGCAGCCTGAAAAACCTGCTTGCCGACGAAAACGAAAAGAAAAAACTCATCATCAAAGAGATGCAGGCCGATGCCAAACAGTTCGGCGATGCACGCCGCACCCTGGTTCAGGCTGCCGAACGCGCCGCGCTCACCCAAACCACCGCCGACGAACCCATCACGCTGGTTCTGTCGCAAAAAGGCTGGATACGCAGCCGGGCGGGGCACGGGCTGGATTTGGCGCAGACCGCGTTTAAAGAAGGCGACGCCCTGCAGCAGGTATTAGAGAGCCGCAGCGTGCAGCCCTTGATTGTGCTCGACACGCTCGGGCGCAGCTATACCGTCGATGCCGCCGCCATCCCCGGCGGGCGCGGCGACGGCGTGCCGCTGGCGTCGCTAATCGAACTGCAGGCCGGCGCCCGCGTGCTGTGCATTTTGGCCGGGCAGCCTGAAAACCACTATCTGCTGGCCAATTCCGGCGGCTACGGCTTTATCGCCAAGCTCGAAGACATGGCTTCGCGCGTCAAAGCCGGCAAGGTGCTGATGACGCTCGACAAGGGCGAAGAAGTGCTGATGCCGGTGCGCGTGTACCAATCCGCCCTGATCAACCCCGACTGCCGCGTGATCGCCGCCAGCGCCGGCAAACGCCTGCTGGCTTTCCCGCTGGCCGAGATGAAAATCATGGCCAAAGGCCGCGGCCTGCAATTGATGTCGCTGGCCGAAGGCGATACGCTCGCGCTCACCGAAATCACCGACGCCGCCGAATACACCGCCGAAATCGCCGGCAAACGCGGCGGCACCAGCCGCGAGCGCCTGCGCGTGGCCGACATCGACGGCAAACGCGGCCGCAAAGGCAGGCTTTTAGATCTTTCAGGCAGCCTGAAAGGCATCCGCGGCGCAGGGCAGCCTGAAAACGGAGAGGCATAAGGATGGGCATTAAAATCGAACTGGCCAAACAGCCGAACTGGCAGGAATGGTACGACTACAGCAAGCGGGTTATCGGCCTGCTCAATATCGCCCGCATCGCCATTCTGTTTTCGCTGCTGATTTTTTCCACCATGCTGGTGCATATGAAATCGGTGCATTATGTGCCGCTGTTGCGCAACCAGTATTGGCTGTCGGTATGGTGCATTGCCTACGGCTTTGTGATTATGGTCAGCATCGCCTATCCGGGCTGGCAGCACCAGGGCACCAATCTGCCCAACGCCAGCTCGGTAGTGGACATCACCATGATGGCGCTTTTGAGCTTTCTGGCCGGCGGCGTCAGCTCCGGCTTCGGCATCCTGATGCTGCCCTTTCTTGCCGCTGCCTGCCTGCTCAGCTACCGCCGCTATCCCTTTCTCTACGGCACCTATGCCGCGCTGCTGGTGGCGTGCAATACCGCTTTTTCGCTGTGGCCGATGAGCGCCGACATCATGCGCAACAACCTGCCGGTGGTGGCCGGCCAGATTCTGCTGATCGCCGCCTGCTACGCCGTGCCCTATATGACTTCGTTTTCCGCCAGCTACCTGAGTAATGCCGGCGATTCCGTGCTCCAGCACCGCCGCGCCTACGAGCGTTTGCGCGCGCTCAACCAAATCGTTTTCAACCGCGTGCAGGAAGCAGCGCTGGTATTGGATGCCGACAGCAAGCTGTGGTCGTGCAACCGCCAGGCGCTGAAATATTTTCCCAATCTAGTGGTCGGCGGCAAAGTGCCCTTTGCCGGCGAGCTGGTGCACCAGTGGATCGGTTCGGGCAAGGCCGGCTTTGAAGTAACCGCCGCACTGGAAGGGCTGCTGATGCACGTGCGCGCGGTGCCGATCGTGCAGAAAAACACCGAGCTGCTGATTCTTTTTATCCGCTCCGACCGCGACCGCCAGGCCGAGGCGCAGAACGTCAAACTTACCTCGCTGGGCATGCTCACCGCCAACCTTGCCCACGAAATCCGCAACCCGCTCTCTGCCATCCGCCAGGCCAACGGCCTGCTTACCGAATCGGCCGAGGGCGATCCCTTAAGCGAAAAACTCACCGGTATCATCGAAAACAACACCGCCCGCATCGACAAAATGATCGAGGAAGTCTCCTCGCTCAACAAACGCGACCGCATCCGCACCGAAAGCATCCGCCTGATTCCCTTTGTCGGCCAGTTTGTGCAGGAGTTTCTGCTGGCGCGCCCCGAGGTGCTCAACGGCTGCCTGACCACCGACATGCCGCCGGAAAAAATCGAAGTCGCCTTCGATGCCATGCATTTGCAGCAGATTTTATGGAATCTCTGCAACAATGCCTGGCGCCACAGCAGCAAAGGCAAAGAGAGCGTCGTTATCAGCGTTAGCTACCAAGACGAGCGCCGCATATCCCTGCGCGTATGGGACGACGGCCCGGGCGTGGCCGTTGAAATGCTGCCCCACCTTTTCGAGCCTTTCCAAACCAACCAGGCGCAAGGCACCGGACTCGGGCTGTACGTCGCCCGCGAACTGGCGCATGCCAATAAGGGCGATCTGAGCTACCTGCCGCGCACCAAATCCTTCGAACTGATCCTACCGAGAGTGAAAATATGAGCAAAAACAGCCTGAACCGCCCCGTATTGGTGGTGGACGACGAAGCCGATATCCGTGATTTGATGGAAATGACCCTGATGAAGATGGGGCTCTCTGTCGAGACCGCCGAGGGTGTTAATGCCGCGCGTAAAAAACTCGACCAGAGCAAATACTCGCTGGTACTCACCGATATGCGCATGCCCGACGGCTCCGGCCTCGAAGTGGTCGAATACATCAACGAAAAAGGCTTGGATGTGCCGGTGGCCGTCATCACCGCGTTCGGCAATGCCGACCAGGCGGTGCAGGCGCTGAAAATCGGTGCTTTCGACTACCTGCAAAAGCCCATCACCCTCGCCCAGCTGCGTACGCTGGTGAAGTCGGCGATCAAAGTCCAAGACGAAGGCTCGGCCAAGCCCGAAACCGCAGCCGCAGACACAGGCAGCCTGAAAGAGCGCGAAGTCCAAAGCGAAGTGCCCGCCGCTGTTGAAGAGACTGTCCAGCCGGCCAAACCGCGCACCGTGCGCAGCAGCAAACCGACCGCCGATGCTGGCGGCGGCAGCGGCGATCTGCCCCGCCTGCTCGGCTCCTCGCCGCAGATCGAACAGGTGCGCCAGCTGATCCGCAAGCTCGCTGGCGCCAACGTGCCGGTGTACATTTCCGGCGAATCCGGTTCCGGTAAAGAGCAGGCCGCCCGCAGCATCCACGAATTATCCGACCGCCGCGACGGCCCCTTTATCGCCGTCAACTGCGGCGCCATCCCCGAAAACCTGATGGAAAGCGAGTTTTTCGGCTACAAAAAAGGCAGCTTCACCGGCGCCGACCAAGACCGCTTAGGCTTCTTCCAGCACGCCCACGGCGGCACGCTGTTTCTCGACGAAGTGGCCGACCTGCCGCTGGCGATGCAGGTCAAACTCTTGCGCGCCATTCAGGAAAAAGCCGTGCGCCGCATCGGCGATGCGCAGGAAGTGCAAGTAGATGTGCGCATTGTTTCCGCTACCCACAAAAACCTCGCCGCACTTGTCGAATCCGGCCAATTCCGCCAAGACTTGTTCTACCGTCTGAACGTCGTTACCCTCAATATGCCCGCCCTGCGCGACATGCGCGAAGACCTCGAAGGCCTGATCGACCGCCTGCTGCAGCGCCACCACGGCAGCGGCGTCAGCATCAGCCCAGCCGCGCGCAAAGCGCTGCTGCAATACAGCTATCCGGGCAACTTCCGCGAGCTGGAAAACATCCTTGAGCGCGCCGTCGCCCTGGCCGCTGGCAACACCATCGAAGTGGACGATCTGCAGCTTAATGCCGACCCGCTGCTGGCCAAAGCCGAGCCGGCCATCGGCCACAGCAACGGCCACAGCGAAGACCATGCCGCCAGCGAGCACCAGATTATCGACGGCCTGCCGGGCTTTCGTTTGGGTTCGACGCAGATTCAGGACTATCTCGACAGCATCGAGCAGCAGATTCTCGAATACGCGCTCAAAATCAGCCAAAACAACCGCACCCAGGCGGCGAAGATGCTCGGCATCAGCTTCCGCTCGATGCGCTACCGGCTCGAGCGGCTCAATATCGAATAAGGTTTTCAGGCTGCCCGCGCTGTGCTGGGCAGCCTGAAAGAAAGCAGCCTGAAAAGTGTCTGTGCCGTCATTTCGCACCGCTAGCAAAGCAGCCTGAAACTCTTAAAGGGTCTCAGGCTGCTTGCTTTTGTGCTGCTGCGTATGGTTTTAAGGCAGCCTGAAAGCGGAAAACGGCTTTTCAGGCTGCCTTTATCAGACGGCAACGGCGGCTTTAATGTGCGGGTGCGGGTCGTAGCCGCTTAATTCAAAGTCTTCGTATTTGAAGTCAAACAGATTATCCACCGCCGGATTCAGGGTCATGCTCGGCAGCGGGCGCGGTTCGCGGGTGAGCTGCAGTTTGGCCTGCTCGAAGTGGTTGCTGTAGAGATGGGCATCGCCCAGGGTGTGGATAAACTCGCCCGCCTGCAGGCCGCAGACTTGGGCGACCATCATGGTCAGCAGGGCATAGCTGGCGATGTTAAACGGCACGCCGAGAAAGATGTCGGCGCTGCGCTGGTAGAGCTGGCAGGAGAGTTTGCCGTCGGCCACGTAAAACTGAAACATAGCGTGGCAGGGCGGCAGCGCCATTTCATCGACCAGCGCGGGATTCCAAGCGGAAACAATCAGGCGGCGGCTGTCGGGGTTGCGCTTGATTTGGTCAATGAGTTTGGCGATTTGGTCGATGCTGCCGCCGTCGGGCGTCGGCCAGCTGCGCCACTGGTAGCCGTAAACCGGGCCGAGATCGCCGTTTTCGTCGGCCCATTCGTCCCAGATGGTTACATTGTTGTCGTGCAGGTATTGGATGTTGGTGTCGCCACGCAGAAACCACAAAAGCTCGTGGATGATGGAGCGCAGGTGCAGTTTTTTGGTGGTCAGGAGCGGGAAGCCGTCTTGCAGCTTAAAGCGCATCTGGTAGCCGAACACCGAACGGGTGCCGGTGCCGGTGCGGTCGGATTTGTCGGTGCCGTGGTCGAGGACGTGGCGCATCAGGTCGAGATATTGTTTCATGGGATAGCGGGGGCGGATGGGCTTTCAGGCAGCCTGAAAGCCGGTTTTTCGGGTTTTCAGGCTGCCTGCTCGATGGCTTGGATAAACTGCGCGGCGACGTCGTAGCCTTTTTGTTTGGCGATTTCCTGAAAGCCGGTGGGGCTGGTTACGTTGACTTCGGTGAGATGGCTGCCGATTACATCAAGGCCGGCGAGCAGGATGCCGCGCCGTTTGAGTTCGGGGGCGAGGCTTTCGGCGATTTCTCGGTCGCGCTCGGAGAGTTCCTGCGCCACGCCACGGCCGCCGGCGGCAAGGTTGCCGCGCGTTTCGCCCTGCTGCGGGATGCGGGCGAGGGCGAAGGGGACGACTTTGCCGTCGATTACCAGAATGCGCTTGTCGCCGTGCACGATTTCGGGGATGTAGCGCTGCGCCATAATGGTGCGGCTTTCCAGCTGCATCAGCATTTCCAGCACGCTGCCGGTGTTGGGGTCGCCTTCGCGCAGCCGGAAAATGCCCATGCCGCCCATGCCGTCGAGCGGTTTGACGATAATGTCGCCGTGCTGGTGCAAAAAGGCGCGGATGTCGGCGGCGCGGGTGGAAACCAGCGTGGGCGCGGTAAACTGGGGGAAGTTGAGAATGGCGAGTTTTTCGTTGAAATCGCGCATGGCCTGGCCGCTGTTGAACACTTTGGCGCCGTGACTTTCGGCCAGCGTCAAGAGCTGGGTGGCGTAAAGGTACTGCATGTCGAACGGCGGGTCGGTGCGCATAATCACGGCATCAAAGGCGGTCAGCGCGGTTTCGACGGCGGGGGCAGCCTGAAACCACTCGTGGTCGTGATCGTGGCGGGCGCCGACAAATTCAAATTCGGCCGCCTGCGCCACCACCTGCCCGTTTTTCACCGACAGCGCACCGCTCAGGGTGTGGAACAGGTGGTGGCCGCAGCGGGCGGCTTCGCGCATCATGGCGTAGGTGGTGTCTTTATAGGTTTTGAAACCGGCCATCGGGTCGGCGATAAACAGAATGTCCATAATCGGCTTTCGGGGAGATAAAGGGGCGGCGGGATTTTCAGGCTGCCTGAAACCGTAAAATCAGATGGCCAGCAGCGGCAGCGGCTTGAGCGTAAGCGTCAGTTTTTCGTCGCGCACTTTAAACAGCAGATCGATATTCGGATGCTTGCCGGGATGCTGCTTGGCATCGGCGACATGTTCGGCAAACCAGTCCAGCCCCTGCGCGGCGGCTTCCGCGTTCAAGCAGCCTGAAAAGCGCTCGGAGAGGGCGTTGTAGAGTTTCAGGCTGCCGAGTTTGCCTTCGACGGCGGGAATGTGGTGGACGGTATGGCCGTTTCCATCCAACACTTCCAAGCCGGAAAGGCGGGAAATATCGGGCATTTGGGCGAGGTTTTCTTGAAAGTTCATGGCGGGTTCCAGTGTTAGGCGGTTAGTTGGATCAGGCGGCGGGCGCTGTCGAAGGCGGCGGAAAGTTTCAGGCTGCCCTGCTGCGCTTCAAGCAGGCTGCCGGCGGCATCGGCGCGCACGGCGGTTTGGTAGCCTTTGGCGCGCAGATAGCATTCGAGCGCATGGAGCTGGTCGTAAACCGGATAGGCGGCGATCAGCTGGGAAAATACCGAGGCGAGCCGTTTTTGCTCGATGGCGGGATTGGGATGGGCGCCGGGGTCTTGGTTGTAGCCGACGTTCAGCAGCAGGGTGAGGTCGCCCAGATTAAGCGGGTAATAGCCCAGCGCGCCGAACAGGCCGACGGCAAACAGCCCCAGCCGGTGCATCTGGTCGCCGCTGTAGGGGTTTTTGTCCATGCAGAAAAACGGCAGCACGAATTTTTCGCCCAGTTGGCGCAGCCGTGCCGACTGCTGCACAAAGGGGCTGTCGCTGCCGACGGTTTGGTTGGCCCAGCCCCACAACCAGGTGTCGGACGTGTGCGCCAGACTGCCGATCAGCTGCACGCCGTATTCGCTGCCGTCGGCAAAACAGAGCCGGCCGCGGCCCAAATCGACTTCGGCTTCGCCGGCATCGGCGGTTTCTTCGAGAAACTGCTGCTGGCGCTCGAAGCCGAGCGCGGCGTATTGCTCGAACCACTGCTCGAAGTTCTCCGGCTTGGCGCTGCGGCCGCCGCCGTCGCTGCCGAACAGCTTGGACAGCCATCCCATAAGGTTTCCTTTTCTGATTGGATTGCAGCGTTTTCAGGCTGCTTTTGGGGTTTCAGGCAGCCTGAAAAGCCGAATATCAAAATATCCTAGCACCTAGCGCGTGCCGAAAATCTTGTCGCCGGCATCGCCCAGGCCGGGAATGATGTAGCCTTTTTCGTTCAGATGGCTGTCGAGCGCGGCGGTATAGATGGCAACGTCCGGATGGGCGGCAGCCACCGCCTGCACGCCTTCGGGCGCGGCCACCAGCACCAGCGCCTTGATGTGGCGGCAGCCTTTTTGTTTCAGAAGATCGATGGTAGCGACCATCGAGCCGCCGGTGGCGAGCATGGGATCGATAATCAGCGCGGGGCGTTGATCCATCTTATCGACCAGTTTTTCAAAATACGGCACCGGCTGCAGGGTGGTTTCGTCGCGCTGCAGGCCGACCACGCTGATTTTGGCGGTAGGAATCAGATCGAGCACACCATCGAGCATGCCCAAGCCGGCACGCAGAATCGGCACTATGGTCAGCGTTTTGCCTTTGATGCGCTCGCCTTCGATTTCGCCGCACCAGCCCTCAAAGCGGTAAGGCTCGGTGGCAAAATCGCGGCTGGCTTCATAGGCCATCAGCCGCGAGAGTTCTTTGGCCAGGGTGCGGAATTTGCTGGTGCTGCAGTCGGCGGCGCGCATCAGCGAGAGCTTATGGCGCACCAGCGGGTGGTCGATGATGTTCAGGGTCATGGCGGCATTGGCTTGAGGACGCTTGAAAACGGCCGGATTCTAACATTTCGCCTGCCCTGCGGCAAAAGGCGCGGGGGCTTTTCAGGCTGCCTGCAGGGGCACTATGGAGCGCCGGCTCGATTCGCTATATACTTTGCACCTTTTCCCCTTTTCTTTCCGCCATGTCCGGCCGCACCTACCGCCCCGCCACCGCCAAACGGCAGCGCTTCTACCTGCCCAACGCCACCCTGCCCGCTCATCAGGCGGACTGCCCGGTGTGCGGCCTGCGGGTGGCGCTGCCGACGCTGTATCAGGGGCAGGAAGCGTCCTGCCCGCGCTGCCACCATCCGCTGGCGCGCATCGAAAGCCGGCCGTATATGATGACGCTGGCCTGCGCGCTGGCCTCGCTGATCGTGCTGCTGTTGGTGTACAGCTTGCCTTTTGTAACGATTGCGATGCCCGGGGTGTATTCGCCGCTGCGGCTGCCTGAAATGCTGTTTACCCTGCTGGGCGGCGACTGGGGTTTTCTCGGCGGCGTGCTGTTTGTGTTTACTTTCGGTGTGCCGCTGTTGTTTGTGCTGCTGTGCCTGTATCTGTATTTTTCGCTGTGGCAGGGCAAAACGCCGCCGGGCATGCTGTGGGCGGCGCGGCTGATTACCCGCCTGCGCCATGCGCTGATGGTGGACGTGTTTTTTATTTCGGTGATGGTGGCCTACATCAAAATCGTAACCGTGGCGCAAGTGGATTTCGGCGCCGCGTTTTGGCTGCTGCCGGTATTGGCGCTGCTCTTGCTGCGCACTTCGCTGGCGGTGTCCGAACACTGGGTGTACCGCCAGATCCGCCGCACCCGCCGGCTGAAAGCCTTTCAGGCTGCCGAAAATACCGTCTGCTGCACCCGCTGTCTGCATTTTCGCCCGCTCTCCGAAGGCTTTTGCGGCGTGTGCGGCACCGAACTCGGATACCGCCGCCCGGGCAGCCTGTCGCTGTCGGCCGCTTTTTTGCTGGCGGCGGCGATTCTTTACCTGCCGGCCAACCTGCTGCCGATTATGATTTCCTCCAACCCGCTCAAAACCGAAATCAGCACCATTATGAGCGGCATCATTTTTATGTGGAACGACGGCGACAAGCTGATTGCCGTCATCATTTTCAGCGCCAGCATCGCGGTGCCGACGCTGAAAATCCTGTCGATGCTGGTACTGCTTTACTGCGCCCGCTTCAAGCCGCTGATGCCGGTGTGGGCGATGTCGCTGCAGTACCGTATCACCGAAGCGGTCGGCCGCTGGTCGATGATCGATGTGTTTGTGATCATTATGATGATGAGCGCTTTTCACACGCCGATCGCCCACGTCAGCCCCGGCCCGGCGTCGGTGTATTTTTGCCTGGTGGTGATACTCACCATGTGCTCGGCCTATTTTTTCGACCCGCGCCTGCTGTGGGACCATGCCGCCGCCGAGCGCCCTTCTTCCGAACCTTGATTTTTTCAGGCTGCCTGAAACATGACTACCCCCGAAACTCCAGCCCCAAAACCCGCGCCGTCGATTGAAGACGCCCGCATCCGCAACAGCCGCACCCTGCGCTCCACCGTGTGGCTGATTCCCCTGCTCGCCGCGCTTACTGGCGTGTGGCTTCTGGTGCAGAACGCCCGCAGCAAAGGCCCCGAAATCACCCTGCTGATGGACAACGCCGAAGGCATCGAAGTCAATACCACTGCCGTTAAGGTGCTGAACGTAGAAGTCGGCCGCGTGGTCAATATCCGCCTGCGCGACGACCAAAGCGGCGTGGAGATCACCGCCCGCATGAATAAAGACGTTGCCCCGCTGATGCGCAAAGACACGCAGTTTTGGGTGGTCAAACCGCGCATCGACCAAAACGGCATCACCGGTCTGGGCACGCTGGTTTCCGGCTCCTACATCGCCTTCACCCCCGGCAAAAGCAACGAAGAAGCCAGCGAGTTCACCGTATCCGACCTACCGCCGGTGGCCGCCATCGGCCAAAGCGGCCTGCGGCTCTTTCTTTCCGGCAAAAACGGCAAAATGGTCAATGTCGGCAGCCCCGTGCTGTATGAAAACCACATCGTCGGCACCGTCGAATCCGCCGATTTCGCCCCCGCCGACCAAACTGTGCGCTACACCGTCTTCATCCACAGCCCCAACGAAAGCCTGCTCTCCGCCGACAGCCGTTTCTGGCTCGACAGCGGCCTGCGCGTGCAAACCGGCGGCGGCGGTTTGAGCATCGACAGCCCGCCGCTCTCCGCCCTGCTCTCCGGTGCCATCTCCTTTTCCACGCCCAGCCACGCCGGCAGTTCCACCCAATCGGTATCCAGCGGCCAGAATTTCAAAATCTACAACAACCGCGCCGAAGTCGAAAACCTGCCCGGCCCGCGCACCCTTTATTACACCGTGTTTTTCCAAGGCTCGGTGCGCGGTTTGGAAAGCGGCGCGCCCGTCGAATACAAAGGACTGCGCATCGGCAGCGTGGCCGCCGTGCCCCATTTTGCCGCCGGCGACAGCCTGAAACTGCTGGAAAACGGCTGGGTTCCGGTGCGCATCCGCATCGACCCCGAACGGCTCGAAGCCGGCGCCGAGCCGCAAAGCCGCGAATACTGGCAGCAGGCTTTTCAGGCTGCCTCCGACCGCGGCCTGGCCGCAACCATCGGCAGCAACAATCTGATTCTGGGTAGCAAAATGATCGAATTGAGCGAAGAGAGCGGCAATCTGCTGCGCCCGCACGCCGAATACGCCGGCGATCCGGTACTCGCCAGCCGCAGCGGCGGCGATTTGCAAGATCAGGTCGGCAAGCTGTTGGCCAAACTCAACGAACTGCCGCTGGAAAAAACCGTTGGCGAGCTGAACGGTAATCTGCGCGAGCTGCGCCAGACCCTGAAAAACGCCCAGCGCATGATGGGCAGCGCCGAAAATACGCTTAATTCCGCCAACCGCCTGATCGGCAGCCCCGCCACCCAGCAGCTGCCGGCCGAGCTCAAGCACACCCTGCAGCAGCTGCGCCAAACCCTCGGCGGTATCTCGCCGCAGTCGCCGCTGTACCAAGACGCCCAGCAAACCCTCGACAGCATCGACCGCACCCTGCGCGACGCCCAGCCGCTGCTCAACACCCTGAAAGAGCAGCCCAACGCCCTGATTTTCAAACGCAGCGCCCAAGACCCCACCCCGAAAGGAAGCCGATGAAACGCCTGCTCCCCCTTGCCGTTGCCCTGCTGCTTGCCGCCTGCGGCAGCACCCCGCCGACGCAGTATTACCAGCTGCCCGACAGCGCTTTCAGGCTGCCTGAAAACCGTGCTGCCACCCGCCACGCCACCGCCGTGCGCGTGCGTCTGGCCGAACCCATCGGCAGCGGCAGCCTGCTTTATCAAACCGACGCCCACCATCTGAACCTTGCCCAAAGCAATCTGTGGGCGGCACCGCTGGCCGACACCCTGGCCGCCGCCTTTGCCAACCGCCTCAACCGCAGCGGCAGTGCCCTGTATCTGCCCGCCAAACTCGCCAACGATAATGCCCCCGTGCTCGACATCCATCTCGACCGCTTTCAGGGCAGCTATCGGGGGCAGACCGAAATCAGCGGCACCGCCCGCCGCCCCGACGGCAGCATCAAGAGCTTCCACGTCCTTACCCCGCAGCAGGGCGATGGCTATCCGGCGATGGTTGACAGCCTCAACCGCGGCTTGGACGGCGCCGCGGAGCAGATTGGCCGTTGAAACCCGTCATAAAAAGCAGCCTGAAAACCGTTTGGCGGTTTTCAGGCTGCTTTGTCTTGGGCGCAAGAGCCGGATAGAGCGGATTTTGGTTTCAGGCTGCTTTTCAGGGTTCAGGCAGCCTGAAAGATCTGGCGCGGCAAACGCTTTTCAGGCTGCTTGGGCGAAATATGGAGAGATGGCATCAGTTTGCCGCCAGCCGGTTGCGCAGCCAGCGGACGGCCAGGGCGATTTCGCCGGCCTGCAGGCCGATGGGGCCGATCTGCTGGCCGGCAAGTATTTCGGCGGCGGCGCCATGCAGCCAAACGGCGGCGGAAACTGCTTCTTCAACCGCAATACCCTGCGCCATCAGGCTACCGATCATGCCGGAAAGGACATCACCGCTGCCGGCCACTGCCAAACCGGCGTTGCCGCTGGGATTAACGTGCAAAAAGCCGCGCGACGACGAAATCACGGTCTGATGGCCTTTAAGCACCACCCACGAACGATAACGGCTGGCCAGCTCGCGCGCCGCCCACGAGCGGTTGGCCTGCACTTGGTTCACACTAATATTGAGCAGGTGTGCGGCTTCGCCCGGATGCGGGGTCAGCACCAAATCGGCGCGTTTGCTCAAGGGGAAAAGCTGCGGGTTTTCAACCAAGATATGCAGAGCATCGGCATCGAGCACCAGCTGGCGGATGCCGCTGTTCCACAGGGCTTGGATCAGGCGCACGGCATTGTCGTCGCGACCGAGGCCGCAGCCGGCCACCCAGGTGTCGATGCCGGGGCGCTTGAGCACTTTGGGCAGGGTGTCGAGAATCAGCTCGGGGCGGACGGGGTCGGCAGCCAGCGGCAAAGTGGCTTGGTTAAAGGCGGCAATCGCTTTGCCGCAGCCGGTGTACAGGGCGGCGGACGCGGCTAGCAGCACCGCGCCGCTCATGCCTTCGGCGCCGCCGATCACGGCCAGCGTGCCGAAAGTGCCTTTGTGGCTGTCTTCCGGCCGCGGCCGGCACAGGCCGGGATAATGTTTTTGCGCGTATTCGCGGTAGGCGCGGACGTCGTAATTGGGGGCAATCAGTGAACCGGACATAGTGTTTCCCGTGGTCTGTCTGTTCTGTGGGATGTTTCAGGCTGCTTTTCCAAGCAGCCTGAAAACGATTTGGATTCTAGCATGAAGTGCTTGGGTATTAAGTTTGGCAGCGCTCCGGCAGCCGGCGTTTGGTCGCAAGCCATACCGGCAAGATTTTCAGGCTGCCTGAAAGGTGTTCTGCAAGAGGTTTTGCCGCAAAATGCGGGTAAGGTAAAGGCACTGCCGGCCTGCGGCAGTGCCTATTCGGGCAAGGCTCAGATTTTCAGAATCCGCTCGCCGCGGCCGATGCCGGCGGCGCCGGTGCGCACGGTTTCCAAAATCAGGCTTTTGGGCAGCGCTTCCAAGAAGCTGTCGAGTTTGTCGGAAGTACCGGTTACTTCGACGGTGTAGATTTTTTCGCTGACATCGACAATCTGGCCGCGGTAGATTTCGGATAGACGGTACAGCTCGTCGCGGTCTTTGCCGACGGCGCGCACTTTTACCAGCATCAGTTCGCGCTCGACGTGGCGGCTGCTGTTCAAATCAACCACTTTCACCACTTCGACCAGCTTGTTGAGCTGCTTGGTAATCTGCTCGATCAGGCCGTCGCCGCCGCGGGTAACGATGGTCATCCGTGATAGGGTGGGATCTTCGGTGGCGGCTACCGAGAGCGAGTCGATGTTGTAGTCGCGTGCGGAAAACAGGCCGACCACGCGGCTCATGGCGCCGGATTCGTTTTCAATCAGAATCGATAAAATGTGTCGCATCATGGCACGCTCCTTTTGTCGTAGGCACGGTCGGTTACTTCGTTCACATCGGAATCTGCCCTGCTCTCGCGCATATGCGGCGGCAGTACCATTTCGCTTAAGCCTTTGCCGTTGCCGACCATCGGGAAGACGTTTTGTTTGGGATCGGTCAAGAAGTCCATGAATACGAAGCGGTCTTTAAGCGCCAGCGCTTCGCGCAGCGCGCCTTCGACATCCTGCGGTTTTTCGATGCGCATGCCGACGTGGCCGTAGGCTTCGGCCAGTTTGACAAAATCGGGTAGCGACTGCAGATAGGTTTCCGATTCGCGGTTGCTGTAATAAAGCTCCTGCCATTGGCGAACCATGCCCAGATAGCCGTTGTTCAGGCAGATGACTTTTACCGGCAGATTGTATTGCAGGCAGGTACTCATTTCCTGAATGTTCATCTGGATCGAACCTTCGCCGGTAATGCAGCAGACATCGCGGCTGGGGTCGGCCAGATAGGCGCCCATGGCAAACGGCAGACCAACCCCCATGGTGCCCAAACCGCCGGAATTGAGCCATTGGCGCGGCTCTTCAAAGGGATAGTACTGGGCGGTGAACATCTGGTGCTGGCCGACGTCGGAAGTGATTACCGCGCGGTTGCCGGTAAGCTCGGCCAGCGTGCGGATAACCTGCTGCGGCAGGATCACGTTTTCTTTCGGCTCGAAATCCAGGCAGTTGCGGCTGCGCCAGCTCTCAACAGTTTGCCACCATTTTTCCAAAGCGGCGGGATTGAACTGCAATTCCTGCTTGCGCCACAGGCCGGCCATTTCCTGCAAAACCTGTTTGACGTCGCCCACAATCGGCACATCGGCCTTCACGCGCTTGGCAATGCTCGAAGGGTCGATATCGATATGGATGATTTTTTTCGGCGTTTCGAGAAATTTTGCTGGCACCGATACCACGCGGTCGTCAAAACGGGCGCCGATGGCCAAAATCACATCGGCATTTTGCATCGCCAGATTGGCTTCATAGGTGCCGTGCATACCGAGCATGCCGAGGAAGCGGCGGTCGGACGAGGGATAAGCGCCCAGCCCCATCAGGGTGGCGGTGCAGGGAATATCCAATAATTGGACAAAATTTGTCAGCTCGGCCGCCGCATTGCCCAAAACCACACCGCCGCCGAAATAAACCAGCGGGCGTTTGGCCGCAGCGAGCATCTGCACCGCTTTTTTAATCTGGCCAACGTGCCCCTGCACCACCGGCTGGTAAGAGCGGATAAACAAATCTTCCTGAGGATAGCTGAACTTGGCTACCGCCTGGGTTACGTCTTTGGCGATGTCCACCACCACCGGGCCGGGGCGGCCGCTACGGGCGATTTGGAAGGCCTTTTTAATCGACGGCGCCAAATCGTCGATATTCGTTACCAAGAAATTGTGCTTCACGCACGGGCGGGAAATTCCCACCATATCAATCTCTTGGAAAGCATCACTGCCGATCATCGCCGAGCTGACCTGGCCGGAAATCACCACCAGCGGCACCGAATCGGTGTAGGCGGTGGCGATGCCGGTAATCGCATTGGTGGCGCCCGGGCCGGACGTTACCAGCGCCACGCCGACTTTGCCGCTTCGGCGCGCATAGGCATCCGCCGCGTGTACCGCCGCCTGCTCGTGACGGGTCAGAATGTGTTCGAATTTATGCAGTTGGTAGATGGCGTCGTAGATTTCGAGAACCGCGCCGCCGGGATAACCGAAAACGTACTCGACGCCCTCGGCCTTAAGGCTTTGCACAACGATTTGTGCACCTGATATTTGCATGACAACCTCTTGTATCTGGCGTGGAAATTTAAGACAGGAAAACGCCTTACCGATGCACCTGTAATGCTGTTCGGGCGGGCAGCGGTTTAGGGTACGCGCACCGTCCGAACGGGGTAACCAGCGTTTTGCCGGCCGTAAAAAACGTCGCCGGGGTTTGGAGAAAAAGGGAGGCCAAAGATAGCGCAAAGCCGTGCCGCTGGCAATAGATTCGGTTAAATTCCGTCTGTTTGTGCAAAGGCATCTTCACAAGGTTTTTCAGGCTGCCTGAAAGCGGATCAGGCAATCTGCACGTGAATTGCTTGAAAGGGTCTAATCATTCAAACATTACTCCGCCATACCTATGAAATACCAAGCCCGCACCCAAGGTTTCACACTTATCGAGCTGATGATCGTGATTGTGGTCATCGCCATTTTGGCCGTGATCGCCTACCCCAGTTTCCAACAGTTTATCGAACGCAGCCGCTTGGAAAACGCCCGCTCGCTGATGAACGACAATATTCGTATGATGGAGCAGCATTATGGCAAACACCGTACTTTTTGTGTCGGTGCCACTAACAATAACGGTGCCTGCGCCAATGTGCCTACTTTGAAAGGCGACCCTGATAGTGGTTATGCCATCTCGCTCCAACAAGCCGAATCCAGCTCCTACCTGATGACTGCGCGCCCGTTAAATGCCAATCCAGGCAGGAAAGTTTATCTTGTTTACTCTTCGGTAAGCGGTAATTTCAGCAAATGCACTTTAGCCGGTTTGCAAGATTCACTTAGCTCAAACTCAGGCACGCCCATGATGACTGATGACGAATGCGAAGTTTTCTAAACTGATTAGCAAATAACAAAAATTAAATCTTAAGAACATCAAACTGCCGCCATTTCATGCCAACCGAAAGGAAGCAAAATGCAGCAGTTTGTTTTTTCGCGCACAAAAACACAGGGGTTTACGCTTATCGAACTGATGACGGTGATTGCCGTGCTGGCGATACTTGCCGTGATTGCCTATCCCAGCTATCAAAGCTACACCCGCAAAAAACGCCTGCACGAAGCGCAAACCGCGATGTTGGAAAACGTCCGCCATCTTGAGCAGCATTACAGCCAGCATAAAAACTTCAAGAAAAACAGCACCACTTGGGCCGACCTGCCCCACCCGCAAACCGAACATTTCTGCATCCGCTTCCAAGGCAATCCGCGCGGGACCAACAGTGAAAACAGCTATGCGCTCAAAGCCGTGGCATTCGATCGCGAAAGCGAGCCGCGGGTTTTGGTGGTCAGCCACGATTTGAGCACCGTGCTGTGCGAGAGCAGCACTTCCAGTTGCGATGAGCCTGACTTTTTCCGCAACCCCGGCCGCGCCGATACAAACTGCGAAGTTTTCCAGTAAGCCCACGATAAAAAGCAGCCTGAAAACCAAAAAACCGGTTTTCAGGCTGCTTTGTTTTGCCGAGAACGTCTTAGGCTTCGGCGGTGAGCACGTCTTTGAGTTCCCCCGCTTCAAACATCTCCATCATAATATCGGCACCACCAACAAACTCGCCGTTTACATACAGCTGCGGAATGGTCGGCCAATTCGAAAACTCTTTGATGCCCTGGCGCACGGCATCGTTGTCCAGCACATTAACGCTGGCGTAGTCGTCAAAACCCACTTCTTTCAAAATCTGCACGGCGCGGGCGGAAAAGCCGCACTGCGGAAATTTCGGCGTGCCTTTCATAAACAGCACGACGCGGTGGTTGGTAACGACTTCTTTGATTTGTTCCTGAATGCTCATAAAAACCTCTTCGGTAACGGTTGGTGAAAGAAAAACGGCGCATTATAGCCCTACTGTCCTTTCTTTGAAACTGCGATTAACCTTAAAGATTTCTTTGGTATAGCTATCCAATATCCGTTCTCAAAAGCATTTTCAGGCAGCCTGAAAATTTGGTTTTGCCACCGCGGCGGCGTAAAATGCGCGCTTTTTTCCGGTACTTTGCCATGCAGCAAGAAATCACCGTGCTGACGCTGTTTTTGCTCGGCTTTTTCGGCGGCACGCACTGCGCGGGCATGTGCGGCGGCTTGAGCAGCGCCTTTGCCCTGCATCTGCCGCCGCATATCGGGCGGGTGTGGCTGATACTGCTGATGAATCTGGGCAGAATCAGCAGCTACACCCTGATCGGCGCACTGATGGGGGCGCTGTCGCAAGCGGGCATGCTGCTCGATCATACGCGCACGCTGCAGCTTGTGCTGTTTGCTGCCGCCAATCTGCTGCTCCTAATGATGGGACTGTATCTGAGCGGCATTTCCGCTGCCGCCGGCAAAATCGAAACGCTGGGCAAACCGGTTTGGCGGCGGCTCAATCCCCTGCTCAACCGCCTGCTGCCGATACGCTCCGTCCCCGCCTGCTTCGGCATCGGCCTGTTGTGGGGCTGGCTGCCCTGCGGTTTGGTTTACAACGCCTCGCTGTATGCCTTGGGCAGCGGCTCGGCGCTCAAAGGCGCGCTGTATCTGGCCGCTTTCGGTCTCGGCACCCTGCCCAATCTTTTGGCAATGGGCATTTTCGCCAGCTGCCTACAGCGTGTGCTGCAAAACCGCCGTATCCGCCTGGCCGCCGGCCTGCTGGTCTGCGCATGGGCGCTGTGGCAGCTGGCGCTTTTGTGGCGCAACCACTTTTCGGCGTAATTCCGACAAAAAAAAGGCAGCCTGAAAACCCAAACCATCTTTCAGGCTGCCTATTGTTCCGCGCCACCAATGCGCCAGTGTTGGGCGGCTTCTCCGGCCTACCACAGGCGGGCGTAGTGGCCGTTTTGCGCGATGAGGCTGGCGTGGTCGCCTTGTTCTACCAACTCGCCGTGGTCGAAGACGAGAATCTGCGCGGCGTGGCGGATGGTAGCGAGGCAGTGGGCAATCATCAGCACGGTTTTGTCCTGCATCAACGCCGCCAACGCGCGCATCAAGAGCGCTTCGTTTTCGGCATCGGCAAAGGCGGTCGCTTCGTCAAGGATGAGGATGGGGCGGTTTTGCAGGATGGCGCGGGCGATGGTGATGCGCTGGCGTTCGCCGCCGGAAAGGGTAGCACCGCGTTCGCTGACCGCGGTTTGGTAGCCGTCCGGCAGCGTCATGATGAAGTCGTGGCATTGTGCGGCACGCGCGGCGGCTTCTACTTCGGCGTCGCTGGCGTCGGGCGTGCAGGAAACCGAGCGAGACTTGCGCGAGGCGTTCGGCAAGCTGGCTACGCAGCAGGGTTTCCAGGCGAAAAGCGGCAAGGTGCGAGACGCGGAAGGCGTAGGCGCGCACGGCAAAGGCGGCAAGGGTGAGAACGAGAAGCAGCGCAGCGAGCCACCAGTCGGCTTGGTCGTTTAGAAGATCTTTGAGAATGCGTGCCATAACGAGCAGCGCAGCGGTGGAAAGAACGGCGGCAGCGGTGGCGATTGCCATCGCGCGGCGGATTTGCGGGCGCACTGGGTTGATGATGCGCCAGGGGGAAGGGGCTTTGGGCTGGGACATGGGCTTCTCTCAATATAATCGGCGGACAAGCGGATGATAGCGGGTTTTATTTGGGAAGCCATGGCGGCAAAGGGAAAGCAGCCTGAAAGTGGGGAGATTAGGCTTTCAGGCTGCTTTGGGGATGTTTGCGGGTGTAGGAAAAGGCAGCCTGAAAACAGGTAAGGGTTTTGGATTCGCAGAAATCCGCTTTGTTTGTTTTCAGGCTGCTTTTGAGTTCGTCTGAAAAAAGCAGCCTGAAAGCTGGGTCCTAGACCCAGCCTACGCTTGCTAGACGAAGCCGAACGTTTCTTCTCGCAACTGCCCGGCGTGGCCGGTGCCAACCGCGACCGGCTCAACTGGCTGCACTGACAGACACTGGGGCGTATTGGATGCCAACACGCCCCAAGGCAGCCTGAAAACGGGATTTGGGTTTTCAGGCTGCTTGTTTACATGATTACATTGAGGCAGCCTGAAAACGAGAAAACGTTTTTTCAGGCTGCCTATTTAGTTTCTATCCAATAGCGTTCCATCTCGTCGCGGATGTCTTCCAGCGTGCCGCCGTTGGCAAGAATGACGCGGCGGCTGGCGGGGTTGCTGCAGCGGCAGGTAACCAGCAGGCGTCCGATGCCGTGGCGGCGGGCTTCGGCGATGGCTTGGCGCAGGGCTTGTTTGGCGTAGCCCTTGCCGCGCTGCGCGGGGTGGACGCAGTAGCCGATATGGCCGCCGATCTCACGCAGAAAGTCGTTTAGTTGCAGGCGCAGGTTTAGAAAGCCGACGGCCTGCCCGCCGCCGTCAAACATCACATATTGGACATACGGCACAAAGCCTTCGGGCAGACCGCGCCCGTGTGCGGCTTCGCGGCAGGCGGCAAGCCAGTCGGCATAAACGAAGGTGTCGGCGCCGTTCCAAAAGCCGTCGGTGTCACTGCCTGCGGCGGTGAGTGCGTTCAGCAGGGCGGTAACGGTGGATGCGTCGTGTTCGGTTGGGGGGCGCAGGGTGATATTCATGGGCTTGCTTTCGTGCGTTGGTTTTTCAGGCTGCCTTTGAGAACGTCTGAAAAGGGTTGTTACACAGGTTGGATGCTTGAATCCGACAAACGGTTGCAATGCCAGATACAAGTACCCAAGCTACGCTTGCTGATATTTGGGTAGGCAGGCGCCCGCCCTGCGTTGGATAAAGGCAGCCTGAAAACGGGATTGGGGTTTCAGGCTGCCTTTGTGTTGTTTGTCTGATAGCTGATTATGTTGGGTCTCTCCCTAAGTTACGCTTGCTGTCTCAACTTAGTTTGCCACGGTGAAACGTTGAAACAGATGCGCTTTTTGCTCCACATCGTCGGCGATGGCCGCCGCCAAGTCGGGCAGCGCGATGTCGGCGGGCGAGCCGTCGGCGTTGAGCAGCACGTCGTCCTGTCCGATGCGGTACGCGCCTGTTTTCTCAAAGCGCACGGGCGCAACGGCAAACATGGCGGCTGGCGACAAAAACGCCCAGTTGATATCGCGGCGAGGGCGCAAATCGTCCAGTAGCACGCGCACGGCATCGGAGGCCGGGTAAGCGCCCGCCGGGAAATCGGGCGTATCCACCAATTGCAAGCCGGGGGCAACATTCAGGCTGCCTGCGCCGCCGATAATCAGGTAATACGGCAGCTGAGCGGCTTTGAATGCGGCAAGCAGGTTGTCGTAGCCCGTTTTTATGTCTTGCACTAGATTGGGACTGTCCCAGCTCACTTTAAACGCGCTGACCACGGCATCAAAGCCTGCGAGCTTGTCAGCAAAATCGGGCGCGTTCACATCGGCGGCAACAGCCTGCACATTGGGATGCTGTGCCACTTTGGCTATGTTGCGCGCAAACGCGGTTACCTGATGGTTTCGCGCAGCGAGTTCCAAAACGACAGCGTTGCCCACCAAACCTGTTGCGCCGATGACTGCGATTTTCATGATTAACTCTCCTTGTTTTTGCTGAAAAAATGGCTTTGGCTTCGCCGAACCTTGTTTCAGGCTGCCTAGGGCGTGTTGACATTCAACTTTTGAAACGGATTTTGCGGCATAAAATGGCAGATGCAAGGCAAAAATGTGAGCCTATGCCGTCCATAGGCGAGCATTTTTAACGCGGCAGATGCCGTTTTAGGACGCAAAAGCCGCCAAAATGTTGATTGTCAACACGCCCTAAGATGTAGTAACCAACCGCGTGTTTACGCCAGCCCTTTCTTCTCCAAATAGCTTTCATAATCCCCCAAATAGTGCTCATACCCGCCCTTGCCGTCGAGCTCAATAATCTGCGTGGCGAGCGAGGAGACGAACTGGCGGTCGTGCGACACGAAAATCAGCGTGCCGTTGTATTTTTCCAGCGCCATGTTGAGCGACTCGATACTTTCCATGTCCATGTGGTTGGTGGGTTCGTCCATCACCAGCACATTGGGTTTCAACAGCAGCAGTTTGCCATAGAGCATGCGGCCTTTTTCGCCGCCGGATAATACTTTCACTTGTTTGACGACATCGTTGCTGCCGAACAATAAGCGACCGAGCGTGCCGCGGATGACTTGCTCGTCGTCGCCTTCCTGACCCCATTGGCGCATCCATTCGGTGAGGTTCATTTCTACGTCGAAGTCGTTTTCGTGGTCTTGCGGGTAGTAGCCGACATGGGCTTTTTCCGCCCATTTGATGCTGCCTGAGTCGGGCGTGAGGCCGTCTGAATACTCGGCGTTGTACGCGCCTGCCAAGAGTTTGAGCAGGGTGGATTTGCCCGCGCCGTTGGGGCCGATGATGGCGAGTCGTTGGCCGGCTTCCAAAATAAATCCCAGTTTTTCAAACAGTTTTTTGTCAAACGATTTGGCCAGGTTTTCCACTTCAACGGCTTGGCGGTGCAGCTTGTTTTTCTCGTCGGTTTCAAAGCGGATATAGGGGTTTTGGCGGGTGGAGGGCTTCACTTCCACCATTTCGGCTTTGATTTTGTCGGCTTGTTTCAGGCGGCTGGTGGCTTGGCGGGCTTTGGATTTGTTGGCGGAGAAACGAGCGACAAACTCTTGCAATTCCTGCAATTTTTCTTTGGCTTTGGCATTGTCTTTCAGGGCGCGTTCGCGCGATTGGGCGGAGGCGAGCATATAGTCGTCGTAGTTGCCGGGGTAAATGGTGATGGTGTTGTAGTCCAAATCCGCCATGTGGGTGCAGACTTCGTTCAGGAAGTGGCGGTCGTGCGAGATGATAATCATGGTGGAGTCGTATTGGTTCAGTACGCCTTCCAGCCAGCGGATGGTGTTGATGTCCAAGTTGTTGGTCGGCTCGTCCAGCAGCAGAACGTCGGGTTTGGAAAACAGGGCTTGGGCGAGCAATACGCGCAGTTTGAAGCCGGGGGCGACTTCGCTCATGGTGGCGTTGTGCAGTTCTTCGGCAATGCCCACGCCGCTCAATAATTCGGCGGCGCGCGCTTCGGCGGTGTAGCCGTCATATTCGGCGAACTTGGCTTCCAGTTCGGCGGCGTGCATATAGTCGTCTTCGGTGGCTTCGGGGTTGGCGTAAATCGCGTCGCGCTCGGTCATCGCCGCCCACATTTCGGTGTGCCCCATCAGCACGACATCCAACACGCGCATATCTTCATAGGCAAACTGGTCTTGGCGCAGCTTGCCCAAGCGCACGCCGTGTTCGATGGCGACTTCGCCTGCGGTCTGCTCCAAATCGCCGCCGAGGATTTTCATAAAGGTGGACTTGCCCGAGCCGTTCGCGCCGATAAGCCCGTAGCGGTTGCCTTCGCCGAATTTGACGGATACGTTTTCAAACAGCGGCTTGGCGCCAAACTGCATGGTGATGCCGTTGGTGGAAATCATGGTGTTTTCGCCCCGAATGTCAGGATTGGTAAAGAAACGGTTAAAAAGGCGCGATTGTACCATAAGCCGCGCCCGCTTCGCCGATAGCGGCACCCTACCCTTTTTACCTTTCAGGCTGCCTTTGCCCAATCTTGCCGCAGCAGCCGTTTCCCTTATAATCGGGGCGTTTTCAGCGCGCCGCCGCAAGGCAACCTGAAAAACCGTTTTGATGTTTTCAGGCTACCTGCCAAGCACCGCCGCGCCGTTTTTTACACGCTCTATAAAGGAAATCCCATGTCCAAACACTCCGTACTCACCGTAATCGGCAAAGACCGCATCGGCATCGTTTACGACGTTGCCAAACTCCTGGCCGAGCACCAAATCAGCATTCTCAACATCAGCCAGCAGCTGATGGACGACTACTTCACCATGATTATCCTGATGGACACCGAAAAATGCCCGCAAAGCCGCGCCGAAATGCTGGATGTATTCGCCGAAGCGGGCAAACGCCTGTCGCTGGATATTCGGATGCAGAACGAAGAATTGTTTAAGGCCATGCACCGGATTTGACGGGGCGGCCAAAGGCAGCCTGAAAGCCTGTTGTGATGTTTTCAGGCTGCTTTTCCAGCAGCCTGAAAAGCAGTTGCGTAGGTTGGGTTGCAAACCCAACAAACTCCCGAAAATGTTGGGTCTCAACCCAAGCTACCCTTGTTTGAAAGAAGCCTGAAAACTTTTCAGGCTGCCTCCCAACCACCCAACCCGAAAGATTGCCATGACTACCCAACTCCAATCCGCCGAAATCCTCGAAACCGTACGCATGGTTGCCGACCAGAATTTCGATGTGCGCACGCTCACCATCGGCATCGACCTGCACGACTGCATCTCGCCCGATCTCGACACGCTCAACCAAAACATCTACAACAAAATCACCAGCGTGGGCAAAGACCTAGTAGCCACCGCACAATTTTTGTCGGCCAAATACGGCGTGCCGATTGTCAACCAGCGCATTTCGGTTACGCCCATCGCCCAAATCGCCGCAGCCACCGGCGCGGACAGCTATGTTTCCGTTGCCCAAACGCTCGACAAAGCCGCCAAAGCCATCGGCGTGTCGTTTATCGGCGGCTTTTCCACGCTTGCGCCCAAAGGGCTTACGCCGTCGGGCGAAACCCTGATCCGCTCGATACCCGAAGCCATGCGCACCACCGACATCGTGTGCAGCTCGGTGGCCATCGGCAGCACCCGCGCCGGCATCAATATGGACGCGGTGCGGCTGATGGGCGAAACCATCAAGCACACCGCCGAGATTACGCCCGAAGGCTTCGGCTGCGCCAAAATCGTGGTGTTTTGCAACGCGGTGGACGACAACCCCTTTATGGCCGGTGCCTTCCACGGCGCGGGTGAAGGCGATGTGATGCTCAACGTGGGCGTATCCGGCCCGGGCGTGGTTCAGGCTGCGTTAGAAAACTGCCCGCCTGATGCCGATTTGACCGCCATCGCCGAAACGGTGAAAAAAACCGCCTTCAAAATCACCCGCGTGGGCGAGTTAATCGGCCAGGAAGCGGCCAAGCGGCTGGGTATTCCCTTCGGCATCTTGGACTTGTCGCTTGCGCCCACGCCCGCCGTCGGCGATTCGGTCGCCCGCATTTTGGAAGCGATGGGCTTGAGCGTGTGCGGCACGCACGGAACCACCGCCGCGCTCGCGCTGTTAAACGACGCGGTGAAAAAAGGCGGCATGATGGCCAGCAGCGCCGTGGGCGGCCTCTCCGGCGCGTTTATCCCCGTGTCCGAAGACGAAGGCATGATTGCCGCCGCCGAATCGGGCGTGCTCACGCTGGACAAACTCGAAGCCATGACCGCCGTCTGCTCCGTCGGCCTCGACATGGTCGCCGTACCCGGCCACACCAGCGCCGCCACCATCAGCGGCATCATCGCCGACGAAGCCGCCATCGGCATGATCAACAGCAAAACCACCGCCGTGCGCATCATCCCCGTACCCGGCAAAGACGTGGGCGGGTCGGTGGAATTTGGCGGCCTCTTGGGCTATGCCCCCATCATGCCGGTGAAAAACGGCTCGTGCGAAGTGTTCGTCAAACGCGGTGGGCGGATTCCCGCGCCGGTACAGAGTTTGAAGAATTGATTTCAGGCTGCCTTATTCAGGAATCAAAATGTCCGCCAAAACCACCATCCTACTCTGCGCCCTTGCGCTGGCCGCCGCCGGCACGCTTGCTTATTTCGCCGGATACGGCAGGCAGCCTGAACACGCCGCGCCGCCTGCACCAACGGCATCACAGCCGCAAGCGCTCTCCGAAGCGGAACGCCGCGAAGTGTGGAATGTGCTGCTGCGCGAAGTTTCCCAAGAATACTGCGATGCCGAAGCGGGCGGCCCCGTCGGCGGCGATAAGCAAGAAAGTGTGTTTGTCTGGCAATATCAGGGCGAGCGCAATTATCTGGTGTGGTGGCAGGCAGCCGGCAGCTACTACCGTGACGAGCAGGCAGACGGCACGGCAGAAATCCACTGCATCAGCGGCTCGGCCAGCAGCAGCAATTTTCTGGCGCGGCTGGTGCGGCGCAACGGCCGCCTGCAACTGCTCGAGCAGGATATGTTGGCCGTGCAGTTAAAAGGCACCGATGTGGACGATCCCTATGTCGTCCACCCGCGCTTTATCGAAAGCATCCGTCTCAACGATGACAACACGCTAAACATCGTTTCCGCCAAGCACGCCTACGGCAAAGAAGGCGAAATGGAAGGGCCGAATTTTCCGTCCAAGCAATGGCGCTACCGCGTGCGCCTGCCCGATATGCAGGTGCTGGAAGCCTGCTATACAGGCCAAACCGCTTATACGAAAGAATAAGCAAAGGCAGCCTGAAAAGCCGTTTTGGTTTTTCAGGCTGCTTCTTTATGCTCTCCAATCCAAGCAGTCTGAAAATTGCACGGTAAAACCGTTTGTAAAACAAAATGCCATACGCAGTTTTAACCTGGCTTAACCTAATGCCCGGCAGATGCCGGTGCGCGGTTTGCCTTGTATTGGCGAATAGATTAGAATCACTAGTCTAAATTTCCGGCTCGGAATCTGCCGAGCCGTTTGTTTACCGCGTTTCCCGCCGCCAGCCGGCCTTTATTTAAGGAACCCCATGACCACCTTCACCCCCCAATCCAGCTACACCAAAGAAGAACTGCTCGCCTGCGGGCGCGGCGAACTGTTTGGCGCGGGCAACGCCCAGCTGCCGCTGCCCGACATGCTGATGATCGACCGCATCGTCGAAATCAACAACACCGGCGGCAAATACGGTAAAGGCGAAATCATCGCCGAACTCGACATCAACCCCGATTTGTGGTTCTTCGGCTGCCATTTCCAGGGCGACCCCGTGATGCCCGGCTGCCTCGGTTTGGACGCCATGTGGCAGCTGGTCGGCTTCTTTCTCGGCTGGACGGGCGCTCCCGGGCGCGGCCGCGCGCTCGGCTGCGGCGAAGTCAAATTCAGCGGCCAGGTGCTGCCCAAACACAAAACCGTGCGCTACCACATCCACATCAAACGCGTGATGAACAGCAAACTGGTGCTGGGCATCGCCGACGCCGAAATGAGCGTGGACGGCCGCACCATCTATGAAGGCAACGGCCTGCGCGTCGGCCTGTTCACCACCACCGACGATTTCTAAAACACTTTCAGGCTGCTCCCAATCCCCAAAAACAGACAGCCTAAAAACACAAAAACCCGCTTTTCAGACGCCCTTTGCGCCAAACCAACCCAAAGCAGCCTGAAAACCGCCCGCAAGCCGCCCACACCAACCCAGGCCGTCTGAAAACTTTTCAGGCTGCCCCATCCACCGGAGTTTGAACCATGAAACGCGTCGTCGTAACCGGCATCGGCATCGTCTCCAGCCTCGGCAACAACTGCCGCGAAGTCCTCGCCGCCCTGCAAAACCTGAAATCCGGCATTTCGTTTGACGAAAGCTACCGCGAAATGGGCATGCGCTCCCACGTGGCCGGCAATATCAAAATCGACCCAAAAGACCACATCGACCGCAAAATCCTGCGCTTTATGGGCAACGCCCCCGCCTATGCCTACATCGCCATGCAGGAAGCCATCGCCAACGCCGGTCTCACCGAAGCGCAGGTTTCCAACATCCGCACCGGCATCGTTGCCGGCAGCGGCGGCGCCTCCTCCGCCAGCCAGGTCGAAGCCGCCGACATCCTGCGCGCCAGCGGCGTCAAACGCGTCGGCCCCTACGGCGTAACCAAAACCATGGCATCCACCGTTGCCGCCTGCCTGGCCACGCCGTTTAAAATCAAAGGCGTAAACTACTCCATCAGCTCCGCCTGCTCCACCTCCGCCCACTGCATCGGCCATGCCGCCGAGCTTATCCAGCTGGGCAAACAAGACATCGTTTTCGCCGGCGGCGGCGAAGAAGTCCATTGGGCGATGAGCAGCCTGTTCGACGCCATGGGCGCGCTCTCCACCAAATACAACGATACCCCCGAGCGCGCCAGCCGCGCCTACGACGCCGCGCGCGACGGCTTCGTGATTTCCGGCGGCGGCAGCATGCTGGTGATGGAAGAATACGAACACGCCAAAGCGCGCGGCGCCAACATCCTGTGCGAACTCACTGGCTACGGCGCCACTTCCGACGGCTGCGACATGGTGCAGCCCTCCGGCGAAGGCGCCGTGCGCTGCATGCAGATGGCGCTGGCGCAACACGGCGGCAGCATCGACTACATCAACGCCCACGGCACCTCCACCCCCGTCGGCGACACCAAAGAACTCGGCGCCATCCGCGAAGCCTTTGCGGGGCAAGCCGTGCCGCCCGTCAGTTCCACCAAATCCCTCTCCGGCCACGCCCTCGGCGCGGCAGGCTCGAACGAAGCGATTTATTCCATCCTGATGATGCAGAACGACTTTATCTGCGCCAGCGCCAACATCGAAACGCTCGACGAACAGGCCGCCGACCTGCCCATCGTCCGCGAAAACCGCCCCGCCAAACTCAACGCCGTCATGTCCAACAGCTTCGGCTTCGGCGGAACAAATGCCACGCTGGTTTTCAGTAGGGTTGAATAAACCGGCCGCACAAAAAGGCAGCCTGAAAAGCGGATTCGGCTTTTCAGGCTGCTTTTTATGTTTTGGCTGACTGCCTTTCAGACGACCCCGAAGGCAGCCTGAAAACCCATTCGTCCGCCAAGCAACGTTATTCCCGCGCAGGCGGAAATCTTGCGTGAGCGGCAGCGTATGGCGGGGAAAGGGGCATTGCCGCAGCTGAAAAAATTCCCGCCTACCCCTCGTCGGCACATAACCACAGGAAGGAATGACTGGATACACAAAGGCAGCCTGAAAAGTTTTCAGGCTGCCTTGTTATATTGGCTTACGCCCGCCGCCCGATATAGCGCACGCGGCCGATGACTTTCAGGCAGTTCAGGTCTTCGCCTTCAATAGTCATGTCTGGGTATTCGGGGTTGTCGCAGGCAAGGATGATTTGGCGCAGCAGCAGTTTTACGCGGCGGACAAGGGAGCGGCTGCCGATTTGCAGGGCATAGATGCCGCCATCGGCAAGTTTGTTATCGGAGAAATCAACCAGCAATTCGCAACGCCCGTCCAGCGTCGGCTTCATGGCTTCGCCGTGCACGCTGAAAATGCCGCAGTGGTTTTTATCAATGCCCAATTCGTCCATCAGCTCGCGGCTGAACAGTAGCGGCGGGGTGGCGGTGCTTTTTTCAGGCTGCAAGGGCTTGCCGGGTGGGGTGTCGGTGAGTAGATGGGCGGGGATGAAATCGGGAGTTTCCATAGGGTTTGGCTTTCGGTGGGAGATGGGGCAGCCTGAAAACTTTTCAGGCTGCCTGAAACTGCTGTTTTACACGGGCTGCGCTGCCTGATCGATTTGCTGCATCAGCCCGGCGGTGCGGGTGAGGGCGAGGATGATTTTTTGGTAGTGTTCGATGTCAGCGGCGGTGAGGGTTTGGCCTTTGCGGTCTTTGAGCCATTTTTGGGCGGGTTGGTAGCCGCCGATATAGAACTGCCATGCGGCGGCGGGAACCTTGCGGATGCAGGTGGTTTTGAGAAATTCGGCGTAGCGGCGGCAGTAGGCGGAGCTGTGCAGTACGGCGTAGATGTAGTCGAGCAGGGTTTTGGAGGTAAAACTGCCGCTTGGTGCCACACTGGAATCTGCGGCACCGGTTTCGGTTTTACCGGTTTTCAAGCTGCTTTGGGGCAGGGTTTGCGCTTCGGTACCGTCATAGGGGAGGTAGGCGAGACCAGTTTGGTTGCAGAAAGTTTGCAGTTGGGTGGAGTCAATATTGGAGCAGCGGCGGAAGCCGTTGTCAAAGTACAAAACCACCACCTGTTCACCGATACAGATCAAAGAGTTGTTGGATCTTAATCTAACCTACGTTTACTGCCATTTCTACCATGCTCTTGGCCTGTTCCAATAATGATTCGCTTTGCTGCTTCATCGCAAAGCTGCGCTGCACAGTATCGGCAATGGCAGCTTGCTCTTCCAAAGACAACAGCGGGATAAGGACGTTTTCGATTTCAGACGGCTTCCAGTGCTGGATAACCGATCCCCCCGCATCCCGTTCGGCTTGCAGGCGGACAATTGGGGAATTAAGCAGCAACGTCAGATAATCGGGCAACACAGTATCGGTTTTGATGTTCAGATGCAGGATAGCACCGGAAGTAACCGCCTGAATGTCCTCTTCTGCCTTGTAAGCAATGCCGACCGTACCGTCTTTCGTGAGCAAAATGGTGTCTTTTTTCGGATGCGGCGCATCGGCGAAAGCATTTTCGTCCAGATATTTGTCAGGTGTTGAAACACCGAATACAGACAAATCGGACACTCGGACAAAAGGCAAGCCTTCGCTGCGGTAGGCTTCCGATCCGGGTTCGACCGATTTGCATATGGATACCAAATTACCCAATTTCTGATGCGGGCGTTTGCGGATTTGCTCAAGCAGACGGTCGTATTTGCTCTGGTAGTATTCGGCATCCAAACGCCCGCTGGATCGAAAAGATTCGCTGAGGTTTTTAACGGCCGTATTCAAATGGGCAAAACGGTTTTCAGGCTGCCTGAACACGCCCAGCCCTTCGAGCAGCACCCATTCGGCCAGGCGCATAAAATGCTGCGCCTGTTCCAAAATTTCCCTATGTTTTCCAAGGCTTACCTCCCCCCCCCCCGCAAGTTTCTGAAATTATTGATTTATTTTCGATTTCTGCTTCAACCGCCGATTTCGCCTGTTGCAGCAGCGCGTCTGCTTCACGGCGCAGCGCGTTGCTTTTTTGGACATAATCGGCAATTTTGGTTTGGGTGGCGGTATCAATAAGTGGGATGGGCAGGTTTAAAACATCTTCGTTTTTGATAACCGGATAGCTGGTGCCAACATTAAATTGCAACAACCAATCTTTATACAACGGGGTACGCAGCAGCACTTTTAAAATTTCCGTCCTAAAATTACTGTCTGCTTTTTGTCGCAATACAGTAAATGCACCGCTAACTACTAGATTATCGTCATTCTCAACAATAGCCACTGCACCGCGATACGGACGGACAGTCGAAACTAACACATCACCCCTACGGGCAGAAATTTTGGCATTGGCAGGCAATTCTTCATGCAAAACTGAATTAGCTTTGTACGAACCGTCTGAAATATCGATATCACCGATTTCAACATAATTGCAGCTTGCTCCTTTCAGTAAGGGCTTATTGGTAATCAGATCGTATTCGCTACGAATAAAAGTATGTGGCTGAGATTGCAAAGTTTTCCAATAATGTTCATACTTGGGTTGGTAATACTCCGCATCCAGCCGCCCCGTTTTCAGGTAGCTTTCTTTAAGGATTTTTAGGTTGAGGCAGGGAGAGATCGTTTGAAAGTCAGTGAAACTTAAAGCATTCAATAATGCATCTTGAGCCTCAACATATTGTTTTTGGGATAATCTAAGATTCTCATATGATTGAAAAACAATATCCTTTATTTCATTTTGAAAAGTAGCAGTAAAATTAGGTATTTTTATCTGATCCATGTCTTCTAAAATCAACCCTTGCTGTACTGCTCCTCTAGTAAACCGTTGAATTTGCATCTGACCATATTTTGACATTAAAAATATAGCCAAAATTTCAGGCTTAATATTTTTCTTCCGCAAAATCGCCAACTTACAACTACATGTGGCTAGCATATCAGAATAAAATAATGATAAATTTCCGATAGTGCCAACAATAGACAACAAAACATCCCCTTTTTTTAAATGAGATCGCTGCATCAACTTAGTATCAAATATCCTTTTGCCAATATACATTGGATTTGAGGTCTCAATAAAAAATGTGCGGACATCTTGTCCCCTATAATACGGAATACCTTTTTCAATGAAATGTTCACTGATACTCATATGATTTCCGTCTGATACAGAAACCAAGTCAGTGATTGGCAATGCCCCCTGTAATATTTTATCTATTAAAAAATACGATTTACTGTAAAACTCAGCATCAATTCTTAAAGTGCGCTCTAACTTAGAATAATGTGTTTCCATAATCTCCAACCCTTCCAACAAAGCCTTATATCTCGCTTCATTGAAAGGGCTTAGGCCTTTCCCACAAACGACAGTCTCTCTTTCTTGGCAAATTCCAAAAAGGCTTCGGCGATACCGTCTTGGGTTTTGCCGTCGTGGTTAAACAAGTCGTGGCGGACAATCAGGTGTCCGTGGTCATCCAACACTGGCAGGCCGTCTGAATTTTTAACGTAGATTTTGTCGCCGCTGTTGTCTTTGCTCGGCTCCTGCATGGTGGCGAAGAAAATCGGATAGTCGTCGCGTTTGGGGCAGAGCTCGTCGTCCCATTTCTGCACAAACAGTACGCTGGTTTTGGTACCGGTATGCGGTTTGAACACGTTGCCGTGCAATCCGACTACGGCAAGGATGCGGCAGCGTTCGGCAATATAGTCGCGGATATATTTGTCACTGCTGTTGTTGAACCGTCCTTGCGGCAACACCACTGCCATGCGCCCGCCCGGTTTGAGAAAATCCAAATTGCGCTCGATAAACAAAATATCGCGCCCGACTTTGTTTTGATATTTGCCGTTGCTTTTCTTGCCTAACTCATAACGGGCAATGATGCGGGTTTCTTTGATTTCTCCGGCAAAAGGGGGATTGGCCATCAGAATATCGAATTGGAAATCGCGGTTTTGTGATTTGTTTTGGCGAAGTTTTTTTAGCTTACGCCAGCCGTTGCCGTATACATCCAGCCAGTTTTCTTCCGTGGTATTGTCGTCCCAGCGTTCGTAGTCGAGCGTGTTGAGATGCAAAACATTGGTCTGCCCGTCGCCTGCAATCAGATTGAGCGTGCGTGCGACACGCACGGCTTTTTCATCAAAGTCGATGGCAAACACTTTTTCTTCAACGTAATCTTTTTGTTCAGGTAGCTTTTCTTCGGCCGTAAACAGATGGCTGCGCTCCATGCCGCGTTCGGCAAGCTGTTTTGCCCACACATGGAAAATGGCGTGCACAGGAAATCCACAGCTACCTGCCGCGGTATCGATTACGGTTTCATGCGCTTTTGGATCAAGCATTTTCACGCACATATCAATCACATAGCGCGGAGTGAAATACTGCCCTTTTTCTCCCTTGCTGGATTTGTTAATCAGGTATTCAAACGCTTCGTCCACCACGTCCAAATTGGAGTTGAACAGTTTTACACCTTCCAGCGAGGAAACGCAGACGGCCAAATGTGAGGGAGAAAGGTTGATTTTCGCGCTCTCGGCAAACACGCCTTCCCATTTCTTTTTGGCGCGGTCGAACAGGTCTTGAATCTTGCTTTTCAGCTCGATGTCGGTATCGCCGTAGTTACGGAACTCAAGGTGGCGAAGCGTGTTGCGTGTGCTTTCCATTTCGTCGTACAGCTTGGTGAAAATCAGTTGGAATAGTTCTTCAAAGACGTCCACGCCTGCGTTTGCCAATACCTCATCTTCCATTTCCACAACCAAATCTTTTAGCGATTTGCGCTCGTGGGCAACTTTGTCGTTGGCGATCAGATCGACTATTGTCCAGCGTTCACCCAATACGTCGGACAGCTTTTCCGATACTTTGGGGATATTTGGAATATCTTTGAAATAGTTGGGATCGCGGCGGTTGTAATAGGAAATACTGTCGCCGTTGGTCCATACGCCGATGGGTGCACCGGTAGCGTTGCAGTAGGATTTGAGTTGTTCTTTGCCGTCTTTAAGCTTGGGTTTTTTCAGTTCGACAATTATGTAAACCACAGTAGGGTTGTCACGCTCGAATATTACGATATCGGCACGTTTCTTTTCGCGCCCGAAAGTTACGGCGTATTCCAGTTCCATGCGCTCGTAGGGATAGTTGTAATCCTGATGCAGTTTCAGCAGGTAAAGCTGGCGAACGGCTTCTTCGGGAGTAAGCCGGATGTCTTTTTTACGCACCAGGCATTTTACATACGGCACATCCCCGTTTTTGCCAGCTTTCATAAAAACAGCCTGTTCGAGTTCGGTGATTTGCTTTTCGTTGAATTGGGAAAGATTGTAGTTGGTGTCTTTCAGTAGGGAGGTAAGTTGCATAATGGGCTTTCAGTTATTAATGGGAATTCAGACGTCCTTACCGCTTCAACTTGGCAAAGGCATCCGCCATCGCGCTGTTGGTCGGTTGTTTCTCGCGTTGGGCTTTGCTGCTTTTCAGGCTGCTTCGGTTGTCGGAACGCGTATTTCGGCTTTCAGACGGCCTTTTGCCTGCTACACCTGATGCGGGGTCGTCTGAAAGGCGCATGGTCAGGGCGATGCGTTTGCGGGCGGCATCGACTTCCAGCACTTTCACTTTGACCACATCACCCGCTTTAACCACTTCGCGCGGGTCTTGTACGAAACGGTCGGCAAGCGCGGAGATGTGTACCAAGCCGTCTTGGTGTACGCCGATATCGACAAACGCACCAAAGTTGGCGACGTTGGAGACCACGCCTTCTAAAATCATGCCAACTTCCAAATCTTTGATTTCGTGGATTCCTTCGGCGAAGGAGGCCGTCTGAAACTCGCCGCGCGGGTCGCGGCCGGGTTTTTCCAGTTCGGCGAGAATGTCCAAAATGGTAGGCAAACCGAAACGCTCGTCGGTGAAATCGGCGGCGCGGATGTGTTTGATTTTTTCGCGGTTGCCGATCAATTCGGCGGCGGTAATGCCTTGTTGAGCCAGCATTTTGGCGACGACGGGATAGGCCTCGGGGTGGACGGCGCTCGCATCCAGCGGCTCTTTGCCGCCGTTAATCCGCAAAAAGCCCGCCGCCTGCTCGAAGGTTTTTTCACCCAAACGCGGTACTTTCAGCAGTTTTTTGCGGCTGTCGAATGCGCCGTTTTCATCGCGGTAGGCGACGATGTTTTGGGCAAGGGTCTGATTCAAACCGGAAATCCGCGCCAAGAGCGGGGCGGAAGCGGTGTTCACGTCCACGCCGACGGCGTTCACGCAGTCTTCGACCACCGCGTCCAGCGATTTGGCGAGCTGGCTTTGGTTCACGTCGTGCTGATACTGGCCCACGCCGATGGATTTGGGGTCGATTTTCACCAACTCGGCGAGCGGGTCTTGCAGCCTGCGGGCGATGGACACCGCGCCGCGCAGGGAAACGTCCAAGTCGGGGAACTCGCGCGCCGCCAGTTCGGACGCGGAATAAATCGACGCGCCGGCTTCGGATACGACGATTTTGTGCAGCCCCATTTTCCCACAGGGACTTCCTTCGGTCGCGGCCAGCCCGCGCACCAACTCGCCCGCGAGTTTGTCGGTTTCGCGGCTGGCGGTGCCGTTGCCGATGGCGATAAGCTTCACGCCGTGGGTTTTAATCAGGCGCGAAAGCGTTGCCAACATATTGTTTTCTTGGTGTAAATAAACAATGGCGGTATCCAACAGCTTGCCCGTGTCGTCCACCACCGCGCATTTCACGCCGTTGCGGTAGCCGGGGTCCAAGCCTAAGGTCGGCAAGCGTCCGGCAGGCGCGGCGAGCAGCAAGTCTTTGAGATTGCGGGCGAATACGGTAATTGCGTCATGATCGGCGGCTTCTTTTAAACGGTTCAACGCTTCCAGTTCCAACGACAGAAAAATCTTCGCCCGCCACGCCAGCCGCACGGTGTCGCGCAGCCATTTATTATTTTCTGATACGCCAAACTGCGCGGCGATGATTTGCTCGTATTCGCTCGCTTGGGTAATCGGCGTGTCGTCGGCTTGATATTTGAGCGCGATGTGCAACACGCCTTCGTTGCGCCCGCGCAAAACCGCCAGCGCGCGGTGGCTGGGCATGGTGCGCACGGCTTCGCGGTGGTCAAAATAGTCTTTGAATTTCTCGCCTTTTTCTTCTTCGTCCGCAACCACTTGCGCGTGGATTTCCGCTTCGTTCCACAGTTTTTCGCGTAGGCGGCCAATCAGCGCGGCATCTTCGGCAAACTGTTCCATCAAAATCGCGCGTGCGCCGTCCAGCGCGGCTTTGGTGTCGGGTACATTGTCATTGACAAACGGCGCGGCGGCGGTTTCCGCGTCTTGCGGCTGCTCGTTCAACAGCAAATCCGCCAGCGGCTGCAAACCGTTTTCGCGCGCGGTTTGCGCTTTGGTGCGGCGTTTGGGTTTGTAGGGCAGATACAAATCTTCCAGCGCGGTTTTGTTGTCGGCGGCTTCGATTTGGGCTTTCAGGTCGTCTGAAAGTTTGCCTTGCTCTTCAATGGATTTGAGCACGGCGGCGCGGCGCTCTTCCAGCTCGCGCAAATACTGCAAACGCTCGGCCAGCGTGCGCAGCTGCGTGTCGTCCAACCCGCCCGTGGCTTCCTTGCGGTAGCGGGCGATAAAGGGCACGGTGGCGCCGTCGTCCAGCAGGGATACGGCGGCTTCGATTTGGGCGGCGGTGGCGGAAAGTTCGGCGGCGAGGGTGGCGGTGATGTTCATGGAGGGAATCTCTTGTTAAATAATGGGTTGGGCAGTTTCAGGCTGCCGAAAAAAGGGGCGATTATATATAAGATTGAAACAGGCATCAGGCAGCCTGAAAGCGGCAAAGCGGTTTTCAGGCTGCCTTTTTTAACGAAGCCACTGGTGCGCAAACACAAACAGCACCATCAGCACGCCGCGCCCGATTTCCAGCCGCAGCAGCACAATGGCTAACTTGCGGACAAGCTGGTAATCGGCATCGGCACAGGCAAGCGGCGCAGGCTTGGCGGGGTGATTTTTCAGAAAACGGGCAAAGCGGTAGCGCAGCCGGTAAATGTCCAACACAAAATAAAGGTCGGACGGCCTGCCTGCCGCTTCGTGCAGCTGCGGGTTGGCGATAAAGGCGTCCAGCACGCTTTGGGCGCGGCGGTTTAGCCATAGGGCGAAGAGAAATTCAAGCGCCATGGCGGCGAAGAACAAATAGATTAGGATGTCGGTCATGGTGGTTTACAAAGGCAGCCTGAAAGCCGGATTTGCGGCTTTCAGGCTGCTTTTTTGCTTTATGCTGCCTTCACAGTTTATTCGACGACGATTTTCGGGAAGGCGCGGCTGAAGTCTTTGCCTTTGTCGGCCACGGCCAGGGCGACGGCAAAAGCGGCGTCGGTATAGACTTGGGCGACGGCGGGATAGTCGGCCAGCAGTTCGCCGGATTGGCCGGCGTCCATCGCTTCGCGCACCGGCAGCGACAGCGGCAGCTGGCCCAAGAGCGGCACTTTGAGTTTTTCCGCCAGCTCTTTGCCGCCGTCGCTGCCGAAAATGGCTTCGCTGTGGCCGCAGTTGGTGCAGACGTGCACCGACATATTCTCCAGTACACCCAAAATCGGGATATTGACTTTATCGAACATATCCACCGCTTTGCGCGCGTCGATCAGGGCGATGTCCTGCGGCGTGGTGACCACCACCGCGCCGGTTACCGGGATTTTCTGCGACAGAGTAAGCTGGATGTCGCCGGTGCCGGGCGGCAGATCGACGAAAAGATAGTCCACGTCGTCCCATTCGCTTTGGAACAAGAGCTGCTGCAGCGCCTGGCTGACCATCGGCCCGCGCCACACCACCGCCTGGCCGGGGTCGATCAGAAAGCCGATGGACATCACTTGGATGCCATCGCGGTTGCGCACGGGGATGAATTTGCGGTTTTGCTGCTCGGGGCGGGTTTCGGCAACGCCGAGCATGGTCGGCTGGCTGGGGCCGTAAAGGTCGGCATCGAGCACGCCGACGCGGGCGCCCATGCGCTGCAGCGCGCTAGCCAGATTGGCGGTGGTGGTCGATTTGCCGACGCCGCCCTTGCCCGAAGCCACGGCGATAATGTTTTTCACGCCTTTGATGGTGGCGACGCCCTGCTGCACTTTGTGGGCGATGATGCGGCTGCCGATTTCCACATCGGCTTCGCGGCCGATGGCATCGCAAACCGCCTGCCGCAGTCCGGCGGCCAGATGCTGCGCGGGAAAACCGAATTCGAGCTTCACATACGGCCGGCCGGCGCGCATTTCGGCGGCGGCCACTGCTTTTTCGCTGCCCAGGGTGCGGCCGGTATCGCCCAGCGGCACCGCGGCCAAGTTTTGTTGCCAAGTATCCATAGTGTTTTCCTGATGTGTGCTTGCAAACCCTGTCGGGCGGGGCGCCAAGCATAGGCAGACGGCGGGGCGAATGCAAGCACAAAAAACCTTAAAAACCGTGTTTGTTTCGCCGTTTCTGCCGCCGGCCGCGCTTTCAGGCTGCTTGGGGCAAACGGCGAATTTCCCGCAGTTTTATGCACATCGGCGCCTTTTTCACAAAGCGGTTTTTGTCAAGAATAAAAAAGCGCTTTCAAATCAATATACCCAAATTAACAACATGATTTAAAACAAATTTAGCCATGCGCGTTTTTTAGGCAAAAACAGGGCAACGCTTATCAGTAAAGAAGTTTTAAGGATTATTCTGCTTTTATCCACATTGTTACCCACAGATTTTGTGGACGAGTTTTCCACCGCAGCAAACGCTGTTTTGCCCCCTTTAGCGCACTACCCCGTTTTCAGGCTGCCAGCCGCCGCCCAAGGCCTTGTAGAGAGCGAGCAGGTTGAGACCGGCGGCCAGGCGGCTGTCGGCCAGTTTTTCGTCGGCATCCGCTGCCGAGAGTTCGGCCTGCAGGGCGACATCAAGCGTTTTGCGGCCGTGGCGGAACAGCAGGCGGTCGTCGCGCACCTGCTTGGCGGCGGTTTGTGCGGCGGCGGCGATGCGCTCCTGCTGCCGCGCCAGCGCTGCCTGCGCCTGATAGGCGTTGTCCACGTCGGCCAGCGCCTGCAGCAGGGTTTGGTCGTAGCGCAGCAGCGCGGTTTTCAGGCGGGCATCGGCGGCATCGATATTGGCGCGGATGCGGCCGCCGGTAAAAATCGGCAGCTGCACGCCCAGGCTGAGCAGGCCCCCGCTGCTGCTGCGCTGGTTGTTGAGCAGCGCCAGATCGCTGCCCAGCTCGATGCGGCCGGTCTGCCACAAAAATTTAATTTCAAAGCGCGGCAGCAGATCGGCTTTGGCGCTGGCGAGCTTGGCGGCATACGCCTGCACTTCGGCGGCGCGGGCGCGGATATCGGGGCGCTGCTCGAGCAGATCGGCCGGCTGCTGCCCCTGCGGTGCGGCGGGCAGATGCTGCAGCAGCGCGGCGCGGCGCATGGCATCGGTGTCGAGACGGAAATCCTGCGGCGTCTGGCCGGTTAAAACGGCGATGCTGCGCCGGTGCAGGTCAAATTCGGCATCCAGCGTTGCCTGCCGCGCCGCCAGCGCCTGCACCGCCGCCGCTGCGGCATCGGTATCGTGGGCGCTGGCCTGGCCGGCGCGGAAACGGCCGGCGGCATAGCGCTGCAACTGGCGCAGGGTGGCGGCACGGCGCTCCAGCAGCGTCTGCTGCTCGAGAATGCGCAGCGCGTGCAGATAATGTTCGGCAATCTCCGCTGCCACCAGCAGGCGGCTGCCGTAAAGCTGCTCCTGCACGCCGAGCGCGGCGGCGCGGGCGGCATCGGCGTCGCTGCGTTTTTTGCCGAAAATATCCGGTTCCCACGAAGCGCGCAGGCCGAAAGAAGTCATGGTGGCATGGTTACCGAAATGCGGGTCGTCGCGCCCGCTGCGGTAGCCGTAGCCGGCAGCCTGCGCGCCCAGCTGCGGATTCAGCTCGGCACCCGCCAGCCGCGCGGTGGCGCGGGCTTCCGCCAAGCGCGATTGCGCGGCGGCAATATCGGGGCTGTGCGCCAAGCCCCGCTCAATCAGGCTTTGCAGCTGCGCATCCGGCCACTGCCGCCACCAGCGGGCGATGTCCGCGCTGCCCTGCGCTGCGCCGGCATGCTCGAAATTCGCCGGCAGGCGCACGGCAGACGGCGCGGTAATCTCGGTGCTGCGGCAGGCAGCCAGCGCCAGCAGCAGCGCGGCGGCGGCAAAACGAAACGGGACGGCGGACATGGCGGATTCCTTTCGTGGTTCGGTTTGGGGCGGCAGGCAGCCTGAAAAGCCGGGCAGACGGTTTTCAGGCTGCCTGAAAGCAGCGCAAAGGGGTTTCAGGCTGCCTTTCTCGTTTCCGGCAGCCTGAAAACGGCTAGCCCTGCCGTGCCAGCATCTGGCGGAAACGGGCAACAGCCAGCGCGGTAAAGGCCAGGCCGGAGAAGGCGGTGGCGGCAACGTGCGACCAGATCACCTGCCAGCCGGCGCCGCGGAACACCACCGCCTGCGAAATGGCGGTGAAATGGGTTAAGGGCGAAAGGCGGGAAATCTGGCGCATCAGCAGCGGCAGGCTCTCCAGCGGCGAGGCCGAGCCGGAAATCAGGTTGATGGCGATGTAGATAATGATGCACAGCAGGCTGAACTGCGGCATGGTCGGCGCGCAGGTGGCCAGAAAGATGCCCAGTCCGGCCATTGCCGACAAAAACACCGCGTTGCAGGCAACAAACAGCGCCAGCGAGCCGTTAATCGGCGCGCCCACCGCCTGATGGACGATGAAATACAGCGACAGCGTGCTGGCGGTGAGAATAATCAGCACATTGGCGGCAATCTTGGCGAGCACAATCTCGCCGGCACCCACCGGCATCACCAGCAGATGCTCGATGGTGCCGCGCTCGCGTTCGCGGATAACCGCGGCTCCGGCAAGAATCATCGCCATCAGCGCAGCATTGCCGACGATTTGCGACACCGGCATAAACCATTCGGTTTTCAGATTGGGATTGAACAGGATATTGATTTGCGGCTCGAAAGGCAGCACCGCCGGCGCATAATCTTTCAGATATTCGGCGTTTTCGCGGCGGATGATTTCCTGCAGATAGCCGGTGCCCTTGCCGGCCTGCGACATAGCGGTGGCATCGACCAGCAGCTGCACCTGCGGCCGGCGGCCGGCAAGCAGGTCGGCAGTATAGTTTGGCGGAAAAGACAGGATAAAGGTGTAGCGTCCGGTATCCATCGCGCGGTCGATCTCCGGCTCGTCGATGTCTTCCACGCTTTTAAACTGCGGCGGCAGCAGCGAATCGCGGATGCGGTAGGTAAGCGTGCTGCGGTCTTGGTCGTGCACGGCAACGGCGGCGTTTTTCATCTCGGTGGTGATGTTTTTCGCCGTGGAATAAATGCTGGAAGAAAACATAAACACCACCAGCGCCAGCAGCGCATAGTCGCGCAGAAAGCTGCGGATTTCCTTGGCGGTGAGGTAGAGAATATTGTGCAGCAGGCGCATGTCAGGACTCCTGTTTTTTCAAGAGCAGCGCAGCCAGGAGCAGATAGCCCAGGAAAAACGCCAGCAGCACGCCGAAAATCGGATAAACGTCGCGCCAGAGCAGCCCTTTGGTAATCACGCCCAGGCCGACCATCTGGAACCAGCTGGCGGGAAAGCCGCGGCCGATCCAGTAGCCCGAACCGCTGAGCGTGGAAAACGGGTAAATCATGCCGGAAAAATTCATCGCCGGAATCATGGCCAGAATCGCCGCCGCGAAAATCGCCGCCACCTGCGAACGCACAAAGGCCGACACCAGCAGGCCGAAAGCGGTGGTTGCAAGCACGAAACACAGCGCGCCGGCCGTCAGCGCCGCCAGCGAACCTTTTACCGGCACATCCAATACCAGCACGATTACCGCCACCAGCATCACATAAGCGCCCATCGAAAGCGCCACATACGGCAGCTGCTTGCCCAGCAGATACTGCAGGCTGGAAGCGGGCGAGGAATACAGATTCATAATCGAACCGATCTCCTTTTCGCGCACCACCCCCAGCGCGGTCATCATCGCCGGAATCATCACCAGCGCCAGCATCAGAAAGCCCGGCGCCAGCGCATTGATGCTTTTAAAGGTCGGGTTGTAGATAAAGCGCATATCGAGATCGGCGCCGGCAGGCTGGATGCCGTAGGTGCGGTACAGCGACAGCGCGTAGCCGGCGGCAATGCCCTGCGCATAGCCGGCGATGTTTTCGCCCTGCTGCGGCATGGCGCCGTCGATATAAAACGCCACTTGCGGCCGCCGCTGCGCCAACAGGTCGCGGCCAAAATGCGGCGGGATTTCGATGACCAGCTCCACACGGGTGGCGGTCAGTTCGGCGGCAATGTCTTCGCGGCGTGACAAATCGGCGGCGCGGCGGAAATAGGCCGAACCTTCAAACTCGCGCACCAGCTCGCGGCTGTAGCGGCTTTGGTCTTGGTCGAGCACGGCAAAATCCAGCTGGTCGGTATCGTAGGAAATGCCCAAGCTGCCGGCAAACAGGTAAATCAGCGGCCCCAGCAGCGCAAACATTAGCCGGATGCGGTCGCCCGCCAGCTCCCGCCCCTCACGCAGGGCGAAAGTCAGCACCATCGCCAGCCAGTAGCGCAAACCGCGCGGGCGCGGTTTTTCAGGCTGCTTACTGCCCTTGGCGCTTTTCAGGCTGCCTGAAAGATTGTTGGCGGTGTTGGGTTTGGGGGTTTCAGGCTGCCTTTGTTCCGCAACTGCTTCAACTGCCCTTGCTAGGTTTTCAGGCTGCTTCTGATCAGCGTTCTGACTTCCGTTCAGGCAGCCTGAAACGTCTTCCGCAGCATTTTCAGGCTGCCTGCCGCCGTCGCTTGGTTTCAGGCTGCCTGAAAGATTACTAGCGGTGCCTGTTTCGGTATTTTCAGGCTGCTTTTGTCCTTTATCTGCGGCAACAGTCTCCACGCTTTCAGGCTGCCCGCTTTCCCGTGCTTCGTCCTGCTCGAGAAAGCGGATAAACGACTCTTCCAGGCTGGCGGCCTGCTGGCGCTGCACCAGTTCGGCGGGGGTGCCGACGGCGAGCACGCGGCCGCGGTGCATCAGCGAGATGCGGTCACAGCGCTCGGCTTCGTTCATAAAGTGGGTGGAAACAAAGATGGTGACGCGCTCTTGGCGCGAGAGCTGCAGCAGATACTGCCAAAACATATCGCGGGCGGCGGGATCGACGCCGGAAGTCGGCTCGTCGAGTATCAGCACTTTGGGGCGGTGCAGGCAGGCGGCGGCCAGCTGCAGGCGCTGGCGCACGCCCAAAGGCAGGGCGGCGGGCAGGCTGTCGGCGTGTTCGGCAAGCTCGAACTGGCGCAGCACGCCGTCGATGGCGGCGGCGGCTTGGGCGATGCGGTAGAGACGGGCGTGCAGCACCAGATTCTGGCGCACGCTGAGCTCTTCATAGAGTGAAAAGGCCTGCGACATATAGCCGGTCTGCATCCGCGTTTCGAGATTGCCGGCGGCCACCGGCTTGCCGAGCAGGCGGGCACTGCCGTCGCTGGCGGCCAGCAGGCCGGTGAGCATTTTCATGGTGGTGGATTTGCCGCAGCCGTTGGAGCCGAGAAAGCCGAAAATCTCGCCCTGGGCGATGCGGAAACTCACATCGTTCACCGCAATAAAGTCGCCAAACCGCTTGCTCAGATGCTCGGCTTCGATGGCGGGCGGCAGCGCGGGATCGGCGGCAAACGGCGTCAGCATTTCGTCGTGCCACGGGCTGCGCCGCTCGGCCGGCAGCATGGCGACATAGGCCGCTTCCAGCGTGATGCCGCCGGAAAGCACTTCGGCCATCGGCCGGCAGGCGAGCACGCGGCCGGCATCCAGCGCCAGCAGGTAGTCGAACTGCTCGGCTTCTTCCATATAGGCGGTGGCGACCAGCACCGTCATGCCCGGGTTTTCCGCCCGCAACTCGGCCACCAGCTGCCAAAACTGGCGGCGCGACAGGGGATCGACGCCGGTGGTCGGCTCGTCCAAGATCAGCAGTTCGGGATCGTGCACCAGCGCGCAGCACAGACTGAGTTTCTGCTTCATGCCGCCGGAGAGCTTGCCGGCGGCACGCTCGGCAAAGGGTGTCAGGCCGGTGGCATCGAGCAGGCGGGCGATGCGCTCTTCGCGCTCGCGCCGGTTTAAGCCGAACAGGCGGGCATGGAAGGCAACGTTGTCATGCACCGACAAAGTGGGATACAGGTTTTTGCCCAAGCCCTGCGGCATAAAGGCGATGCGCGGTAGCAGCGCTTCGCGCTCGCGGCGGCGGGCGGGATCGGCGCCGAGCACGCGCACGCTGCCCTTCTGGATGGTTTTCACGCCGGCTATCAGCGCCAGCAGCGTTGATTTGCCCACACCATCCGGCCCGATCATGCCGATGCTGGCGCCCTGCGGCAGGCTCAGGGTGATATTGTCGAGCGCGGTTTTACCGCGGTAGCTGTGGCTTAAGCCGCGGATTTCGACGGCGTTCACGACCGCGCCCCGGAAGCAGCGTTTTCAGGCTGCCTGCTCGGGTTTTCAGGCTGCTTTTGGACAGCAGATGCGGTCTCAGCACTTTCAGGCTGCCCTGCCGGCGGCAGTTTCACCGCCAGCTGCGCCGGCCAGGATTGGGTTTGGTCGAGCCGCACATAGCCGGTGGCGGTCATGCCGCCTTTGAGCCAGCGGCGGTAGCGGCGGGCGGTGTCGGCGTCGATTTTCAGCCGTACGCGGAACATCAGCCGCGTGCGCTCTTCGGCAGTTTCGACAAATTTGGGCGTGAACTGCGCCTGTGCCGCCACATGCCTTACCCGCGCCGGAAATACCGCGTCCAGCCCGTCGAACACCAGCCGCGCTTCGCTGCCCAGCGGAATGCGGTTGATATCGGGCGCGGCCAGAAAAATATCCATGCCGGCGTCGTCCAAATCCAGCAGGCTCACCACCCGCCCGCCCGCCGGCAGCACGCCGCCGGGCTGCGCCAGCACATATTCCACCCGGCCGGCTTTGGGCGCGCGCACCGCCAAATCGTCCATCACCGACGACGCCCGATCCACCAGCGCCTGCGCCTGCCCCACGCCCGACTGCGCTTCGGCCGCCGCCGAGCGCGCCGCCTGCACAGCCGCCTGCGCCGCATCGCGCTGCGCCAGACGGGCATTGAGTTCGGACTGGGAAATCAGGCCGTCGCGATAGAGCGCGCGGGCATTGTCGGCATCCATCTGCGCGGTTTTGAGCTGCTGGCGCTGCGCTTCCACCTGCGCTTGGGCGCGGCGCACGCTCTGCTCGAGCTGGCCGCGCCGCGCCCGCGCTTCGGCCACCTGGGTTTCGGTGGTGGCCGATTCCAGCCGCGCCAGCACCGCGCCGGACGCCACTTCGTCGCCCTCGTCCACTTCCACGCGCTCGATGCGGCCGGCATACAGCGTCGCCACGTCCAAGCGCTCGAACTCCAAGCGGCCGTTGGCGCGGGCAATGCCGGCCAGCGGGTCTTCGCCGCCGCTGAAACCGAAACGGTAGGCGGCAAACCCGGCCGCCAGTGCCAGCACTAATCCCAGTAACAGCTTTTTAGCCATATCCGCCTCCTCTAATGCGAAACTTTATTGGAATGTAATCGATTGTAAACCCCTGCCGGCAGTCTGAAAAGGCGCTTGGCGCTTTCAGGCTGCTTTTCCGGCTTTGGCGGCACTTTATTGCCCGACTCTGTACCATCTGCAGCCTGAAAAAAAAACGCCGGTTCGCCCGCCGCCGCGCAAACGGCTACAATCCGCCTGCCGCAAAACTTTCAGGCTGCCTGCATCCGCCCAAGCCAGCCCCACCCGTTTAGAAAGAAAAGACCATGACCCGCCCCACCCTTGCCGCTGCCGCCTGCACGCTGATGCTTGCCGCCTGCACCGCCGGCCAGCCCGCGCCGCAGAGCGAGTCCGCACCCACCACCCAGCTTGGCCTGAAACGCCAATGGATGCTCGAACAATGGCCGGGCTTCGGGCGCGAAGAGCTGCAGCGCCTGCAGGCCGGCATCAACCTGACTTCGCTGCCGCAAGCAAGCGGCAGTATGGGCTGCAACCGGCTGATGTTCAGCGTTGAAACCGCCGCGCCGCAGCAGCGTGAAGGCCGCATCCGCTTTGGCAGCGTCGCCGCCACCCGCATGTATTGCGACGGCCGCATGAAGCTGGAAGCCGATTTTTCCAGCCGCATCGGCAGCTTCACCCGCTACCGGCTCGACGGCCATTATCTGATTTTGCAAAACAACCAAGGCCAGAGCGCCCGCTTTGTCGCCCAAGACTGGGATTAAGGCTTAAGGTCGCGCCCGACGGTTTTCAGGCTGCCTGAAGCGTAGAAAAACAGCGCCCAAGCAGCCTGAAACCTTTTTCCCGCTTTTTAAAGCGCAAAAAAGCAGCCTGAAAAACGTGCCAAACGCTTTTCAGGCTGCTTTTTCTTATTCAACGGCGGCGCGGCTATTTCGGCCGACGGTAGCTGCTGTGGCAGCTGGTGCAGCTTTCTTCCACTTTGGCGTAGGCGGCGCGGATGTCGTCGAGTTTCTGGCTTTTGGCGGCGGCGTTGAGTTCGTCCACCGCAGCGAAAAATTTGTCCTGCTCGGCCTTAAACTGCTGCGGCTGCTGCCAGATGCCGGGCAGCGCGTCGCCGTTGCCTTCGGGGTCGCTGGCGAAATACTCGAAAGGCTCGCGCGCTTCGCTGCTGAAGGTCTGCGCCAGTTTTTCAAACTGCTCGGGCACATAGGCTTCGTCGCCCTTGGCCATTTTGCCCATGCGCGAAAAACCGGGCATAAAGGTTTTGAAGGCGATGCTGCGCTCTTCGGACAGCGGCCCTTTGGCGCCACCCGCACCTGCGCCGCCGTCGCAGGCGGCCAGCAGCAGAGCGCTCAGGGCAAAAATCAAAATCGGTTTTTTCATGCGGGTGTTCCTATCGTGTGATGCGGCGTCGGTGTTATTATCGCTGTGTTTTTCAGGCTGCCTGAAGCCGAAAGGCCGGCGCAAAGGCGGCGCATCATACCTTAATTTCACGGAAAGGAAAAAATCATGGCCGTATTGATTACCGGAGCTTCCGCAGGGTTTGGCGCGGCGATGGCGCGCCAGTTTGCCGCCGCGGGCATTGCCGTTATCGGCGCCGCCCGCCGCAGCGAGCGTTTGGACGGACTGAAAGCCGAATTGGGCGAGTTGTTTCATCCTTTGGCGATGGACGTGCGCAGCAAAGAATCGGTTGATGCCGCCTTATCGTCGCTGGCCGAAGCGCCCGAAGCCTTCCGCAGTATTGACTGCCTGATCAACAACGCCGGTCTGGCGCTCGATCTTTCCCCCGCCCACCAGGCCGATTTTGCCGACTGGGAAAACATGATCGCCACCAATATCACCGGCCTGGCCTATCTCACCCGCCAAGTGTTGCCGGAGATGGTGGCGCGCGGCGAAGGCTACGTGATCAATATCGGCTCGATTGCCGGCAGCTACCCCTACCCGGGCAGCAATGTGTACGGCGCCACTAAAGCCTTTGTGCACCAATTCAGCCTGAACCTGCGCGCCGATTTGCACGGCAGCGGCGTGCGCGTGAGCAATATCGAACCCGGCCTGTGCGGCGGCACCGAGTTTTCGCAGGTGCGCTTTAAGGGCGACGAAGCGCGCGCCGCCGCCGTTTACGAAGGCGTGCAGGCGCTCGCGCCCGAAGACGTCGCCGCCGCCGCGCTGTGGCTGTATCAGACGCCCAAGCACGTTAATGTCAATTATCTGGAGATGATGCCGGTGTCGCAGAGTTTCGACCGTCATCCCGTTTACCGCCCCGCACCCGAGCCGGCGGCGACAGAAGATAAGCAAGCTGCCGAGCCGGCACCCAAGCGCGGCTTTTTCAGCCGGTTGTTCGGCGGATAAATACCACCTTAAGCGCAAACAACAGGCAGCCTGAAAGCCGTAAACACGCTTTTCAGGCTGCCTTTTTGACTGCCGCGCTTGCACCCTGCCGCCGCGTCTGTAAAATGCGGCGTTTTTTCAAAACGGCACCCTAGATGAAACAGGTTTTCGTTATCCAACACCCGAACTTGGCCGCTCTGCCGCTGGTGCAGACCGCGCGGCATTTCAGGCTGCCTGAAAGCATAACCGGCAGCAGCCTGCGCCTTGCCGTAGCCGCAGATGCCGCTATTCCCGCGGAAGTGGCCGCCGAATTGGATGCGGCGGGTGCCGAATACGCGCTGCTGGCCGATACCGCCTTTGCCGATTTGGGGCTGATTGTCAGCGATATGGACAGCACGCTGATTACCATCGAGTGCATCGACGAAATCGCCGCCGCAGCCGGTTTGAAAGAACAAGTGGCGGCGGTAACCGAGCGGGCGATGCGCGGCGAGATGGACTTTGAAGACTCGCTGCGCGAGCGCGTCGCCCTGCTGGCCGGCCTGCCCGAAAGCGTGCTGGATGATGTGTACGAACACGCGCTGCGCCTGTCGCCCGGCGCCGAGTATCTGCTGGCCGAATGCAAAAAGCACCAAGTGAAGTTTCTGCTGGTTTCCGGCGGTTTCACCTTTTTTACCGAGCGGCTCAAAGAGCGGCTGGGACTGGACTGGGCGTATGCCAACACCTTGGAAACCGCCGGCGGCAAACTCACCGGCAGGGTCGTCGGCCCGGTTATCGATGCCGCTGCCAAAGCGCGGCTGCTGGAAGAACACCGCCTGGCGCTCGGTCTAAAGCGGCATCAGGTTGCCGCCGTCGGCGACGGTGCCAACGACATCCCGATGCTGCAGGCCGCCGGTTTCGGCATCGCCTACCACGCCAAACCCAAAACCCGCGCCCAAGCCGCGCTCAACATCCGCCACATGGGGCTCGAAGCCCTGCGCGGCTGGTTTGCCTGAGCTTTCAGGCAGCCTGAAACCTTTTACAGATTGCAGATTATGGACATCAAACTGATCGTCGGCCTGGGCAACCCCGGCAGCCAATACGAACACACCCGCCACAACGCCGGCTTCTGGTTTCTCGACGAGCTGGCGCACGCCTGGGGCGTCTCCTTCCAAAGCCAGAAAAAATACCACGGCCAGGCAGCGCGCGCCGAGCGGCCGCAGGGCGACATCTGGCTGCTCAAGCCCGACACCTTTATGAACCTCTCCGGCCAGTCCGTCGCCCCCTTGGCGCAGTTTTACAAAATCCGCCCCGACCAAATCCTCGTCGCCCACGACGAGTTGGACATCCCCTGCGGCCAAACCCGCTTCAAAATCGGCGGCGGCAACGGCGGCCACAACGGCCTCAAAGACATCCAAGCGCGGCTGGGCACCCCCGACTTCTACCGCCTGCGCCTGGGCATCGGCCACCCGGGTGACCGCAATCTGGTAACCAGCTTCGTGCTCGGCAAACCGCCCGCCGCCGAGCGCGAACTGATCGAGCGCGCCGTCGCCAAATCGCTGGCCGCCATGCCGCTGATACTCGAAGGCAGCCGCGACGAAGCCGTGCGCTTTTTGCACGGCAAACAACCCGGTTTCGACTAAGCGCCGCCGAGCCGCACAAAAAGCAGCCTGAAAACCGCAGCAAACGGTTTTCAGGCTGCTTTTTTGGGTCGGGCAAGTTTTTCAGGCTGCCTGCGCCGTCAGAAACGCCGCAATCCGCTCTTCGCTTAACGACGAATCGCACACCGCTTCGCCCTCGGGCAGGCGCAACAGGGCGGGGACGGTGCGGATGGCGTAGGTGGCGCGCAGCTCTGCCCAGGCGGCTTTGTCGCGGCTGTCGGCAAAATGTACCGCCGCGCCCGTCTGCCGGACGGCGCGGGCGAGTTTGGGCAGGAAACGGCGGCAGTAGGAGCAGCTTTCGCGGCCGAAAAACACCACGGCGCTGCGGCCGCCGGCAATCAGCCGCTCTACGTCTTCGGGGCAGACGGCGGTAAAGGCGGCGGTGATGGCGGAGAAATCTTGTTCGGTGGGGGCTGACATCATCGGCTTTCGGTTTGATAAATTCGGTTTGATAAACAGTTAGAAGACTTAAAGACGGCAGGCAGCCTGAAACCTTTTTCAGGCTGCCTCGGCCATTTGCAGCGCCTGTTTGATATCGACGGCGACGATGCGCGAGACGCCTTTTTCCTGCATGGTTACGCCGATCAGCTGTTCGGCCATTTCCATGGTCAGGCGGTTGTGGGAGATGTAGAGAAACTGGGTTTGCGCGCTCATCTCTTTGACCAGATTGCAAAAACGGGTGGTGTTGGCGTCATCGAGCGGGGCATCGACTTCGTCCAAAAGGCAAAACGGTGCGGGGTTCAGGCTGAACAGGGCAAACACCAGACTCATGGCGGTCAGCGCTTTTTCGCCGCCGGAGAGTAGGTGGATGGTGGAATTTTTCTTGCCAGGCGGGCGCGCCATAATCGACACGCCGGCGCTGAGCAGATCGTCGCCGACCATATGCAGCGCCGCTTCGCCGCCGCCAAACAGCGTGGGGAAAAAGCTGCGTACTTTTTCGTTGACGGCATCGAAGGTGGTTTTGAAGCGCTCTTTGGTTTCCCGGTCGATTTGGGCGATGGCTTCTTCCAGCAGGGCGATGGCGGCTTGGACGTCTTCGCTCTGGCTACGGTAGTAATCGTCGCGCTCGCAGGCTTCGGCAAGTTCGTCGAGCGCGGCCAGATTGACGGCGCCGAGCGCGCGGATGCTGTTGTTCAGGCGCTCGATCTGCTGCGGCAAATCTTTCAGGCTGCCTGCGTCTTTCAGGCTGCCTTCGCGCTCGAACTCGGCGGCAAGCTCGTCGAAACCGGCTTCGCGGGCGGTGAGCGCGTCGTGAAAATGCTTGGCGTTGAGCAGGGCTTCCTGCTGTTTGAGCAGGGCGTTTTGCGCGGCGGCCTGCCATTGCGGCTGGCTGGCGGACAAGTCCTGCAAAGCCTGATACTGCGCCTGCCCTTGGGCACGGGTGGCGGCGAGCGCGGCGGTGGCAGCCTGAATCTGCTCATCGAGCGCGGACATCGTCTCGCCCAGCTCTTCCAAACGCAGATACTGCTCGCTCTCGTCCGGCTCTTCGGCGCTGACCAGCTCCAATTCGCTCTGGCGCTCCTGCCAGTCGGCCTTTTGCGCTTCCAGCGCGGCGATGCGCTCGCGTAGGCTTTGCTGCTGCTCGCGGCTGCGGTGGACGGCGATTTCGGCGGCGCCGTGGCGGCGGTTGGCTTCCAGCAAGGCCAGCTGCGCCTGCTTGAGCGCCTGCTGCTGCCCGCGGTAGACGGCTTCGGCTTCGGCATGGCTTTCGTTCAAGCCTGCGGCAGACTCGGTAAGCAGCGCGGCATCGTCTTCCAGCGTGGCGGCGGTGTAGGCCAGCTCTTCGGCTTCCTGCGCCAACTGCGCCAACTCCTGCTCGATGTGCTCGCGGCGCAGCTGGCCCTGGTTGGTGCGCGCCAGCATCTCGCCGGCCTGCTGGCGGGCGCCGTTGAGTTCGGCGGCCAGGCGGCGCTGCTCGGCCTGGGCGCGGCGCTGTTCGGCATCCAGCGCTTCATATTGCTGCGACAGGCTTTGGGCGCGCTCGGCAGCAGCCTGAAAAGCGGGCGCGGCGTCGGCCAGCAGGCTGTCGAGTTCGGCCAGACGGCTTTGCTGGCGCATCAGCCGCGCGGCATCAGCGGCGTGGTGCAGCAGCACGCCGATGCGGTCGATCCGGTGGCCTTCGGGCGTCAGCCAGCATTCGCCCTCGGCCAGCCTGTTGCGGTTGGCCAGCGCGTAATCCAAATCGGGGGCGCACAGCACGCCCGCCAACCAATGGTTTAAGGCAGCCTGAAACGGTTTTTCCGCCTGAATTTGGTTTAACAGCGCCTGCGCGGGGCGGGCGGACTGCGGCGCGGCGGCTTCGCGGTCGAACCAGGCGGCGGGGGCGGCGGCAAGCGGCGCGGCCGGGGCGAAATCCGGCGGCAGCGCCCGCGCGTGCAGGCGCTCGCCCAATACCGCCGCCAGCGCCGCCTGCCACTGCTGCGGCACGCGGATGTGCTGCCACAGCGCGGGAGCGGCGGCTTCTGCCCTGCCCTGCCAAAAGTCGCCCGCCGCCGCTTCTTCGGTCAGGGCGCGTAGGGTTTGTTGCTCGGCCTGTAAGGCCAGCAGGCGGCGTTCGGCTTCTCCCGCAGCAGCTTGGGCAGCCTGAAAATCGGTTTTCAGGCTGCCCGATTGTTGTTCCAACGCCTGCAAAACCTGCTCGGCCGTTTGGTACTGCGCCTGTATTTCAGCGGCGGCCAGCTGGGCGGCGGCCAGCTCGTCGGCAGCGGGCAGATTCAGCGCGGCGGCTTCCTGCTGCAGGCGCGACTGACGCGCTTGGATTTGGGCGATGCCGCTGCGGCTGTACTGCAACTGCTGCTGCTTGACGGCCAGCTCGCGGCGGATGCGGCCGGCTTCGTCCTGCTGGTTTTGCCGGGCGGCGGCACCCTGCTGCTGCGCGGCTTCGAGTTCGGGCAGCCGCTCTTCGCAGGCGGCGGTTTCTTCGGCCAGCAGCGCCAACTGCGCTTCCAGCTCTTGGGCTTCGTCGGCCAGAGCCTGCGCCTGCTCGTGCAAGAGTTTTTGCTCGTGGTCGATTTTCTGCACGGCGGCAGCCATCGCGGTGCGGTCGCGCTCGATGCGCTGGCGCTGGTTTTGGCGCGAGCGGATTTGTTCTTCCAAACGGGCGCTCTGCTCGCGCAGCAGCGCGTGTTCGCGGTTGAGCCGGTTTTGCGCTTCCTGCTGCTCGGCTTCGGCGGCACGCAGGGTCTGCACCGCTTCGTTCAATTCCTGCTGGCGCTCGGCCAGGCTGTCCTGTCCGGCCTGTGCCTGCTCGTGTTCGGCCTCGGCGGCATCGGCATCGGCCAGCGCCTGGCGCCAGCGGGCGAAATCGTAGCGGTTCTGGCTGTGCTGCAATTCGTCGCTCAGCGCCCGATAGCGCTCGGCGGCCTCGGCCTGCTTGTGCAGCTTTTCCACCTGCCGCGCCAGTTCGCCCTGTAAATCGCCCAGCCGCTGCAGGTGCTCGCGGGTGTCTTTGAGCCGGCTTTCGGTTTCGCGGCGGCGCTCTTTGTATTTGGAAACGCCCGCCGCCTCTTCGATATAGGCGCGCAATTCCTCCGGCCGCGCTTCGATAATCCGCGAAATCATGCCCTGCTCGATCACTGCGTAGCCGCGCGCGCCAACGCCGGTGCCCAAAAACAAATCGGTAATGTCGCGGCGGCGCACCGGCTGGCCGTTGATGTAGTAGCTCGATTCGCCCTGGCGGGTGAGCTGGCGGCGGATGCTGACTTCGGCATACTGCCCCCACGCGCCCTGCAGGCTGTGGTCGCCGTTGTCGAATACCAGTTCCACCGACGCCCTGGGCGCCGGCCGGCGGGTGGCGGCACCGTTGAAAATCACGTCCTGCATGCTCTCGCCGCGCAGCTGCTTGGCCGAAGCCTCGCCCAGCACCCAGCGCACCGCGTCGATCACATTCGATTTGCCGCAGCCGTTGGGGCCGATCACCGCCACCAGCTGCCCGGGCACGTGGATGGTGGTGGGGTCGGTAAAGGATTTGAAACCGGCAAGTTTGATGTGGGTGAGACGCATAGGGGAAACGGGCAGGCAGCCTGAAAAAAAGGCGCGATTATAGCGCAAACGGCGCCGCTGTCCCGCGCGGCAAAACGGCTTTCAGGCTGCTTTGAATCATCCGTTTTCAGGCTGCCGCCGGGAAAACGGTGTCCGCCCGCGCCGCCGCATCCGCTATAATCCGCACTTTTTTCCAACAGGCATCAGCCATGGCGCAAACCCAGCGGGTCAATCATCAGCAAGTGTTTCTGCTCTCGTCCAAACCGTGGCGGGAAAACAGCCTGTGGCTGGAAGTGTTTTCGCGCGAACACGGCCGCCTTGCCCTGCTCGCCCGCAGCGCCCGCACCCGCGGTTCCGAGCTGCGCGGCATACTGGTGCCCTTCGTGCCGCTGTCGGCCTCGTGGTTCGGCCGCGAAGAGTTGAAAACCCTGCACCGCGCCGAATGGCTGGGCGGCTGGCCGCAGCCGCACGGCCGCGCCCTATTCAGCGCCCTGTACGCCAACGAGCTGCTGCTCAAACTCACCGCCCGCGAAGACCCGCATCCACTGCTGTTTGACGAGCTGGCCGCGCTGATGCGCCGCATCTGCCAAAACGAAAATCCCGTTGCCGCGCTGCGCCGCTTTGAATGGACGCTGCTGCGCGAAACGGGCTACGCCCCCGATCTGACGCGCGACGCCGCCGGCCGGCCGCTGGCAGACGACGCCCATTACCGCCTGCATCCCGAGCGCATGCTGGAAGAAACCGCCACCGACGCGCCCGAACAGGGCGGCATCATCGTGCCGGGCAGCCTGCTGCGCCAGCTGGTCGCGGGCGAATTTGCCGACGGCGACGCCCTGCAGCAGGCAGTCAGGCTCACAAGGCTGCTGATCGATTTCAGGCTGCCCGAAGGCGTTGCCAGCCGCCGCGTGCTGCAGCAGCTGCAGGATATGCGCCGCACCGTCGGCGCTTGAGCGGCACAAAGCAAACTCCGCCGCCCAAGCAAAAAGCAGCCTGAAAACTTTCAGGCTGCTTTTTTTCACGCACAAACGCGCTATTGGGACGTCTTGGCGCCGCAGGTGAACACCACGCGGTACTCGCGTTTCACATCGGCTTTCAGCTCCACCTTCTCGTCCATGGTATCGACGCCTTCGGGCAGGTAGGAAAACAGACATTCGCTGCCGCCTTCGACAAACGAACCGGCATCGCTGACATCGCCATCGCCAATCAGGCCGATATCGCGATCGCCAAACAGTTTTTTGACGATATCGCGGCCCGGATTGTCGGTTTCGATATGGCCGACCAGAATAAAATGGGTAGCCTGCGGATACTCTTCCGACGGCTCTTCGTCCAGCCCGTAGCGCAATTTGACATCGGCGCAGCTTCTGCCCACCTGCGGCAGATAGGGCTGCAAAATGCCGGCGATTTCAGCGGGCATTTCCGGCGGACAGCTTGCGGCGGCGGGCGCCGATGCCGCAACGGCGGGAACGGAAGCAGCAGGAGCGGAAGCTGCCGTCGGTGCGGAAACGGAAGCTGCGGGCGGGGTCGGTTTTTCCCCTTCGCCCGAGCAGGCGGCCAGCGCCAGTGCCAGCAGCAGTGATCCGGTTTTGGTCATGGTTTGGCTCATGGTTTTACTCTCTGTTTTTTTCTGTTGGCACGGCAAAAGGCAGCCTGAAAAACTTTTCAGGCTACCTTAGCGCGTATCGGTTTAGTCAAACTGCTTTTGGCCGTTGCGCACAAAGGGCAGTTTCAGCACGCGCACATCGACTTCCTTGCCGCGAATCAGCACTTTGGCGGCGTCGCCCTCAAACGCTTTGGGCACGCGGGCGATGGCGATGGACTGTTTCAGGCTGGGCGAGAACACGCCGCTGGTGGTGATGCCGCGGCCGGCATCGGTAACGACTTCCATATGATCGCGCAGCACGCCGCCTTTGGCGAGCAGCAGGCCGACTTGTTTCACCGCCACGCCTTGTTCTTTCAGCGCAACGAGCGGCGCTTTGCCGACGAAATCGCGCGCTTCGTCTTTCAGATCAACCGTCCAGCCCATACCGGCTTCGAGCGGGCTCACGTCGTCGTCCATATCGTTGCCGTAAAGGTTCATACCCGCTTCCATGCGCAGGGTATCACGTGCGCCCAGACCGCAGGGTTTGACGCCCGCTGCTTCCAGCGCTTTGAAAAAGGCAACCGCTTCGCTGCCGGGCAAAATCACTTCCACGCCGTCTTCGCCGGTGTAGCCGGTGCGGGCGACAAACCAGTCCTTGCCCAAATCCGCGCCTTGGAAAGGCTTGAGATTGTTGACCACGTCTGCCCATTCGGGTTTGACGGTCAAGAGTTTTTCAATCGCTTTGGGGCCCTGCACGGCGAGCATGCCCAAGTCGTAGCGCGGATTAAAGGCCACGCCGAACTCGGCGCCGACTTTTTGGAACTGGGCGCTGTCTTTTTCGCGGGTGGCGCCGTTGGACACGATGCGGTATTGGGTTTCGGCTTCGTTGGTGCGGTACACGATCAAATCGTCAATCACGCCGCCTTTGTCATTGAGCATCGCTGAGTACAGCGCTTTGCCGACAAAGGCCAGCTTGGCGACGTCGTTGGCAATCAGTTTGCGGAAAAAGGCTTTGGCGTTGGCGCCGGCTACGTCGGTAACCAGCATGTGCGATACGTCGAACATACCGGCATCGGTGCGCACGGCTTCGTGTTCGGCGATTTGCGAGCCGTAATGGATGGGTAGCTCCCAGCCGGCGAAGTCGATCAATTTCGCGCCCGCGTCTTTGTGGGCTTGGTTGAAGGGAGTGGTTTTCAGGGTCATCTCGATTCTCCGAAGTGGGGGTGGACATCTGGCCGCAACGGCCTGCAAAGCGGCGCAATATACCATTTTCCGCCGCGGCGATAAACGGGCGGCGCCGGAAAAAACGCCGCTTTACGCCTTTCAGGCTGCCATAGGGCTTACCGCAGACAGCGGCAGCCTGAAAGCACCTGCCGCCGGCATCTGCGCCCGCCGCTGCGTTTTGGCGTTTTCAGGCCGGCGCAAGCTGCGGGGCAAAGGCAGCCTGAAAACGGTTTTGCGGCGGCGTTGCGTTTTTTCAGGCTGCCTTGGACGCGGCGCGGCGGCGCAAATATAGTAGAATGCACGCTTTTGCATTTTCCGCCACAGGAGCCGCCATGTCCGTGTCCGACGACCAACTGCTGCCGCACCGCAACGCCATCGACGAAATCGACCGCCAGGTGCTGCAGCTGCTCAACCAACGCGCCGCCCACGCCCGCGCCATCGGCGAATTGAAAGGCACCGGCACCGTTTACCGGCCGGAGCGCGAAGCGCAGGTGCTGCACCGTATCAAAGGCCTTAACCCGGGCCCGCTGCCCGACGAAGCGGTGGCGCGGCTGTTTCGCGAAGTGATGAGCGAGTGTCTGGCGCTGGAGCGGCCGCTGACCGTGGCCTATCTCGGCCCGCAAGGCACTTTCACCCAGCTGGCGGCGATCAAGCATTTCGGTCATGCCGCCCATACCGTTGCCTGCGCCACGGTGGACGACAGCCTGCGCCAGGCCGAAGCACGGCAGGCGGATTTTGCCGTGGCGCCGGTGGAAAATTCCACCGAAGGTTCGGTCGGCCGCACGCTGGATCTGTTGGTTTCGACGCCGCTGCGCGCCTGCGGCGAAGTGGTGCTGCGCATCCACCACCATTTATTGAGCCGTGCCGACAGCCGCGACGATATCGAAGTGGTTTACGCCCACGCGCAGGCGCTGGCGCAATGCCACCACTGGCTGAACAACAACCTGCCCGCCCGAGTGCGCCGCGTGGCGGTGGCCAGCAATGCCGAAGCGGCGCGGCTGGCGCAGGAAGAGCCCAAGGCCGCCGCCATCGCCGGCCAGGCCGCCGCCGACATTTACCGTTTGAACAAGCTGGCCGACAGCATCGAAGACGAGCCGGACAACACCACCCGTTTTCTGGTGCTCGGCCATCAGGAAGTGGCCGCCGGCGGCCGCGACAAGACTTCGCTGGTGGTCAGCGCGCCCAATAAGGTCGGCGCGCTCAACCGCCTAATCGAGCCCTTTACCCGCGCCGGTGTGTCGATGAGCAAGTTCGAGAGCCGCCCCAGCCGCAGCGGCCTGTGGGAATATCTGTTTTTTATCGACATCGAAGGCCATGCCGGCGACGACAACGTTGCCGCCGCGCTGGCCGAGCTGCGTGAGCGCACCGGCTTTGTCAAAGTGATCGGCTCTTATCCGCAGGCCGTGCTGTAGTTTCAGGCAGCCTGAAACCTGCGTGGATTGCCGGTTTGCGCCGGCTGCGCTTTTCAGGCTGCTTTCAGGCTGCCTGAACCCGCCGGCAGCCTGAAAACCGTTTTTCCCGTTTTTCCGTTTGAATAAGGAACCCGCCATGCCCCGATTTACCATAACCGGCGACAACGACCCCTTTTTGCATGTTTCCCTTGCCCGCGGCGAAAGCATTTCCTGCGAAAGCGGCGCGATGGTGATGATGGAAGCCAATCTCGACCTTTCCGGCCGCATGCAGGGCGGCTTTTGGAGCGCGCTGACCCGCCGCCTGGCCAACGGCGAGAGCTTTTTCCAGCAGCACATCGAAGCGGTGCGCGGCGACGGCGACTGCCTGCTCGCGCCCACCATGCCCGGCTCGATCGAGATTCTCGAAGTGGGCGCCACCCAGTACAAAATCTCCGACGGCGCCTATCTGGCCGCCAGCAGCGGCGTGCAGGTAACCGCGCAGATGCAGAGCCTGGGCAGCGCGCTGTTTGCCCGCACCGGCGGCTTTTTCATCGGCCAGAGCAGCGGCAGCGGCCAGCTGGCGGTAAACGGCTTCGGCACTTTGTTTACGCTGGAAGTAACCGCCGACAAGCCGGTAACCATCGACAACGGCCACGTCGTCGCCTGGGACAGCCGGCTGAACTACGAGCCCTCGGTCACCACCTCGCGCAATAGCGGCGGCCTGCTGGGCAATCTGGTCAACAGCGTCACCAGCGGCGAAGGCGTGGTGCTGAAATTCTCCGGCAACGGCAAAGTCATCCTCTGCTCGCGCAACAGCGACAACTTCGGCTCGTGGATACGCAGCCTGGTCGGCCCCGGTTCCTGATACAGGGCAGCCTGAAAGCCTGAAGGCAGCCTGAAAACTTTTCAGGCTGCCCGTATTCGCTATAATCGCCGCCCTTTTCCCTTTTCTTAGCGCTTGATCCTTTCCATGATTATCCATCCCCAATTCGATCCCGCCGCCTTTCACATCGGCAGCCTGCCCATCCGCTGGTATGCCTTAAGCTATATCGCCGCCTTTATGCTGTTTCTGTGGCTGGGGCGGCTGCGCATCCGCCGCGGCGGCACCGTGTTTACCCGCGATATGCTCGACGATCTGCTCACCTGGGGCATTGTCGGCGTGATACTCGGCGGGCGCATCGGCTATGTGCTGTTTTACCAGCCGGGCAATTATCTGGCGCATCCGCTGGACATTTTCAAAGTGTGGGAAGGCGGTATGTCTTTTCACGGCGGCTTTATCGGCGTGCTGCTGGCGCTGTGGTTTTTCGCCCGCAAAAACCAGCTGACTTTCTGGCAGGTGGCCGACTTTGTGGCGCCGCTGGTGCCGCTGGGGCTGGCGTCCGGGCGCATCGGCAATTTTATCAACGGCGAATTGTGGGGCAGGATTACCGATCCTGCCGCCTTCTGGGCAATGGGTTTCCCGCAGGCGCAATATGCCGACCAGGAGCTGGCCGCCGCCAATCCGCAGTACGCCCAATGGCTGGCGCAATACGGCAGCCTGCCGCGCCACCCCTCGCAGCTTTACCAGTTTGCCCTGGAAGGCGTGTGCCTGTTTGCGCTCTTGTGGTGGTTTTCGCGCAAACCGCGCGCCAGCGGCCAGGTTTCGATGATGTTTCTCGCCGGCTACGGTATCTTCCGTTTTACCGCCGAATACGCCCGCCAGCCCGACGCCCAACTCGGCCTGCTGAGCCTTGGCCTGTCGATGGGGCAGTGGCTGAGCCTGCCGATGGTGCTTGTCGGCATTGCCGGTCTCTTTTACTTCGCCCGCAAAAATCCCGCACAGAAAGCCTGACACCATGAGCCAAATCTCTCCCGTACCCGAAATCCTGGCCGACATCAAAGCCGGCCGCATGGTCATCATCACCGATGCCGAAGACCGCGAAAACGAAGGCGATTTGGTGATGGCCGCCCAATTCGTTACCCCCGAAGCCATCAACTTTATGATCAAACACGCGCGCGGCCTGGTGTGCCTGCCGATGGAAAACGCATTGGTGGACAAACTCGGCCTGCCGCTGATGACCCAGAAAAACGGCGCCCAATACGGCACTAACTTCACCGTATCCATCGAAGCGGCCAGCGGCATCTCCACCGGCATCTCCGCCGCCGACCGCGCCCACACCATCCAAACCGCCGTCTCGCCTGGCGTGCGCCCTGAAGACATCGTCCAGCCCGGCCACATCTTCCCGCTGCGCGCGCAAAAAGGCGGCGTGCTGGTACGCGCCGGCCATACCGAAGCCGCCGTCGATCTCGCCCAAATGTGCGGCCTCTCCGGCGCCGGCGTCATCTGCGAAATCCTCAACGACGACGGCACCATGGCGCGCATGCCCGAATTAAAAAAATTCGCCGCCGAACACAACCTCAAAATCGGCACCATCGCCGATCTCATCGAATACCGCAGCCGCACCGAAAGCCTGCTCGAAGAAATGGGCGACACCCTGATCCACACCCCGTGGGGCGACTTCCGCCAACATGTTTACGTGGACAAACTCAACGGCGACACCCACCTTGCCCTGGTCAAGGGCAACCCCGCCGCCGCCGAAGAAACCCTGGTGCGCGTGCACGAGCCGTTTAGCGCCATGGACTTTCTGCAGGCCGACCCCAACCACACCTGGCCGCTGCCCAAAGCGCTCGAGCGCATCCAGCAGGCGGAAAACGGCGTCGCCATCCTGCTGCACCGCACCGAAGACGGCAGCGCCCTTTTGGAGCGCACCCTGCCCAAAAACAGCTTCCAAGTGAAAAAATGGGATAGAAAAACCTACGGCATCGGCGCCCAAATCCTTGCCGGCCTCAAAGTGAGAAAAATGCGCGTGATGGGCAAACCCTCGTCGATGAACGGTTTGACCGGATTTGGTTTGGAAATTACCGGATTTGAAGAATAAAAACGGCGGCTGCCCGCCGCCTAGCTTTTCAGGCTGCCTGAACACAGGCAGCCTGAAATCATTTCCCCATCAGTTTTTGCCAAAAGCTGCGTTTTTTCGCAGGATCAGGCGCGGATACGGACGAATCTGCCAGCCGCCCCGTCAGCCAATACTCGCCCTGTATCACGTTACCGGCCTGCGGCGTATCGTTAAAAGCCGCATCGGGATAAACCGCCGACCACACGCCGCCGTGGGTTGCGATTTCACAGTAGTAAAACACGCTGCCGGTAAGGGCGTTGCGCCGTTTTTCCGCCCGCCGCACCATGCCGGTAAACAAGGCGCGGGCGGCGGGGCGGGTGCGCTCGGGCGCGTTTTCGTCGATAAACATGCCGCTGGGAATAAAACTTTGCGCCGCCCATTTTATTTCCTGCCCTTCTTGGCCGGCATCGAATGCGTCTTCGTCGGCAAATAGCTCTGCCGATTCGGCAAAGGCACAAACCGCGATTTTCTGCGGCGTGTCCGCCGTGCTTGCGGGAAAGGATACGATATCGGGAATATCGAGCACAAAGGGATAATCGCCCTCGCCGTCGGCGCTGCCGTTTTGCCACACTTGGGCAAAACCCGTGCCGTCGTTGTATTCGTTGGCTTCGACATGGCTTACCCAAACCGACTGCAGGCAGCCTGAAAAATACGGCTCAAAGGCGAGCAGCTCGTTGTTTTGGTCGATGGCTGTCCACAACTCGGCACCGCTGGCATCGCGGTACACCGCGTAATCGCCGAAAGCCTGCGCAAGCGGCAACACTTGGTCGATGGCGGCGGATATGCTTTCGCCGTCGGTAATACCGGTAAAACCGACCGCATCGTAATGGTTCATTGTTATTTCCTTGATTTAAAGGGTTTTTACTTGAAACGATGTTTTCAGGCTGCCTTCCAAGCAGCCTGAAAACCTTTGCGGCGCGGCATTTCAGTCTATCCGCACATATTCCACCGCCAGAATCTCGATCTGCTCGCGCCCCTGCGGCGTGTGCAGCCAGACCGCGTCGCCCTCGCGGGCTTTGATCAGCGCGCGCGCCAGCGGCGATTTCCACGAGATTTTGTGTTTGGCGGCGTCGATTTCGTCTTCGCCGACAATCCTCACCTGCTGCTCGCTGCCGTCGCCGCGCTCGATGGTTACGGTGGCGGCGAAAAAAATCTGGTCGGTAGCCTCGCGGTTTTCGGGATCGACCACTTCGGCCGCTTCCAGCCGCTTGGTGAGAAAACGGATGCGGCGGTCGATTTCGCGCATCCGCCGCTTGCCGTAGAGATAGTCGCCGTTTTCGCTGCGATCGCCGTTGGAAGCTGCCCAGTTCACCACCTGCACGATTTCGGGGCGCTCTTTGTTCACCAGCTGGAACAATTCGTCTTTCAAAGCCTGCCAGCCGGCTGGCGTCATATAGTTTTTGTGTGCGGACATCTTGCCTTTTCCTGTTTGCAAAGCGCTTTCAGGCTGCCTGAAAACGGATGCGGCGTATTGTAAGGTGCGGCTGCCGCGCGGTAAACTGCGCGCCGCGGCTGCCGCAGCACAACCACAAAAGGCAGCCTGAAAACATGCACATCCTGTTTTGGCGCCGCGCGCCGTTGTTTGATCCTTCCCCCGTCAGGAGTCTGCCATGAAAAAAAGCCTTCCCCTTATCCTTAGTGCCGCCGCGCTGCTGGCCGTTTCAGGCTGCCGCAGCGGTGCTTCGCCGCAGCTCAAGCGCGATATGGCGTCGATGACTGCCGCCCAGCGCGATGCGGTCGGCCGCGACGTCGCCCGCCGTTTCCGCCATGAAAAAGCAAGCATCGAAAACCGCGATATCCGCGTTAAAGACATCAGCTACCGCGCCGCGGACGATACTTTCGTTTATTCGATGGTGCTGAAAAACTACCACGACGTGCGCAAGGTCGATCCGGCGCGCCGCCGCCAGCTGGAAGCGGTGTACCGCCGCGACATCCGCAAGGAAACCTGTCACAACCGCGAATTGCGCGATCTGATGGTGCACGGCCGCTACGCCATCGAATACCGCATCTTCACCACCAACGGCAAAATGCTGACCGCACCCGCCCGCGTTACCGCCCGCGACTGCTGAACCGTCTGCATAAAAACGCCCGCTCCGGAAATTCGGGGCGGGCGTTTTGTTGTTTGGCGGAGACTGCCATTTTTCAGGCTGCTTTGCTTTTAGGCAGCCTGAAAAGGGCAAACGGGCTTACTGCGCGGCTTTATCGGCCGGCTCGAACACCATTTCCTGACCGGGCTTGCCGAGAAACAGGCGGCCGTTTTCGATGCGGTAGCGGCCGTCGGCGCCAATCTCTTCGATCAGGCGGTTGAAACGCTGCTCAAGATCCATGCGGCCGTCGCAATACATCAGGGTGCTGACGCCGGGACTGGGGCGGAAGGTGCCGCTGATATCGGTCTGGACATCAAAGCTGATGCCGTTGCAGCCCATTTTGGCATGCGCCTGCGGCAGCTTGCGCAAATCCAAAGTGCCGCCGACTTCGGCCACACGGGCATCGGTAATACCGGGCAGATGGCGCAGCTGCCAAACCTGCTTGAGCGACGGCTGGCCGCCACCGGACCAATCACCGGTGGTACAGGCGGCCAGCAGCAGCGCAGCGGTGATAGCGGATAAGGTTTTTACAGGCATGGTGTTACCTCCGTTTCGGTTGCAGAAAAAATCTTGATTGCCCCAAGCAGTCTGAAAGGGAAAAACGCTGTTTCAGGCTGCCCTAGGCGGCAGGCGAACCGTTTAAACGGTTTCTTTCTTTTTACCCGGCAGGGGCAGCTTGATATGCGGTTTGGCGCTTGGCGCGGCAGCGGGTGCCGGTTTCAGACCCAGCTCGATTTGCTGCTTCTCGCTCAGCAGATTGCTCCAGTCGCCGTTTTTATACCACTCGGGGCCGTCGGTTTCGATGGGGTGCTGGATGCGCTCGCAGCCGTTGCCGCACTGCAGATCGGCGGCGGTGCAGTATTTTTCGCAGCCCCAGCAGATACGTTCAGGATTTTTCGGATGGATGGGGAATTTTTTGGCCATAGCGGTAGTTTGCTTCGGATGCAGGCAGCCTGAAAACGGCCGCCGGCGGATATATGCGTCAGGGTGCCAGCCGCTCTTTAATCCATGCGCCGTTTTCGCTGCGGTAGCGGATGCGGTCGTGCAGGCGGCTGGGGCGGCCCTGCCAGAATTCGATGCTGTCGGGCAGGATGATGTAGCCGCCCCAATGCGGCGGGCGCGGTACTTTCAGCGGATGTTTGGCGCCGATGGCGGCGGCACGCGCCAAGAGTACCGCCTTGCCGGAAATCACCGTGCTCTGCTCGCTCGCCCACGCGCCGACGCGGCTGGCGTAGGGGCGGCTGTCGAAATAGGCGTCGGACTCGTGCGCCGGCAGCTGTTCCACCCGCCCTTCCACGCGCACCTGCCGCTCGAGTTCCGGCCAGAAAAAAGTGAGCGCGGCAAAGGGGTGCGCCGCCAGCGCCTGCCCTTTGCGGCTGGAATAATTGCTGAAAAACACAAAGCCGTTGCGGTTCACTTCCTTGAGCAGCACCATGCGCGCGCTGGGACGGCCGTCGGCGCCGACGGTGGCGACGTTCATCGCTGTCGGCTCGTTCGCTTCGGCCTTAACCGCCTCATCCAACCAGCGTTCAAACTGCTCAAACGGGCTGTCGCTGCATTGGCTTTCCGATAATTCCTGTTTGCTGTAATCCTCGCGGATATGGTGCAGATCCATGCTCGAACTCCTTTTTCAGGCTGCCTTGCGGCTGCGGATGCGGCAGCCTGAAAGACAAAATGGGATGGCGGCGCGCATTATAGTCCTGCCGCCGCTGCATTGCATCTGCCGCGGCAAAGCGCATGAATGCAGGGTTTTGAAAATTAAGTTAAATAATAACGATTCCTATTTATAGTTAAAAACTAAATTTTTTTGTATGTCAGTAATTTTTTGCTATAATCGCGCCCAAGTTTTACCCAAAATTACAGACCACCGCCATGAAACTCACCGTTATCGGCCTCAACCACCAGACCGCCCCGCTGCACATTCGGGAAAAACTGGCTTTCCCCGCGGGGATACTGCCGGATGCCGTCCGCGACTTGAACGGCCGTGCCGCCGCCGAAGCGGTGATTCTTTCCACCTGCAACCGCACCGAGCTTTACTGCGTGGGCGATGCTGAGATGGTTATCGGCTGGCTGGCCGAGCACCGCGGCGTTTCCGTTGAAGCGCTGCGCCCCTATCTTTACGTTTACGGCTGCAGCGAAACCATCCGCCACGCTTTTCGCGTCGCTTCCGGTTTGGACAGCATGGTGTTGGGCGAGCCGCAGATTCTCGGCCAGATGAAAGAAGCGGTGCGCACCGCTGAAGCGCAGGGCAGCTTGGGAACCTGGCTCAATTCGCTGTTTCAGAAAACTTTTTCCGCCGCCAAAGAAGTGCGCAGCCGCAGCGGCGTCGGCGACAACGTAGTCTCAATGGCTTCGGCCAGCGTGCGCATGGTGGAAAACACCGTCGGCGACATTAGCGGCCTGAACGTGCTGTTTGTCGGCGCCGGCGAAATGGTCGAATCGGTTGCCGCCTACTTCTCCGCCGCCCGCCCGCGTCTTCTGACCATTGCCAACCGCACACTGGCGCGCACCGAAGCGCTGTGTGCCAAGCTCGAAGGCAATCTCGAAGCCACCACGCTGGAAAGCCTGCCACAGATACTCCACCGCTACGATGCCGTAATCGCCTGCACCGGCTCGCAGTACGCGCTGATTACCCGCGAAATGGCCGAAAGCGCTATGACTGAGCGCAGCGGCCGCCGCCAGTTTATGCTCGATTTGGCGGTGCCGCGCAATATCGAAGCCGAAACCGCGCAGGTCGAAGGTATCAGCCTGTTTACCGTCGATGATATGACCGCCGCCGTCGAGCAGGGTCGCGAAGCCCGCCGCAGCGCCGCCGAAACCGCCGAAGCGCTGGTTGCGCAAAAAGTGGCCGACTTTATTTCATGGCAGCAAAGCCGCCAGCGCGTACCGCTGATCTGCGCCCTGCGCCAAGAAGGCGAACGCGCCCGCCGTCAGGTTTTGGAAAACGCCATGCGCCAGCTGGCCAAAGGCACCGCCCCCGAAGAAGTGCTCGAGCGCCTGTCGGTCCAGCTCACCAACAAACTGCTGCACTCACCCACCCGCGCCCTAAACAAGGCCGAAGCGCAAGACAAACACCTGATCAGCGCGCTAACCCACGTTTACCGCTTGAACGAGGGCGCCAACACACACACCGAATAACAAAAGAGAACGCAAACCACGCGTCAAAGCAGCCTGAAAGTTTTTCAGGCTGCTTTTTTTGCCGCCGAGCGGCAAGACCCTGCGCCGCTCCCAACAAATCGCACAGCCGTCAGATAAAAAGCAGCCTGAAAACCCGCTTTACCGGTTTTCAGGCTGCTTTGCCCGCCAACACCATTACTGCTGCTGCTCGGCCTGGCGGCGTTTTTTTTCGTCCCACATCCTGCCGTAGTACTCGCCAAAGCTCTCCAGCCCGACCAAAAAGCGCGACAGCTCGGTTAGCGCGCCCTGATATACGCGGCGTTTGAACTCGATCACTTCGTCTATCGGCGCCCAGTATTCGTGCCAGCGCCAGTCGTCGAACTCGGGATGGCTGGTGGCGTGCAGGTGGACGTCGCTCTCGCGGCCGGTCAGCCGCAGCAAAAACCAGATTTGCTTCTGGCCGCGGTAGGCGCCGCGCCATTCGCGCCGCACCCAGTTTCCCGGCACGTCGTAGCGCAGCCAGTCGCGCGTGCGGCCGAGAATCTGCACATGGTGCGGCAGCAGGCCGACTTCTTCGAGCAGCTCGCGGTACATCGCCGTTTCCGGACTTTCGCCGGGCTTAATGCCGCCTTGGGGGAACTGCCACGACTGCTCGCGCAGGCGCTTGCCCCAGAACACTTTATTGTCCTGGTTGGTCAGAATGATGCCGACGTTCGGCCGGTAACCTTCTCTGTCCAGCATGGCTGCCTTTCGCGTGATGGCATTAAAAAAGGGGGCGATTTTCCCATAAATCGGGCGCGGGATAAAGCGGCCGGCGCCAGTATCCAAGCCAAACCGGCAGCATCAGACAGCGCCATCGGCAAGGCAGCCTGAAAACGGCAAACGGCTTTTCAGGCTGCCTAATCCACCGCCAGCACCGCGCAGTTGCACAAATCGCTGCTTTCAAACTGCGTGATGTCGCCGGCTTTCAGGTTGGGCACGGGGAACAGGCGCACGGTGAGCGGTTTGTTCAGGCGGAACGCCAGGGCGGCGGTGTCGCGCATCAGGGCGTGGATTTTGTGCGCTAGGGTGTCGCCGGGGATGGGCACGGTGTCCAGCCCGATGCCGCAGACGCTGCTGTATGTGAGCAGGGCGCGCAGGTCAAAGCTGGGGATTCGGCTGGCTTGGGCGAGGCCGCTGTCTTCGGTTACGGCGAGCATCAGCCCTGAAAAGCCGACGGCGCGGACGTTTTCCAGCGTTTTGAACACGCGGGTGAGCAGGGCGGAGGCTTCTATGCTGCCTGCCGCGCCGAAATGCGGCACGCGCAGCAGGCGGTAGATTTCTGCCATGGAGGTGCAGTTTTTGGCGGGGGCGGCGGAGGTGTCCATGCCGGCGTAACGCCAGTTTCCGTCCAAGGTGGTGGCGGCGATAACCGCTTGCACGGCGTCGGCGTGGTATTGCAGGGCTTGGCGCATGGCGGTGTAGGCAGCCTGAAGAAAGGCGGACTGGTCGGCGGGCGGCGCGGCGATGCTGCGGATGGCGGCGGCGAGCAGGTCGGGTGTTTCCAAGCCGACAACGATGCAGTCGCCGTCTGCGCCGCGGTGGTAACCTGCGGGGAAGTAGGGAATCAGCGGCGCGCAGTTGAAATTGACGGTGAAGTTGAAATTGCCTTCGCCGCGCGGGGTGATGCGGGCGATTTGCTGCACGGCGGCGGTGCAATGCTCTATTTGTGCGCTGTCGGGCAGCCCGTTTTCGTCGGCGGCGACGTTGACGCAGGCGTTGGCAAGGTCACCGTAGTCGCGGATAAGCTCGGGCAGCAGGGCGATTTCGGCGGCGCTGCGGGCTTCGCCGATGGCAAAGCGGATGCGCAGCCCGTTTTGGTTGAGACTGCCGAGAATGTCGCGGATGCGTGCCAAGCCTTGTTTGGCAGATTCGGGGCTGGCGGTGTCCAAATATTCGCCGAACGGGTTGGCGACAATGCGCACGGATTGGACGGTGTAGCCTGCCTGTGCAAAGGCGTCGGCCAGGCGGTCGCATTGGCGTTTGGCATCCGCCAGCACGCGCTGCCAGCTTTGCGCGTCGGGCGTGAGCGTGGTAAAGGTAGTAATGGCGCGGACGCGGCACAGATCGGGGGATTGCAGGTTCATGGAGATAGTTCGCTTTCTGGGTTTGATGGAGTGGATAAACAGTTGAGATTAAGGCAGCCTGAAAATGGTTTTACGGTTTTCAGGCTGCTTTTGGTGTGGGATAAAACGGTGCTTACTGCGCCCTGCTCCGTATCGGCAAAGGCAGCCTGAAACGCATTTTCCCGTTTTGGTTACGCCGAAGCTGCGCTTTCAGGCTGCCTTTAAGTCTGTCGGCATTCGGCATTGCGGCGGCGTTTTGCTGGGAAACGGCTGCGTAAGCTCTAATGTTGGTTTTCAGGCTGCCTGAAATAAATGCGTGGGCAGCAAGTGCCCACGCTACTTTGACTACTGCCACATTTCCCTACATTGGGCGATGAGGTCTTCAGAAACATCACCCAAGGCAGACAAAATTTGGATAGCAAAATCGGCAAAAGCCATGGCGTTGGCAGTGATGACGCTGCCGTCTCGCACAGCTTCGCGCTTGGTTTCCACATAGGCTTGCCGGTTGGTGTATCCGGGTAAATCGGCAATCTCGGACAAACTATTGGCAGTATGGCGGCAGTCGTTCAGCAGGCCGTTGTCAGCAAGAAAATAGGCACCGTCGCAAATTCCGCCCACAATCCTGCCCTGCTGCTTAAACGCATGAGCCAATTTGGCGATTTTCAGACGGTTTTCATCGGACAAGTCCCGCCACGATTGAGTTGCGCCGATTAGAATCAGAGCGGCGGCATCAGGCAGTGGTTCGTCTAAGGTTAAATCGGGCTGCACGCGAAGGTTGCCCATGGATGTTTTCGGATTTCGGTCGGTGGAAACGTAGCAGACAGTATAGCCGGCAAATTGTTGTAAAGCGGGAGCCAGCAAAGCGGCTTCCCAGTCGGCAAACTGTTCCAAGAGAATAATAGCGACAGTTTTCATAGAATTTTCCTTGTATGTAGTTAAAAAAACGGTTTCAGGCAGCCTGCACTTTAATTTACCCCAACTTCGCTCTAACCAATTCCTGCACCTGCGCGGGATTCGCTTTGCCTTTGCTGGCCTTCATCACTTGTCCCACAATCGCATTCAGGGCTTTTTCGTTGCCGGATTTAAATTGTTCCACGGCTTTGGCGTTGTTTGCCAGCACTTCGTCCACCATGGCTTCAATCGCGCCGGTATCGGTCATTTGTTGCAAACCGTGTTTTTCAATGATTTCGGCAATGGAGGCTTCGGGTTCCGCCCACATCGCTTCAAAGGCTTTTTTCGCCAGCTTGCTGCTCAATGTGCCGTCGGCGATTTTGCCCACCAGCGCAGCCAGCCGCGCCGCGGTAATCGGGCTTTGCGCCAGCTCCAAGCCTTCGCGGTTCAGCGTCGCCGCCAATTCGCCATTCATCCAGTTGGCAACCAGCTTGCCCTGGCCGCTGGCGTTGGCGGCTTCGGTGAAATAGGCAGCCTGAACGCGGCTGGCGGTAAGCAGGCGCGCATCGTATTCGCTTACGCCCAATTCGTTGACAAAACGCGCCGCCATTTCTTTGGGCAGCTCGGGCATCTGCTCGCGGGCTTTTTGCAGTTGTTCGTCGGAAATGATGACGGGCAACAGGTCGGGATCGGGGAAATAGCGGTAGTCGTGCGCGTCTTCTTTCAGGCGCATCACGCGGGTTTCGCCCTTGTCGGGGTCAAACAGCATGGTTGCCTGCTGCACCTTGCCGCCGTCTTCCAAAATCTCGATTTGCGCTTCCACTTCGTAGTTAATCGCCTGCTCCAAAAAGCGAAACGAATTCAGATTCTTAATCTCGCGGCGCGTGCCAAACTCCGCCTGCCCTTTGAGGCGCACCGACACATTGGCATCGACGCGGAACGAGCCTTCCGCCATATTGCCGTCGCAAATGTCCAGCCAAGTAACCAAACCGTGCAGCGCTTTGGCATAGGCAACTGCTTCGGCGGCGGAACGCATTTCTGGTTCGGAAACGACTTCCAACAGCGGCGTACCCGCGCGGTTCAGGTCGATGCCGGTGGCGCCGTTCAAGCCTTCGTGCACCGATTTGCCCGCGTCTTCTTCCATGTGGGCGCGGGTTACGTTGATGGTTTTCACTTCGTCGCCCACGACAATTTCCAGCTTGCCGTGCTCGACAATCGGCAAGTCCAACTGGCTGATTTGGTAGCCTTTGGGCAGGTCGGGATAGAAATAGTTTTTGCGGTCGAACACGTTTTTCTGGTTGATTTTGGCATTCAGCGCCAAGCCGAGCTTAATCGCTTTTTCCACCACTTCGCGGTTCATCACCGGCAGCGTGCCCGGCAGCGCGCATTCCACCACGCTGGCATGCGCGTTGGGCTCGGCGCCAAAGGCGGTACTCGCGCCGCTGAAAATTTTGGATTTGGTGTTGAGTTGGACGTGGATTTCCAATCCGATTACGGTTTCCCAGGTCATAGGTGGTCTTTCTGCATGAAAATTTTGGAGTGGGCGCAGTCTGCCGGCAAAGCGGCAGGCAGCCTGAAAAATAGGGGCAATATCGGCGCGCATTTTATCAGCCTTTTGCCCGTTTTTTCGATTTGCCCTAGCCGCAGGCAGCCTGAAAAAGCTTGTCCGTCCGCTTAAGCAGCGCCCTTATCCTGCCGGCTTTGCTCACGGTGGCGGTTTTGAAAACCCGGCAGCTGCCAGTGGAAACGGTAGGCGGTTAAGCGCAGCAGGCAGCCGCCGATAAAGAGCGCGTTGAGCGTCAGCGCGTTGCTCCAGCCGGCTTTGGCCAGCAGATACATCAGGATGCCGATTAGGATGGCGATGCTGGCGTACAGATCCGAGCGCAGAATCATCGGCACTTTGTTGACCAGAATATCGCGGGCAATGCCGCCGCCGACGGCGGTAACAAACGCCAACACCACCACGCCGAACAGGTTTAAATGCAGCGCCACGCCGACCTGCGCGCCGGTAATGCTGAACGCGGCCAGGCCGATGGCATCGGCAACGATAAACGCGGCGGTCAGCGCGGCACGGCGGCGGCGCTCAAGCCGGAACAGCCAGGCCGCCGCCAGCGTGGCAAACACCACAATCAGCGCGTCGGTGCGCAAAAACACCTGCGGAATATGGCCGACCAGCGCGTCGCGCATCATGCCGCCGCCGATGGCGGTCAGCAGAGCGGTAATCACAACGCCGAGTACGTCCAGCCGCTTGCCGTAGCCCACCAGATAGCCGGAAATGGCAAAAGCGATGGTACCGATAATGTTGATAAGGTCGGTAGTGGTCATGGTTTTTTGTATGGTTTGGTGTAAGCCGGATAGCGGTATCCGGCGGTTTTCAGGCTGCCTGAAAGTATTTGATCTTAGATAAAAAGCAAGGCTGAATCAGCTAAATTTTATCTTTGTGTGAAATGGAGATAACAAAAGTTCCTGCGCGACATAATTTATTTAATTCATAAATCTCATGCCATGCCTTTGACAATAGATAATTTCGTATCAATGGCATCTTTTTTATCCATTGATAAGTCCGATAATAAAACCCTTTTCTTAGCAGCCAATGTCTCAATAACTCATTTTCATCATCTATCACTATTGATTTTAAAATCAAACCACTTGAACCCACAGGCAGCAAATAACGGGGATCGGGATTGTCAAAATGATTACCCGAACCATTGAAATCATAGAGAACATTAGGTTTTAAGTCCTTGTAATCATCCTTTGCTTTGGGTTCGGAAACCGCACCTTTCCATTCAAAACAAAGTGTCGCAGTACGATTTTCTATCTCATGGACTTTAACTTGTCCCAACACACCTAAAAAATTTAATCCCCCATCGTAATTACCAACATCAAATGGCGTATCAAATCTTTGGTTGGTAATAAACATTGAGAATAAACGCTGGATATGTTCGCGTCTGTGTAACAACATGGTGCTGTTCAAAATCAATATATTTTTAGAAGGATGTCGGATTCAAGAATCCGACCTACTTAACTATCGCTTGGTTCGGTTTCCGTTTCAGGCTGCCTGAAAAACGCCCGCATCTCGGCTTCGGCCTGATCGAGCATTTGGTAGCGCTTGCGGTACATCGAGCGTTTTTTGCTGTCGATTTCGTCCATTTCCTTGCGCTGCGGCGCGGCGGGCAGATGCCAGTAGCCGTCGTCGCCCAATACGGCGGCGGATTCCTGCCAGTATTGGTCGTAATTCATTTTCACGCGTTTTTTCAGCTTCCAGCGCAGCTTGGCCTGATGGTCGTGGGCGATGCCCAGCGCGCTCAGGCCGAGTGCGGCGGCGAGATACTGGAAAGCGGCGGCCATCAGCTGCTGCGGGCGCAGACCGTGGAGCTGCTTGGTCAGGCGGCGCACGGTGTCTTTGGCTTCTTCGCCCGCCGGCCCCTGCACCGAAGCGGCCAGCAAGCCCTGCGGCACAAAGGCGAAGGTGGCCATATACAGGCGGTTTTGCTGCCCGTCGCGCAGCGACAGCGACCACATGCCTTCATCAACGCAGTTGTCGTTGCGGTTGAGACAAAGCGTCAAGTCATCCGTAAGTCTGGCGATCACATGCAGCGGGCGTGCTTCGCCCATTTGCGCCAGCAGCTTGCGGCCAAAATGGCGCTCGGCGGCGATCAGATCGTACTGCATGGCGGCCAGGCGCTTATCGGTGTTAAAACGCTTGTCGATAAAGGCGTGCAGCAGCGGATAAGCGTCTTGTACTCGGGTGGCGAAAAAATCCTGATACACGGGCGACGAATTGACAAAGGCTTCAAACGCGCGCACCTGCCGCCGTGCCAGCAGTTTGCGCAGGGCAAATTTCAGGTGCTGGTCGCGGTATTTGGGCGCGAAGTTGTACACGGCGCGGTAGTCGGGAAAAACAAAGGGCTTGGACATGACGGGTGGGAAATCGGGTGGTTGTGGCAGCCGTCTGCGGCGGGCAGGCGGCTTGGTGTGTTTTCAGGCTGCTTTCGGGTTTATTGGTGTATGGCCGCAATGCAAAACAGCGGGATGCCAAACGGCTTTCAGGCAGCCTGAAAACGTTTTGCCGTGGCGGATTCGTTTTCAGGCTGCCTTATCGTGCGGGCGGCGTTAGCGGCGCACTTTTTCCGCCGCGCGGCGGGCGGCGGCGCTGTCGGGGTAAGTGCGGATCAGGCGGCGCCAGGTGTCGCGGGCGATGTCCTGCTGCTGGATGTTCCACTGGCATTGGCCGACGGCGTACAGCGCTTCGCCGGCCTGCGGGCTGGCGGCAAACAGGCCGGCGTAGCGCTGGCCGATGTGGATAACGGACTGGCAGTTGTTCAGCCGCTGGTGGCTTTGCAGCAGCAGATACATGCGGCGGGCGGCCTGCGGGCTGCCGTCGCCGCCGTTGTCGGCGCCGCGCAGGGTGGCGAGCACGCTTTGGTACTGGCCTTGGCGGAACTGCTGCTGGGCGCGCTCCCAGCTGTTGTCGCGGGCGGGGGCAGCCTGAACGGCGGCTTGGCGGGCAGCAGACGGCGCATTGCGGTGCGTTTTGCGTGGCGGCGGAGCGGCGGTTTCTTTGTCTTTGCCGTCTTTTTCTTTATCTTTTTCCTTGTCTTTCTGATCTTTATCTTTTTGCTCCCACTGCTTGATCTGGCGGCGCAGCTCTTCCAGCTGCTGCTGTTGCATTTCCACCTGCCGCTCGAGCGCGGCAATCCGCTCGCCGGCATCGGCTTCCGGATAGGGCAGCGGCTCGGGGCGCGGGGCGGTGGCAACAGTTTCGGTGCTCTCTGCGGCAGTCTGTGCAGACGGCTGCGCCTGCGGCACAACGGCGGCAGGCAGCGCGCAGGCGCCGAGCACGGCAGGAATCAGTAAGGAAAAACGGGTAAGGATATTCATGGTATCTGGACACAAGTTTAGGCAGCCTGAACATTCAGGCTGCCATGTTCGGATGCGGATGGCGCGGTGCCGGCAGGCGGCTGCCGCGCGGTCTGTCTACAGTTTTTGCAGCAGGGTCAGACCGTCGCCCAGCGGCAGGGTGAGCGGCAGCACGCGCGCGTCTTGGGCAAGATCGGCGTTGAACTGCTGCAGCACGGCAACGGCCGGCGGGCTATCACTTTGCAGCGGACGGGCAACGCGGCCGCCGAGTAGGATGTTGTCGATGGCGATAATGCCGCCGCGGCGTACCAGCTGCAGGCAGCGCTCGTAATATTGCGGGGTGGGTTCTTTGTCGGCGTCGATAAAGGCGAGATCGTAGCTTTCGCCGGCGCCGGCGGCGAGCAGCTGCTCAAGCGTGATCAGCGCCGGCTGCAGATGCAGGCGGATTTTGTGTTCGATGCCGGCGGCCTGCCAGTAGCGGCGGGCGTGTTCGGTAAAGCTGACATTGATGTCGCAGCAGTCCAGCTGCGCGTCTTCGGGCAGCGCCAGCGCAACGGCGGTGCTGCTGTAGCCGGTAAAAACGCCGATTTCCAAGTAGCGGCGGGCGCCGATCAAACGCGCCAGCCACACCAGCATCTCGGCCTGCTCGGGCGCGATCGCCATTTTGCCCATGCGGTGGCCGGCGGTTTCGCGGCGGATTTGCGCCAGCAGCGGATGCTCGGCGCGGCTGTGGCGGCGCAGATAGGCCAAAAGTTCGGCATCAAACGGCGGGGTGTGGACGGACATTTTTCAGGCTGCCTGCGCGCGTTTAGTCCATCTGATAATAGGTATAGGGCTTTTTCGCCAGCTTGGCGGCGGCGTAGTCGGCTTCATCTTCGGGATTGAGTTCGACATCCCACAGCAGGTTGCGGTTGACCAGGCGCTGCTGCGCTTCTTCGGGATGCTCTTCGATGTAGTTGTTGAGAAACTTGGTGGCTTCGGATTGGTAGTCGTACATAATTTTTTCCTTTGGATATGGCGGTTTGGCTGCGGGCGCGATTATAGTGGAATGCGCCGGCGGCGGCTACTGCGGCGGGCGCTCGGGGGCGCCGGCGGGGTGTTTGTAGCGGTTGTAGGCAAACAGGTATTGGGCGGGGAAACGGCGCACCCAGGCTTCGACGTTTTCATTAACCAGCCGTGCATCGTGTACCTTATCGCCGTTCAGGCAGCCTGAAAGCGGGGCGATGTGCAGCGCGAAGCCGCGACCTTTGGGCAGGCGCTCGCCGCAGAAAAACAGGGTTTCCACATTATCGAGCCGCGCCAGCTTGCCCGCCAGCGTCATGGTGTAGGCCGGTTTGCCGAAAAACGGCACCCATACGCCGCCGCCTTCCTGCGGGTCGGGCACATGGTCGGGCAGTACGATGGTCGCTTCGCCGGCCTTGAGCGCCTGCATCACCTGCTTGACGCCCTGCAGGCTGGCCGGCGCGGTGCGCCCCTTGCCGCGCACGCGCCCGGCCTGCATCACACTGTCGAGCAGCGCGCTTTTGGGCGGCTTGTACATCGCCGTCAGCGCAAAGGGCAGGCGCTCGCTGATGTAGCGGCCGGCCAGATCGTAGCTGCCCAGATGCGGGGTGAGCAGCAGCAGTCCGCGCCCCTGCGCCAGTGCGCTTTCGATATGCTCCCAGCCGTGGGTTTGCACAAACAGCGTGGCAATGCTTTCAGGCTGCCTGAAAAACGCCACCGGCAATTCGATGCCGCCTTTCATGGTTTCGCGCAGCACGCTTTTCACCATCGCATCGCCGCTGTCCAAGCCGGCAACCGCCAGATTTTCGCGCACCCGCTCGCGGTTTTCGCGCGAACAATAAAACAGCAGCGTGCCCAGCAAAGCACCCAGCAGGTGCAAAAGGCGCAGCGGCAGCGCGGCCAGCAGGCGGAACAGGAAAAAAACAAGGGTCTGCATTATCGGCGGCGAACAATAGCGGATAAAAAAGCGCGGATTGTAGCACGCGGCCGCAGCAGGCAGCCTGAAAGATACAGGCAGCACCGCGCCGGCTTGCCGCCTGCGGCGAATCTCCGTAGCATAGCCGCCATCGACAACTGCCTTGCCGAGACTGAGATGATTGCGCGTACATTGTTGCTGGTATTGCTGCCGCTACTGGTATTTTCCGCCGTCGGCCTGTTCCAACTGGGCTTTGCCGCGGCGCTGGTCACTGCGGTGTTTCTGGCGCTGCGCCGCCAAGAAACGCAGGATGAAGAAAACTCGCTGCGCGAGCGCGTCGAATGGCTGGAGCTGACGGTCGGCCGTCTGCAGCGGCAGCTGAAAGAGCTGCAGCAGTCGCAGCGGTACAGCGGTTTTGCCGCGCCGCCGCCAGCGGCAGACTTCAGGCAGCCTGAAAACCCGCTGCCCGAGCAAACACCCGCCGCCGCGCCGCGCCCGCTGCAGACGCCGCCGCCCGTCCGTCCCGAAGTGCCGGCGGATGCCGCCCCCGCAGCGGCGTTTCAGGCTGCCCCTACCGAAGCCGAAATCGAAACCGATGCCGGCAGGGCGCAAAACACTTTCAGGCAGCCTGAAAGCCCTGTCCGCCCTGCCCCTTCCGGCACGGCGCCGGTACGCGGCGGCAATGGGAAAATTATCGTGCGCCGGCGCAAAACGGCCACGGATACGGCAGCGGATGCGGACGCGCCCAACCCGATACTCGCCTGGTTTCTTAAAGGCAATCCGCTGCTCAAAGCCGGCGTGGTGGTGCTGTTTCTCGGACTGGCTTTCCTGCTGCGCTTTGCTTCCGAACACATCCACCTGCCGGTGCGCGTGCGCTATCTGGCGGTGGCAGCGGCCGGGCTGGCGGCAGCGCTCACCGGCTGGAAGCTGCAGCGCCAACGCCGCGAATACGGGCTGGTGCTGCAGGGCTTCGGCATCGCGGTGATGTATCTGACCGCACTGGCGGCGGTCAAACTGCATCCGCTGCTGCCGGCGGATGCGGCGCTGGTGCTGATGGTGGCGCTGGTATTGGCGATGGCGATGCTGGCGCTGCTGCAGGACGCCGAAATTCTGGCGCTGGTGGCGCTGGCCGGCGGCATGGCGGCGCCGCTGCTGCTCGCCGACGGCCGCGGCAGCCACGTTTTCCTGTTTTCCTATCTGGCGCTGCTCAATGCCGGCGTGGCGTTGATGGCGTGGTTCAAATCGTGGCGCAGCCTGAATTTGGCCGGCTTTTGCGGCAGCTTTCTGATTGCCGTTTCGTGGGGCATCCACGATTACCGCCCGCAGCTGTTTGCTTCGGCTGAAGCCTTTTTGCTCTACCACTGGCTGCTTTACACCCTGATTGCCTGCCTGTTTGCCCGCCGCGTGTTGCTGGATCAGGAAAACGCCTTACAGAACGATGACGATGACGGTACCCCGCCCGACGATGCCACACTGGCCCAGCTGTGGCAGGCGCTGCTGCGCGGCCTGTGGCGGGTGGGCATGCTCGACAGCGCCCTGCTCTTTGGCAGCGCCTTTGCCGCTTTCCAGCTGCAGTATGCGATGCTGGCTGCGGGCGCGCCGCTCAAGCCGGCGGCAGCGGCGCTGCTGTTTGCCGCGGTTTACGCCCTGTTTGCGCTGGTGCTGTGGCGCGGCAGCCGCGCGTTTGCCGTGCTGGCGCAGGCTTTTGCCGCGCTGGCCGCGCTGTTTGCCACTTTGGCGGTGCCGCTGGCTTTCGGGCGCGCGCAAACCGTGTCGTTGTGGGCATTGGAAGCGGCGCTGGCCTACTTTTTCGCGCGCAAGCAGCGGCTGGCGCATGTGCGGCTGGCCGCGCTGCTGCTGTATCTGGCCGTCGCCCTGAAGGCGCTGGACAGCGTGTTTGCCGCAGACAGCGCTTCGCCGGCGGTGGCGCTGGCCGCCGCAGCCGGAGGCGGCATGCTGGTATGCGGTGCTTTTTATGGTTTCAGGCTGCCTGCGGCGCGCTGGGAGCGCAATTTGCAAACCGCGGCAATGGCGGCGGTGGTTCTGCTGCTGCCGCTGTTGGCGCGCGAGCTGTTTGCCCCGCGCGGCTTTATGCTGGCGGTCGCATTGCTGGCGCTGGCCGCCGCATGGCTGCGCCGTCGGTTCGATGCCAAAATGCTGCCGGCGGCGGCCGTGTTTTACGGTGGGCTGGTTTTAGTCGAAGCCATTGCCGGCACTGTCCCGTCCGAGTCCGTTGGCCAACCGTCCTGGCCGGCGCTGCTGTGGCAGACTTCTTCTTCGCTGCTGCCGCCCGTCTTTGCCGCCGCCGTGCTGGCCGCCGCGTCCTATCTGCTGTTTGCCAGCGCCGATGAAGGGCAGTCTGAAAACCATAATCGGCACCGCAGCGGTCGTGAAATTACCCATTCAAAGCAGCCTGAAAACCTTTGCGCCGCGCTCTTGCTGGCGTGCGCGCTGCCGACTGCCTTTGCCGCCATCGCCCGCTTTGGCGACGCCTGGGGCAGTCCGGATACCGCGCTGCTGCTGCAGATGCTGCCCTTTTTGCTGCTGGCTGCCGCCGGCCGGCAGTCGGACTGGCGCCATGCCCGCCAAGCCGCGCTGGTGCTGCTGCCGCTTTTGGGCGCCGTGCTGTGGCCGCGCATTCCCGTCTGGGCGCAGCATGGTCTGCTGCCGGGTCTGATCGTGCTGTCTGCCTTCAGCGCCGCTGCCGTCTGGATTACCGCGCCGCAGCGTTTTGAGCGCCGTGAAAACGGTCTGCTTTGGCACGGTCTGATGCTCGCCGTGCCGCTGGCGCTGTGGACACGCTTTAGCGGTCTTGCCGCCGCAGAACACCTGCCCGCCGCCTGGCAGCCTGCAGGCTGGCTGGCCGCACCGTTTGCCGGCGCCCTGCTGCTTTACGCGCTGCGCCGGCACACGCCGCCGCGCTATGACGCGCTCTACCGTCCGGCTGCCGGCGCCGCGCTGGCGTCTTTCGCGCTGCTGTGGCTGCTGTGGGCCAACTGGCGCCAGCCCGCCGAATCCGCTTCCTACCTGCCGTTGCTGAACCTGCTGGAGCTGCCGCAACTGGCGCTGTTTGCTTTTGCTTGGCAGAGCCGCGATCATTGGTTGGACGATGCCGAAAACCGCCGCCCCGTCTATGCCGTTTTCGCCGCCGCCGCGCTTTACGCCCTAAGCGCCGCAGTGATGCGTCTGTGGCATTTTTACGGCGGCGTTGTCTGGCAGCTCGACACCCTGCTCGCTTCCTTCGGCCTGCAGGCCAGCCTGTCGATTGTATGGGCGCTCTCGGCCATCGCCCTGATGACTTCTGGCCACCGCCGCGGCATCCGTCCGCTCTGGTTTTGCGGCGCCGCCCTAATGGCGGTGGTGGTGGCCAAGCTGTTTTTGGTCGAACTGGGCAACAGCGGCGGCATCGCCCGCATCGTTTCCTTTATCGTTGTCGGCCTGCTGTTGCTGCTGGTAGGCTGGTTCGCACCGGTGCCGCCCAAAGATGAAACCTGAACACGCACCAACCGCACTTTCAGGCTGCCCGATATTTTCAGGCAGCCTGAAAGCGTTTTGCCCCGCTTAAATCTTTCAGGCTGCCCCGCCAAGGCAGCCTGAAAAATGCGCGCAAGCACCGCCCCTGCCGCTGCTTGTGGCATTTGGGCGCAGGGCACAGGCGGTAAACAAAAATGCAAGGGGTTATCGCAGCGTAAAAAATTTGCCGGATTTAGAGTCTTCACTTATAATTTGCGCCCCTTGACCGGCAAACGCCGGAAAACGTTTCAAAACATCCGATAAAGATTAAGGAAGAAAACTATGAAAAAAACCACTCTTGCCGCCCTGATCGGCGCCACTGCCCTTGTACTTTCTGCCTGTGGCGGCGGCGGTGGCAGCAGCAGCCCCAACACTTCGGCCAACAATACCGTGCCGAATAACAATAATAACAATGCAAACAACAACGGCAATGCCAACAACAATAACGGCGGCAATGCCAATATCGGCAAAAACACCGCTACCGATTTCAAATCTGTCCAAGCCAGTCAGCTGGATAAACTGACCGTTGGCGGCGTAACCATCAGCCTGACAGGTCTCCGTGCCGGAACCTGGTTCAATAATAACAACAGCAACGGCAATTATGCCGTCGGCGGCACCACATACAGCAGCGTACGTTTTGGTTTTGCCGGAAAATCAGTCAATAATCGGACACCTTTTGTCCACGGTGTCGAAACCACCAATATGCCCACCAGCGGCCAATTCAAATACAGCGGCCTGCATATGAACTCCGACGGCAAAGGTGCCGGCTTCCAAGGCGGAAAAAATTCGGCTGAACTGACTGCCGATTTCGGTGCCCGCAAGCTGACCGGCACACTGACCGGCGCAGCCAACGAAACCTACCAAATCAACGCCGATATCAAAGGCAACCGCTTCAGCGGTACTGCCGCCGATAAAACCTACAGCGAAGGCGGTTTCTACGGCAACAACGCTGCCGAAGTGGCCGGCTCCTATAAAAAAGGCGATATAACCGGTGTATTCGGCGCGCAAAAGCAATAAGCGCCCGTCTTAGATTTTCAGGCTGCCTGTCTCTGTGTCAGGCAGCCTGAAATATTTTGCGCTTGCGTTCGTTTATACTTTTTGGTTTTTCCGTTTTCATTGCGTCCGCACAGGCAAAAATCCTGCTTTGTATCGAACAATAGCGCGCGCCCGTCCTGCAAAACAGTACAAAAACTTTCAGGCTGCCCTTGTTTCCCAAAGGCAGCCTGAAAACCATTCCGGCCTACGCGCCGGCGTACAGCATCAGCAGCGCAATCAGATTGTTCGCCACATGCACCGCTATGCTGCAGCGCAAATCGCGGCTGCAAAGGTACACGCCGCCGAGCACCAGCCCCATGGCGAAATACGGTGCGAACTCCATGCTCACCGGCAGCGCATGCAGGCAGGCGAAGGCAAAGGCGGAAACCGGCAGCAGCGCCAGCCGCTTGGCGCGCGTTTGCGGGCTGCCGAAGCTGTGGAAAAACAGGCCGCGAAACAGCAATTCTTCCAGCAGCGGCGCCGCCAACACGATATAAACCGGCATCAGCAGCGGCAGCTGGGCGAGCAGCTGGGTAAGCATCTGCTGGTTTTGCAGGCTGTCGGTGGTGGCCTGCTGCCCCAGCCAGCCGCTGAACACTTCGTAAAGCGGATTGATCGCCAGCATCAGCACCAGCCCCGCCGCCATGATGGCGGCCTTGCGTTTGCGCCCAACGGTGTCTGCCTTCGGCAACACACCGTGCGCATCCAAAAGACGCCGGTAGCAGCGGCGGCAGAGAACGGTCAGCCAGACAACGGCGGCGAGAAACAGCAGCGTTTCGCACCCTTCGAGCGTGTAGCGCGACAGCATCTGCCATTGTGCCACGCCCAGCGCCTGGTTGAAGCCGACAAACAGCCCGATCACAAACGCCAGGCCGACAAAATAAGCCGCTGCCAGTAGCAGCAGCTCCATCACGGGTCTGAATTTATTCATGCGCGGCGGCTTTCGGTCGGTTGTCCAAGATATTGATTACCCGTTTTGCTTGCGGTTTGGACTGCTCCGCTTCATCAGCGGCACCGGCCACTTCAAACGAAGTCGGCAGGGTTTCGCTGTCAAAGGCCAGATCGCCGCCGTGTTTCAAGTTTTGGCCGCGCTGCAGCCCGACAAAATCAAACAGCTCGGTATCGGCCAGATGGGAAGGCACCACGTTTTGCAGCGCCGAAAACATAGACTCAATGCGGCCGGGGAAACGCTTGTCCCAGTCTTTGAGCATCTCGCCGATTACCTGGCGCTGCAGATTCGGCTGCGAGCCGCACAGATTGCACGGAATAATCGGAAACTGCTTGATTTCGGCGTAGCGGATCAGGTCTTTTTCCTTCACATACGCCAGCGGGCGTATAACGATATGCTCGCCGTTGTCGGAAACGAGTTTCGGCGGCATGGCTTTGAGTTTGCCGCCGTAAAACATATTCAGAAACATGGTGGCGATAATGTCGTCGCGGTGATGCCCCAGCGCGATCTTGCTGCAGCCGAGCTCTTTGGCGGTGCGGTAGAGAATACCGCGGCGCAGGCGGCTGCACAGCGAGCAGGTGGTTTTGCCTTCGTCGAGCACGCGCTTAACGGTGGAATAAGTGTCTTCCTCAACGATTTTATAAGGCATGCCGATGCTCTCCAGATAAGTCGGCAGCACTTCTTCGGGAAAACCCGGCTGTTTTTGGTCGAGATTAACCGCCACCAGCTCGAAATCAATCGGCGCGGACGCCTGCAGGTGGCGCAGGATGTCCAAGAGCGCGTAGCTGTCTTTGCCGCCGGAGAGGCAGACCATAATCTTGTCGCCCGGCTCGATCATATTGAAATCGTTAATCGCATCGCCCACCGCGTGGCGCAGGCGTTTGTGCAGTTTATTGTGTTCCAGTTCGGTTTTGCTTTTGTTGGACATGGCAGGGTTCTTTGCGCAAAAAGCCGCAATTATATCGCGACGGCCGCCGCAAAACACAGCCATCGGCTACAATCCGCCCTTTGCCGCTTTCAGGCAGCCTGAAACCGCGGCGCCACACTAAAAAAGCCCACTTATGAACTTCTGCATCATTCCCGCACGCGGCGGCAGCAAACGCATCGCCCGCAAAAACATCAAAGACTTCTGCGGCCGGCCGATGATCGCCCGCTCCATCGAAGCGGCGCAGCTTTCAGGCTGCTTTGCGCGCATTATCGTTTCCACCGACGACGCCGAAATCGCCGAAACCGCACGCCGCTGCGGCGCCGAAACGCCCTTTGTGCGCCCCGCCGAACTGGCCGACGATTTCGCCACCACCGGCGCAGTGATGCGCCACGCCGTCGCCGCCCTACTGGATGAAAAGCAGCCTGAAAGCCTTTCAGACTGCCCTGAAAACGCACCGGTACCGGACGCCCTGGTCTGCTGCCTGTATGCCACCGCCCCCTTCGTGTGCGCCGACGATCTGCGCCGCGGACTCGACATCCTGCACGAAAGCGGCGGCGACTACGCCTTTGCCGCCACCACCTACGCCTTCCCCATCCAACGCGCCCTGCGCCGCGCCGCCGACGGTTCGGTATCGATGTTCCAACCGGAAAACTTCGCCGTGCGCTCGCAGGATTTAGAAGAAGCCTGGCACGACGCCGGCCAGTTCTACTGGGGACGCGCCGCCGCCTGGCTGGCGGAAAAACCAATATTCAACAGCCGCGCCTACGCCGTCGGACTGCCCCGCTACCGCGTGCAGGACATCGACACCCCCGAAGACTGGCAGCGCGCCGAAATGCTGTACCGCCTGCTGCAGGAAAGCGGTGGCTAAAACGCAGCGGCAATACAAAAGGCAGCCTGAAAGCCAAAGCTGCCTGAAACCGCGTAGGTCAGATTCTCGAATCCGACAAACAGCCGGCTGCAAAGGCGGCATTCGAGCAGAAACGGAAAATGTCGGATACAAGTATTCGACCTTGTATCTCCCCACCAGGGTAAACTCGCGATTTACCCACCGGTATGGCGGCATACATCCGTTCGGACAATCTGCACAAAACCGACAAAACCGACGCCCGCGCGCTGGCCGATATGGGCATTGACCGTTTGGCCAAAGGCAGTGCCGACAAAAGCCTGTGGCAGCCCGCACCGCCCTAAGTCAAACATCTTAAAGCCCTGCTCGCCCGATTAGACGCGCTCGAAGCCGATTTGCAGCGCGAAGACAAGCGCATGGAAAAAGCCCGTGCCGCATCACCGTCAGCCGTCCGGGCAAAGAGCCGCTGGTTTCAGGGTGTGTTGGCAATTAACATTTTGACGGCTTTTTCGCCATAAAACGGCATCTGCCGCTTAAAAATACTCGCCTATGGGCGGGAACGGCTTGAACTGGCGCGGATGCAGGGGGTGTTGTTTTGAAGTCAAGTGTTTAGTGTGTTGATTTGTATGGGTTATTTATTCCGGACAGTAGTGCGCCTACGCGGGAATGACGGCGTCTGGGACGGTGGCTTTGGTGGCTTTGACAGCGGGGAGGCACAGCGTTTCTGCGAAACGCCACCCCCACCCCAGCCCTCCCCCGCGCTGGGGCGCAGGGGAGGGAGTCTCGGCGTTTCAGGCTGCTTTTAAGATCGCTTGGAAAGGCAGCCTGAAAGCAAGCGGCGTAAGTTTCGGCAAGGCTGAAGCACATGAAGGCAGCCTGAAAGCCGTGTTGAACGGTTTTCAGAAGGCAGCCTGCGTCGCGCAGCAAAGTTGCGAAGCTAAAAACGTGAGCTAAGTTTCAGTAAAGCTGAAGCAGCAAAAAGCAGCCTGAAAGCCGCGTTAAACGGTTTTCAGGCTGCTTTTTATGGTTTGGACGGGATTTATTCCGCCGTTGCGCCGCCGCCGATGCGGCTGAGAAAGCGGCGGGTACGTTCGTGCTGCGGGTTGGCAAACAGCTCTTGCGGGGCGCCCTGCTCGACGATTACGCCTTCGTCCATTACCACCACGGTATCGGCCACGTCGAGGGCGAATTTGATTTCGTGGGTAACGACGACCATGGTGCGGCCTTCGGCGGCGAGTTCTTTCATGGTGGCGAGAATACCCTGCACCAGCTCGGGATCGAGCGCGGAGGTCGGCTCGTCAAACAGCATCAGCCGCGGGCGGATGGCGAGGGCGCGGGCGATGCCGACGCGCTGCTGCTGGCCGCCGGACAATTGGTGCGGATACAGCGTTTCTTTGCCGGAAAGCCCGACTTTTTCCAGCAGCACCAGCGCCTGCTGATGGGCTTCGGCCACACTTACGCCCTGCACCTGCACCGGCCCTTCCATAACGTTTTCCAACGCGGTTTTGTGCGGAAACAGGTTGTATTGCTGGAACACCATGCCGGATTTGCGGCGCAGGGCGAGAATGTCTTTTTTACCGGGCTTGCGGGCGAAGTCTATGCTGAGCGCGTCGGGTTCGGAGAAGCGGATTTCGCCGGCTTCGGGCAGCTCGAGCGCGTTCAGGCAGCGCAAAAAGGTGGTTTTGCCCGAGCCGGATGGGCCGAGAATGACCACCACCTGCCCTTTATCTATGCTCAGGTCGATGCCGCGCAGGATGTCGTTTTTACCGAAGGACTTGCGGATGTTTTTTATTTCTATCATTTACTTGGCCACAAAGCGGTTGTTGTAGCGCTCCATATGCGCCTGCATGACAAACAGCACGAAGCAGAAGCACCAGTAAATCAGTCCGGCTTCCAGATACACCGGCAGAAAGTCGTAGGAGGAATTGGCGTACTGCTGGGCAACGCGGAACAGCTCGGTTACGGTTACCGTGGAGGCCAGCGAAGTGTCTTTAACCAGGCTGATAAAGCTGTTGCTCAGCGGCGGTACCGCCACGCGGAAGGCCTGCGGCGCGATGATGCGGCGGAAGGTTTGCAGATAGCCCATGCCGATGGAGGCGCCGGCTTCCCACTGGCCTTTGGGCACCGACAAAATCGCCGCGCGCACAGTTTCCGAGCCGTAGGCGCCGACGTTCAGCGAAAAGCCGATGATGCCGGCCGGCAGCGGGTCGATAAAAATCCCCATCGCCGGCAGGCCGTAAAACACCACGCACAGCTGGATCAGGAGCGGCGTGCCGCGGATGGCGGAGATATAGACTTTGCACAGCGCCAGCAGCAGGCGGTGAAACACGCCGCCTGCGGGCATAATCCGTATCAGCGCCACCGCCACCGCAATCAGCATGCCGATGGCAAAAGACACCAGCGCCAGCGGCGCGGACACCGTCAGGCCGGCTTTGACCATCGGCCAGAAAGCGTCCATCACCAGCGTGGCGCGGGTGCCGTTCATAAACGGCAGCGAAGTCAGAAATTCGTGCACCATCGTTATTTCACGCTGACGTCTTCACCAAAAAACTCTTCGCCGAGTTTCTTCAGCGTGCCGTCTTGCTGCAGCTCTTCGATGGCGGTGTTGATTTTCGCCAGCGCTTCGGTATTGCCCTTGTTCAAAATCAGGCCGGAACCGAGTTTGTCGTCCGCGCCCGCTTTCCAAGCGGTTTTCAGGCCGGAATCGGGATTTTTCTTCAGATAGTCCAACAGCGCCAGCGAATCGTTGAGCGTGAGATCGGCGCGGTTTTGCTGCACCAGCGTCAGCGCCTGCGCCATGCCGTCCACCGGCACCACTTCGGCCTTGGCGGCCACCGCCATCTCGCCGTAGTTGCTGCTCAAAGTCTGCGCCGCTTTCAAGCCTTTGATGTCATCGAGCGACTTGATGGTTTTATTGTCTGCGCGCACCAGCATCATCGGCCCGCTCCAGCTGTAGTTTTCCGATTTGTCGAAAGTGGCGCGGCGCTCGGGCGTGGTCAGGCTTACCTGGTTGGCCACCATATCGAAGCGGCCGGCTTTCAGGCCGGCGAGCATGGCGTCCCACTGGGTTTCTTTAAATTCGATTTCCACGCCGAGCTTTTGGGCGACGGCGCGTGCCACTTCAACGTCGTAGCCGGTGAGTTTGCCGCTTTGGTCGTGGTAGGTGAAGGGGGCGTAAGTACCTTCGGTGCCGACCACAATCTTGCCTTTGTTGTTGATGCGCTCGATCAGGCTGCCGGAGATTTTGGTTTCAGGCTGCGCTTCGGAAGCCGCGGCACCGCCGGCAGAACCGCCGCCGCAGGCGGCCAGCACCAGCGAACATACAAGCGGCAGGGCAAATTTTTTCAACATGGATAACGCTCCGTATTCAATATGCGAAAAGCGCGGGATTGTACGGGAAAAGCCGCCGCGCACAAAGCCTGTCGCTATCTAAGCCTTATAAAAAGCGGGTATAAGCAGTTTGGGCGGGGCGGCTGTGCTTTGCTTTCAGGCTGCTTTGGGTGCGGCAGCGCGGGCGTGTTTACTGCAGCAGCCCGATGGTCAGCAATATCGCCAGCAACACGATTGCGCCGATAAGCGTTTGCTTGCGCGTGGGCTTGGGCGCGGTTTGTTTGATCCAGCCCAGTTTGCGCCCCAGCCAGAAAATCAGGCGCAAAGTCCATTCAAGCAATAAGGCGACAAGGTCAATCGCCAAGAGAAACAAATCCGTCATGTCCTGCCATCCTTTAAGCTGTGCGTTTGAATCCGGCGGCTTCGTTTTTCAGGCTGCCTTTCCCATCAGAAAAGGCAGCCTGAAAAGTAAAACGGCGGCGGATTGGAATTAGGGCTGTTCGCCCAGGGCGTAGATGGCGTCGAGATTGCGCCACATACCGCGGGCGTCCATGCCGTAGCCGAAAACGTAGCGGTCGGGCACGCTCAGGCCGGTGTAGTCGGCGCGGATGGGTTTGCTTTTGGTGATGGCTTTGTCGGCGAATACGGCGCTGCGGCAGCTTTTGGCGCCTTTGGCCAGCAGTTTTTCGCGCACGGCGTGCATGGTGTGGCCTTCGTCGAGGATGTCGTCGAGCACCAGTATGTCGCGGCTGGCGACGTTTTCAGGCTGGTAGAGCCAGTGCAGGTCGCTGCCTTGCAGCTGGTCGCCGTAGCGGCTGACGTGGATGTAGTCGAAATCGAGCGGGAAGCGCAGCAGCGGAAGCAGGCGGCCGGCAAACACAACGGCGCCGCCCATCACCGCCAGCACCAGCGGGTGGCTTTCGCTCAAATCGGCGGTGATGGCGCGCGCCATTTCTTCCAGCGCTTTTTGGCAGTCGGCGGGCGAGTGGATTTCTTCGGCGGATTCGAGCATGGCCATCGCCTGCCAGTAGCGTTCTTTATCGGCACTCATTGCGTTTCCTTTCTGTGGGATTTGGGGAAAAACAGGCAGCCTGAAAGCTTTTCAGGCTGCCTTTTGCGTGAATCAGTCTTCTTCCAGACTCAGATAGCTGCTTTGTTTGAGCGTGTGGAAAAATTCGGCGGTGTAGATGCGCTGCTCGTTGCGTTCGAGCTTGGCCCAGCGCAGTTTTTCTTCGAATTTGTTGATGACTTCCTGCGGCTGGAGATGGACGTAGCGCAGCATGTCTTCGATGGTGTCGTGCTCTTCCATGCCGGAGTATTCGACGCTGCCGTCGCTGCGCACATACACATTCACCGAATCGGTGTCGCCGAATAGGTTGTGCATGTCGCCGAGAATTTCCTGATAGGCGCCGACCATAAACACGCCGATCAGATAGGGCTGGCCTTTATTGGGGGCGTGCAGCGGCATATTCGATTCGATGCTCTGCTGATCGACGTAGCGGCTGAGTTTGCCGTCGGAATCGCAGGTCAGATCCTGCAGGATGGCGCGGCGGTTGGGTTTTTCGCCCAGCCGGTGGATGGGCATAATCGGCAGCACCTGGCCGATGGCCCAGGTATCGGGAAGGCTTTGGAACACGCTGAAGTTGCAGAAATATTTGTCGGCGAGTTTGTCGATCAAGTCGTCGAACACCTGGCGCTGGGCGCGGTGGCTGGTCTGCAGGCCTTTTTTCAGGCGGCGGCACAACACCGCGTACACCTGCTCGGCCAGCGCTTTTTCCGGCAGGCCGATTTTGCCGTCGATGTAGTTTTCGGTTACTTCCGCCAGATAGTGGCCGATGCGGTAGTAGGTTTCGGTAACCATCTCGCTGTCGATGCCTTTTTCCATCAGGTGGATCAGCTTTTGGGTGGCGAAGGAATAGTTTTCGCGCTCGTCGCCGATGCCCGCCACGCTTTCGGGCAGGCTTTCGACGTCGGTTACATTGGTAACCAGCACCGCGTGGTGGGCGGTGAGCGCGCGGCCGGATTCGCTGAAGACGTTGGGATGCGGGATGCCGTATTCGTCGCAATACTCGCGCAGCATCGAGATAATGGTGTAGGAATATTCGCCGATGTCGTAATTGACCGAGCTGGCGTTGCGCGAGTGGGTGCCGTCGTAATCGACGCCCAGCCCGCCGCCGACATCGACATAATCAATCGGCAGCCCCAAGCCGCGCAGTTCGGCAAAATAGCGCACGGCTTCTTTAAAGCCCAAGCGGTAGTCGGCGATATTGGAAATCTGCGAGCCCATATGAAAGTGCATCAGGCGCACGCACTCGCCCAAACCGGCGGCTTTCAGGCGCTCGGCGGCGGAAATAATCTGCGCGGCAGACAGGCCGAACTTGCCTTTTTCGCCGCCGGTGTCCGCCCATTTGCTTGAAGCGAGCGACGATAAGCGCACGCGGATGCCGAGATTGGGGCGCACATTGAGCTTGGCGGACTCTTCGATGACGATATCCACTTCGCTCTCTTTTTCGATGACGATAAACACCTGGTGGCCGAGCCGCTGCCCCATCAGCGCCAGACGGATGAAATTGCGATCTTTATAGCCGTTGCAGACGATGGTGCCGCCTTTGGGGGCAAAGGCCAGCACAATCATCAGCTCGGGTTTGGAGCCGGCTTCCAAGCCGATGGAAACTTCATCGTTTTTCGGCACGATCAGGTTTTTGACCACGCTCTCCTGCTGGTTGACTTTAATCGGGTAGATGGCGGTGTAGCTGCCCTGATAGTCGTTTTTGCGGATGGAGCGGTTGAAAGCGCGGCACAGGCGCAGCGCCCTATCCTGCAGGATATCGGGAAAGCGGAACAGCATCGGCAGATCCTGGCCGCGCTCGTTAAGCTGGTGCACCAAATCGTACAGGCTGACAGCGGCCTGGCTGTCGGGATTGGGACGCACCATCACTTCGCCGTTGTCGGCAATGAAAAAATAGCCGTCGCCCCAGTGTTTGATGCCGTAGGTGGATGCCGAAGCATCGATACTCCATGTCATGTGCGGATTCCTTGTGTCTGGCGGTTTGCCGGCGCCCCTGCCGCCTGAGCGGGTGGGGGCGCGGTTTGTTGTTGTCGGTAATGGTGCCTGAAGTTTTCAGGCTGCTTTCGGGGTTTTCAGGCTGCTTGGGTGCTGGTTTGATGCGCCTGCAGGCAGCCTGAAAGCGTGTAAGCCGCTTTCAGGCTGCTGGTTAATCGTGCAGACGGCGCAGGTATTCGACTTCCTCGCGGCTGCCGAGCACCACCGCCACGCGCTGGTGCAGCGCCTGCGGCCGGATGTCGAGCATATCCTGGCGGGCGTCGCAGCAGGCGCCGCCGGCCTCGCGCAGCACCAGCGCCAGCGGGTTGGCTTCGTACATCAGTCGCAGCTTGCCGGGCTTGGCGGGGTCGCGATTGTCTTTGGGATACATAAACACGCCGCCGCGCATCAGGATGCGGTGCACTTCCGCCACCATGCTGGCGACCCAGCGCATATTGTAGTTTTTGCCGCGCACACCCTCGCTGCCGGCCAGTAATTCGTCGATATAGCGGCGTACCGGTTCTTCCCAGTGGCGGCGGTTGGACATATTGATGGCAAATTCGGCGGTAGTTTCGGGTACGCGCAAATCGGCGGCGGTTTGGACGAACTCGCCTTTGTCATCGAGCGTAAACACCGCCACGCCCTTGCTAAAGGTGAGCACCAGCAGGGTTTGCGGGCCGTAAAGCACATAGCCGGCGGCCAGCTGGCGGCTGCCCTCCTGCAGGAAACTTTCGGTTTTCAGGCTGCCTTCGGGCTTGGCGAGTACCGAAAAAATGGTGCCGATGGAAATATTGACATCAATATTCGACGAGCCGTCCAAAGGGTCGAACAGCACCAGATAGCGGCCGCCCTCGTTGCAGGAAACGAAACTGTCTTCTTCCTCGCTGGCCAGCCCCGCTACCGCCGGCTCGGCTTTGAGCGCGGCCACCAGAATATCGTTGGCGATCACGTCGAGTTTTTTCTGCGCCTCGCCCTGCACATTGCCGCTGCCGGCCTCACCCAGCACACCGGCGAGCGCGCCCAGCCGCACTTTGGCCTGGATCGCGCCGCAGGCGCCGACCACGGCGGCAACGGTATCGATCAGCGCCGGATCAAGGCCGTGCGCGGCATGTTGTTGTTCAAGAAAGCGGGCGAAAGTCGCGGCCATGGCAAAGTCCTTATGCGGTAGGGAAAACAGGCGCGGATTGTACGGGAAAGCGCGGCGCTTACCAATCGGCGCCGCGCTTTTTTTGGCGCAAAATGTTTTCAGGCTGCCCCGGCGCAGGCAGCCTGAAAACGCGAAAAGTTTAGCGGCGCAGCAGCACAAAAAGCTGGTTTTTGCTGCGCGGGCGCCGTCCCTGCCACAGGGCGTTTTCCGGCACGGCTTCGGTGCGCGGATCGGTTTCCAGCAGCTCGTAGCGGCAGTTGTCGGCAGCGGTGCCGAGTTTCAGGCTGCCGTACTGCTGCCAGGCCAGATAGCCGTCGCTGTTCGGGCGGCGGATCAGCAGGCAGGCGCCGGCGGCAAAATCGGCGCGCGCGGCAGCATCGAGCGACTGTTCCATCTGCAAGACCACCGGCCGGTAGCTTTTGGCGGCATCGAGCCAGGGCAGAAACAGGGTAAACAACAGCGCCCACACCAGCGTGATGCCCGCCGCCCAGTTGGTTACCGCCTGCCGGCCGCGGATGCGGCGCCGGCGCACCGCCACCAGCCACATCAGACCGAACAACAGGGCAAACAGAATCGGCAGCGGCCGGATATGCGGCGTGTAATACGGGCTGAAATAAGCGGCGCGGGCAGCCAGACGCGCCGGATAGCCGTAGTTCATCGCCATAAAGCCCAGCCACAGAAACACCGCCGCCAGCCCGAAAGTCATCATGCCGAACCAGTTGAAAAACGCCGCCACCCCGCGCTTGAGACTATCAAGCTGCGCCGAAGCGGCCAGCGCCAAGGGCGGCAGCAGCAGCACCAGATAATCGCGGTTGTGCTGCGGCATCAGCGCCAGCAGCAGGCCGAACACCGCCAGCCAGCACAGCGCCGGCAGGAAAACCGCACGCTGCGCGGCCGGCGTTTTCACCGCCGTCCACAGCGCCAGCGGCCAGGCCGGCAGGGCAAACCAGGCCAGATGCAGCAGATAGTAAGGCAGGCTGAAAGCAGCCTGAAAACCGTCCAGCCCGCCAAACACGCCAAACAGCTGCCGGCGCAGATAAATATCAAACGCCGCCGGATGGTTGTTTGCCAGCAGCAAAAAATGGCTGGCCAACAGCGGCAGCACCACCGCCAGCGTGTACAGCAGCCACAGCAGATGGCGCCGCCGCCAGCCGGCAAACACATGGGGCAGCACCCCCGCCAGCAGCGCGGCGGCCGCTACCAGCGCCCCGCCGGCCTGAAACAGCAGCAGCAGCGCCAGCGCCGAGAGCACGCCGGAAAACACCACCTGCCGCTGCGCCGCCGCCATCCCCCACCAATACAGTCCGGCACCGGCAAACAGCACCGGCACCGGTCCGAGAAAATGGCCGGCCGCCGTCAGCCCCGCCGAAGCAATCAGCACCAGCAGCATGCTGCGGGCGGCGTGGCGGTCGAGCATGCGGGCACAGGCCATGCCGCAGCCGGCCAGCCCCAGTGCGGTAAACACCACGCTGGCAACGCGCGCCGCCGAATAGGCATCGAGCGCCCACGGCGAGAGCAGGCGCACAAACAGCGCCGCCAGCCACACATAAGGCGGCGGCAGCGTGGAAGCCCCTGCCACCGAGCCGTGGCGCAGGAAATGCTCGACGGCGGCAAAAGTTTCCGGCTCGTGCGGCCGCCACAAATCATGCGAAAACACGCCCGGCCACAGCCAGGCAAACACCAAAAGCAGCAGCATCCACGGATATTCGCGGCTGCCGGCGGGGCGGCCGGATTCGGGCGGAGTGTAGGTCAGCATGGCGGATTTCCGTTGCAATGCCGGCGGCAGGGCGGGATGGCGTTTGCGCTTGGCAACTGCGTGTTCAGGCAGCCTGAAACGCGGCGCCCCGCACCCTGCCGGCGGCGGATAAACCAAAGGCGGCACGGATCTGCCGCCGCATCTGTTGGGCAAAAGGCAGCCTGAAAATGCAAAAACCGGCTTGGGCTTCGCAATCCCGCTGCGCTTTCAGGCAGCCTGAAAGTTTACGGCCGGCCCGTTTTCGGGCTGACGGTCAGGATTTCGTAGCCGGTATCGGTAACCAGCACTTCGTGCTCCCACTGGGCGGACAGGCTGCGGTCTTTGGTGACCACCGTCCAGCCGTCGGCCAGGATTTTCAGGTGGCGTTTACCCTGGTTGATCATCGGCTCGACGGTGAAAATCATCCCCGGCTGCAGCTTCAGGCCGCTGCCTTTGCGCCCGTAGTGCAGCACCTGCGGCTCTTCGTGAAAGCCGCGGCCGATGCCGTGGCCGCAAAATTCCTGCACCACCGAATAGCCGGCGTTTTCGGCCACCTGCTGGCAGGCGTGGCCGACGTCGCCCAGCGTGGCGCCGGGGCGCACCGCTTCGATACCGGCCATCATCGCGGCGTGGGTGGTGTCGATCAGGCGCTTGGCAACCGGGCTGATCTGGCCGACGGCATACATGCGGCTGGAATCGCCGTGAAAGCCGTCTTTTTTGATGGTAACGTCGATATTGATGATGTCGCCGTTTTTCAGCGGCTTGTCGTCGGGAATGCCGTGGCAGATAACGTGGTTCACCGAAGTGCAGCAGGATTTGGGGAAAGGCGGGTTGCCGTAATGCAGCGGCGCGGGATAGCCGCCCTGCACATTGATGTGGTAATCGTGGATCAGCTGGTTGATCTCGTTGGTAGTTACGCCGGGTTTGACGAAATCGCCGATATAGTCCAGCGCTTCGGCGGCCAGCCGGCCCAGCTCGCGCATTTTTTCAATTTCGGCGGGGGTTTTGATAATCACGGGCATAAAATGTCCTTTAAATGTGGGTGTTGCGGGGTTTCAGGCTGTCTGAAAATTCTAGGCGGCAGATTTGGATTTGCGCAGCAGCGCCAGCACCAATAAAACAATCGAAGCCAGCGAAACAACGGCACAGATGATCGGAAAGACAAAACTATCGATACTGTATGCGGCATACATGCAGGCAACTTCAACCGCCAGCAGGACGACCCCTGCACGGCACAGCTTGTCTTGCCGAAAACGCATCGACAGCGGCGGCTGGCAAATCGTGATCAGGGCAATAACGCACCAAACACACATCGCCTGACTCTGCCACCCGACGAAGTTGTTCTTAGCAGCCAAGAAAAGATTTACCAAAATTTCCAGCAACAGACCGAAAGAGACGATGCCCCAGAAAAACAGCCAGCCGGTTTTCTTACGATGATTCATACTTCTCTCCTTATGTGTATTACCGCCCAACTCCGTTTTCAGGCAGCCTGAAAAACTATTTTTTCAACTCGACAAACGGCAGGCCGGTTTTGCGGGCGATGGTTTGGGCATAAATCTTGGCGCGGGAAGCATCGCCGCTGGCGCCGATCAGGATATCTTCGCCGTTTGCCAGCAGCAGCCGGATCGGCGATTCGCCGCTAAATGCGAATTGGTAGGCAAGGGCATGGATTTGGCTGCGGGCGATGCGGTGCACAGGCTGCCACGACAGCTTTTTCCACGCAAAGTCTTCCAGCAGCAGCATTTGTGCCTGCGGATCAAAGCGCACGCGGCGGATGTGGCGGAAGCGGAAAAAGGTATAGCTGGCCCAAGAAACGGTAAACGCGGTCAGCAGCCCCACTTGGCGCACGCTTTCCCAATTCAGCGACACTTCCCCCTTGGAAACCGCCTGCGCCCACAGCAACCATACTCCCGCCGTGCAGAACAGCACCAGCAGGTAAAACGCCATTTTGCTGCGGTGGAGCGAGCCGAAATCTATCATCTTGTTACGCTTGCGGATCATGTTTGGAAACTTTCGCTAAAACTTTCAGGCAGCCTGAATCGGTTTATTCGCTGCTTCCGATCCACCAGACCCTGCCGTCCTGCCGCGCGGGCAGCGGGTAGTCCTGCCGGCAGATGTCGGAAACTTCGCGGCCGGGGGCGGCGGCTGCCCAGTTTTGCAAGGCAGTTTCCAGTTCGGCAGATTGGGCGGCGGGGGCGGCGATGCCGATGCTGCGCTCGGTCTGCCAAGTGTCGGCCTGCTCTACGCTTGGGGCGGCGTCCGTGTGTTCGTGCGGGATGCCGTAGCTGCAACGCAGGCAGATATAACGCAGGCTTTGCGTCCAGTCTTCGCTGTGCCAGCCGTGTTCGTTTAGCAGGGCGGCGAGTGCCTGCGCGTCTGCGGCGACGGGGCTGCGGACGAAGGCGGTATGGGTCGGGGTTTCAGACGGCCGCCAGCGCTCGAAGGCGTTGAATACGTGGACTTCACCTTGCCCGTCGGGACTGGGGCGGGTGCCGGTTGGTGCGCCGTCGTGCAGGGCGATGTCGCCGAAACGCCAGCCGCTTTCGGGCAGCGGCACGTTGATGATTTGGGCGCGGACGGGGTCGATGCGGCGGGCGTACACGGTTTCGCCGTTTGCCCACGGGTTGAGGCGTATCACGGCGATGCCGAAGTCGGCACAGATTTCGCCTTCGCCTTCGGGGACACTGATGCCGCAGGCCGCCCACATTCGGCGGGCGGTGTGCCAGTCGTGCAGGGCGGTGGCGGCAATGGCAGCGTTCCAGTGCGCGGCTTCATCGAATGCTTCGGCGCATTCGATGGCGCGCAGGTTGGCGGCGAGGGCGGTATGCCAGTCAAGGCGGTTTTTGGCGGTTAAGCCCTGCATGTAGTGGTAGCTGCTGTCGTCGGGAAATTGTTTGACGAGTTTGGCGAAGTATCCGGCGGCTTGGGCGAGTTCGCCTGCGTCGAAGGCGGCGTAGGCCTGTTTGTGCAGTTTTTTGTGGCGGCGGAAGGTGAAGGACATAGGTTGGTTTCCTGTTGGGATTCAGGCAGCCTGAAAGCCTGTTTGGCGTTTTCAGGCTGCCTTCGGCTTTAATCCCCCATCGCCGCCAATAATTCCGCCTGATGCTCGGCAATCAGCGCGGCGGTAATCTCTTCCATATCGCCGTCCATCACAAAATCGAGCTTATGCAGGGTGAGATTGATGCGGTGGTCGGTAACGCGGCCTTGCGGGTAGTTGTAGGTGCGGATGCGCTCGCTGCGGTCGCCGCTGCCGATAAGGGATTTGCGCTCGGCGGCTTCTTTGGCTTGGGCTTCGCGTTTTTGCGCGTCGTTGAGCCGCGCGGCCAAGACTTTCATCGCTTGGGCTTTGTTGGCGTGCTGGCTGCGGCCGTCTTGGCATTCCACCACCATGCCGGTGGGCAGGTGGGTGATGCGTACGGCGGAATCGGTTTTGTTGATGTGCTGGCCGCCCGCGCCCGATGCGCGGAAGGTGTCGATGCGCAAATCGGCGGGGTTGAGCTGGATTTCTTCCAACTCGTCCGCTTCGGGCATCACGGCGACGGTGCAGGCGGATGTGTGGATACGCCCTTGGCTCTCGGTGGCAGGCACGCGTTGCACGCGGTGGCCGCCGCTTTCAAATTTGAGTTTGCTGTATGCGCCCAGCCCGATCAGCCGCACGATCACTTCTTTATAGCCGCCCAAGTCGCTTTCGTTGGCGGAAACGATTTCGGTTTGCCAGCGGTTGCGCTCGGCGTAGCGGCTGTACATACGCAGCAAATCGCCTGCGAACAGCGCGGCTTCGTCGCCGCCGGTACCGGCGCGGATTTCTATGAAGATGTTTTTGTCGTCGTCGGCATCTTTGGGCAGCAACAGTTTTTGCAATTCAAAATCCAGCCGTTCAATGGCTTCTTTGGCAGCCTGAATTTCTTCGGCGGCAAAGTCTTTCATTTCGGGGTCGGACAGCATTTCTTGCGCGTCTGCCAAATCGTTTTGCGCTTGGGTGTAGGCGTGGTAGGTTTCCACGATGGGCGTAAGCTCGGCGTGCTCTTGGTTGAGACGGCGGTAGTTGTCCATGTTTGCGGTGGCTTCGGGCGAGCCGAGCAAGGCGGTTACTTCTTCCAGGCGCTCGGACAGGGTTTGCAGTTTGCTTAAAACGGAAGGCTTCATAAGGATAAAACGGCCTTTCAGGCAGTCTGAAAGGACTCAAAAAGGGGAAAGAAAAGGCGGCGATTATAAGCCAAAGCGCGGCTTTCAGGCTGCCTGCGCGCACAGGGGCGGGCAAAACGGGCGGCGATTCGCTATATAATGGCGGCGCTTTGAATTTTCCACGACGCCGCACCATGATTTATTTCCTGCTCTCCCCCGCCAAAAACCTTAATGAAAACCGCGATATTGCCCTTGATGCTACCGCCCAGCCGCCGCTGTTGGATCAGGCGCGGCTGCTGATGGACGAATTGAAAAAACTCGCGCCGCAGGACTTGGCGGCGCTGATGAAGGTTTCCGACAAAATCGCCCTGCGCAACGCCGAGCGCAACGCCGCCTGGGCGCCGCCCTTTACCACCGACAACGCCAAAGCGGCGCTGTATCTGTTTAACGGCGACGTTTACGAAGGCATCGACGCCTACCGCCGCGCACCCGCCGAAATCGGCTATATCCAGCGCTGCGTGCGCCTGCTCTCCGGCCTGTACGGCGTTGTCCGCCCGCTCGATCTGATCCAGCCCTACCGCCTGGAAATGGGCACGCCCTTTGCCAACGCGCGCGGCGCCAACCTTTACCGCTTCTGGGGCACGCGCATTGCCGACTGGCTCAACGGCGACATGCAGACCGCCGGCGCCACCACGCTGGTCAATCTCGCGTCGCAAGAGTATTACAAAGCCGTTTCAGGCAGCCTGAAAGCCGAAATCATCACCCCCGTATTCAAAGACTGGAAAAACGACGGCTACAAAACCATCAGTTTCTACGCCAAACGCGCGCGCGGGCTGATGGTGCGCTACGCCGCCGAGCGCCAAATCCAAAACGCCGAAGAACTGAAAAACTTCGATTTGGAAGGCTATGCCTACAACGAAGCGGCCAGCAGCGCCGGCGAATGGGTCTTCCTGCGCCAAACGGCAGCCTGAAAACGGAAAAACACCATGCAACTGGCCAAATACCTGCAGGCACAGCGCTACGGTAGCCGCAAACAATGCCGCCATCTGGTGCAGGATGAGCGGGTGGCAGTCAACGGCGAAATCCTGAGCGACCCCGCCGCCGAAATCGACCCCGCCGCCGTATCGCAGCTGGAAATCGACGGCGAAGCCCAGCTGCTGATCCCGCTGCCCCACTACTACATCGTGCTGCACAAACCCGCCGGCTACGAAACCTCGCACAAACCGCGCGACTGGCCGAGCGTATTTTCGCTGTTGCCCGACCGCATACGCGATGCCGAACCACAGGCGCTGGGGCGGCTCGATGCCGACACCACCGGCGTTTTGCTGATCAGCAACGACGGCGCCTTCAACCACCGCCTGACCTCGCCCAAGTACCACGTCGCCAAGCGCTACCGCGCCACGCTCAAGCATGCCGCCGATAACAATCTGTGCCGCCAGCTGCTATCCGGCGTGCTGCTGCATGACGACAACGAAACCGTTGCCGCCGATGCCGCCGAACTGGCCGACCCGCACACCCTGCTGCTGACCATCAGCGCCGGCCGCTACCATCAGGTCAAGCGCATGGTCGCCGCCGCCGGCAACCGCGTCGAAAGCCTGCACCGCCTGCGCTTTGGCGCGTGGGACTGCGAAGACCTTGCGCCCGGCCAATGGCGTTTTGTTTTGCCCTGATTTTCCGCTTTCAGGCTGCCTGAAACCCCGCAAAAACGTTTTTCAGGCAGCCTGAAAACCCCCAAACCCGCTGCAGGCAGCCTGAAAGCATCCGCCGGCCTTTTCAGGCTGCCTGCCCCATCCGCCCGATTGCGAGCCGCCATGAGCGAAGCCCTGTTTGCCACCGACTGCCCCAGCTGCGGCGCCCCCGTCCGCAGCCACTCCGCCACCTCGGTTACCCTGGTCTGCGGCTACTGCCGCAGCCTGCTGGTGCGCCGCGACGACAGCCTGACCGACAGCGGCCGCGATTCGGCGCTGCTCGAAGACTTCAGCCCGCTGCAAATCGGCACCACCGGCATCTTCGCCACCCGCAGCTTCCGCATCGCCGGCCGCCTGCAGGTGCGCTACGACGCCGGCATGTGGAACGAATGGTATCTGCTGTTTGACGACGGCGGCAGCGGCTGGCTTTCCGAATCGGGCGACCTGTACTCGCTCACCCGCCCCGCCGACGCTCCCGCCGCCCTGCCCGCTTTCGACGACATCCGCGCCGGCTTCAGCCTCCTGGACTACGGCGGCCGCCGCTTCACCGCTGCCGACGTGCGCGAAATCACCCTTTCCGAAACCGCCGCCGAAGGCGAGCTGCCCTTTGAAGTGCCGGCACGCTTTGACAACCGCGCCGCCGACTGGCGCTGCGAAAACCTGTTTCTCACCGTCGATTACAGCGGCGGCAGGCAGCCTGAAAGCGCCGAAGTCTTTTTCGGCCGCATGGTAGGACTGGACGAATTGGCGCTGCAGCACACCCGCAGCAGCGACGCCATCCGCGCCGGCGCCGGCCGGCTCAAAGGCGAGCGCGCCGGCGAAAGCTGCCCCAACTGCGGCTCGCCGCTGGAGTGGCCGGCCGGCGTCAGCACCACCCTGCTCTGCCCCTCCTGCGGCAGCGATTTGGACGTTTCCGCCGGCCGCGCCGAACTGATCGCCGTCAACGCCATGCGCCGCGCCCAAGAAGAGTCCTTCACTATCCCCCTGGGCAGCGTCGGCCGCTTCCAAAACGGCCGCTACACCCTGATCGGCGTGGTGCGCTGGGAAGAAATCGACGCCCAAGCTGCCATCGACACCCTAAACGGGCGCAAAGCGCGTGCCGTGCGCGAAGGCGGCTGGACGGAATACCTGCTCTACTCGCCGCAAAACGGCTTTTACTGGCTGGTCGAAGCCGAAGACGGCTGGAGCGTGTCGCAAACCCTGCGCCAATGGCCGAATTTGTCTGCCGACGGCCGCCCGCAGGGCCTGCAGCCGCTCTACGAATACGGCGGCCGCGTCGCCTACGCCGCCGGCGCCTTCTATTGGCACATCCGCAGCGGCGACACCAATTTCTACCGCGACTACCGCCAGGGCAAGGGCAAACTCAGCGCCGAATTATCGTCCGGCGAATTGGCCTGGAGCCGCAGCAGCCCCATCAGCCACCGGGAAGTCGCCGCCGCCTTCAACCTTGATGCCGAGCGCTTTGCCGGCTCCGGCACCGGCTACGACGACAGCGAAACAAGCTTCTCCTACCGCATCAAATTCGTTATCGCCTTTCTGATTATCAACCTGCCCGCCTTTGCCAGCATGGACGACGACGCCTTTGACAACGTACTCGTCGTCAATCTGATCGTATTCGCCTTTTTGCTGATCGGCCACCTCGGCAGAGACGACGATTAAGGCTTTCAGGCAGCCTGAAAGCCCAAGCAGCCTGAAAGTGCGCCCCAACCGGATTCCCGAATCCGGCAAAACCCGCCACCCCGTAGGGTGCCGCACCGCGCACCAAAAGCAGCCTGAAACTGCCATCCCGCCGTGCACCTTACTCCCTCCTCTGCGCCCCAAGCGCGGGGGAGGGTTGGGGTGGGGGTGGCAGTTCGCAGAACTGCTTTAGCTGCCGCAGCCGATCGGTAAAGTTTCCCCAGCGGCTACCGCCCCCACCCTAACCCTCCCCTGCAAGCGGGAGAGGGGGCGCGGTAGTCTGAAAACCCAAAGCAGCCTGAAACCCCCAAACACCATGACCCCGCACCAACTGCAAGACTTTCTCCACCGCCACATTCCCGCCTGCGCCGCCCTCGGCATCCGCGTCGTATCCTGCAGCCGCAGCCGCGTCGAACTGCTGCTGCCGCACGCACCCAACCGCAACCACAAAAACACCGTTTTCGGCGGCAGCACCGCGCTGGGCGCCACCGTGTGCGGCTGGGCGCTGGTGCATCTGAACTGCCCGCAGGCCGGCGGCAACATCGTGATCCAAAGCGGCGAAACCCGCTATCCCGCCCCTGCCCGCGGTGACCTGCTGCTCTGCGCCGACAGCCCCACAGAGAGCGACTGGCAGCGCTGCCGCACCATGCTTGAGCAGCGGGGCAAAGGTAAAATTACGATCGAAGTGCGCGCCTATTCGCAAAACGTTCTCGCCGCCGAATTCAGCGGCCGCTATGTGGTGCTCGCCGCATAGCACCACCGCACCGCCCAAACTTTCAGGCTGCCTTTTCCATACGGGAAAGGCAGCCTGAAAGTTTGCAGGCATTGAAAGACAAAAGCTGCCCGAAATGCTTGCGGAAATGCCGTGCTTCCTTCTTCGATACTGTTTTACATCCTGCGCATCATCCACATAAAGTAGGCGCCGCCGAGCAGGGTGGCCATCATGCCGGCGGGGACTTCGTAAGGGAACATGATCTGCCTGCCCAGCCAGTCGGCGGCGGGCATGACGGCGGCGCCGATGAGGGCGGCGGAGACGAGCTGGTGTCCCGCGCGGCGCGCGCCGAGCATGGCGGCCAGGTGGGGGGCGAGCAGGCCGACGAAGCTGAGCGGGCCGATGAGCAGGGTGGCCAGCGCGGTGAGGACGGCGGAGAGCAGCACCAGCACCAGCCGTGCGGCGGGTACGTTGACACCGGCGGAGGCGGCAACAACGGCATCGAGGCTGAGCAGGGCGAGCCAGCGCTGCAGCGGCAGCACGGCGGCCAGCAGCGCAAGGGCGGCAAGGGCGACGGTTACCGCGCTTTCGGGGGTGGCGTGGTAGGTGGAGCCGCTCATCCAAATCAAGAGCTGCTGCACGCGGAAGTCGCCGCCTGCCGTCCAGATGCGGATGGCGGCATCGCTGAGGGCGGCCAGTGCCATGCCGGTGAGCAGGACTTTTTCGGGGGCGAGGCCGTTTTTGCGGTTGAACAGCAGCAAAAGGCCGAGAGTGGCGAGGGCGGAGGCGAGGCCGGCGAGCCAGAACCAGAGGCTGCCGGAGGTGATGCCGAACAGCATGACGGAGGCCATCGCGCCGAAGGCGGTGCCTGCGCTGACGCCTAGCAGTTCGGGGCCGGCCATGGGGTTTTTGGTTACGCGTTGCAGGATGACGCCGGTGATGGCGAGCATGGTGCCGGTGGCGGCGGCCAGCAGGATGCGCGGGTAGCGGAAGGCGAAGTAGGCGGGGTCGACGGTCAGCCGCCAGCTTTCGTCATAGCGTCCGGCCAAGAGGGAGAAGGCGAGGACGGCGGCGGTGATGGCGGGCAGCAGGCGCAGTACGGGCGAGGGTTTGAGAGGGGCGGCGAGGGCATCGGAGGCAGCCTGAAAGGCGGGGCGCGGCGGGGATTTCATCAGCAGCCACAGCAGCAGCGGCGCGCCGGCCAGTGCGCTGACCGCGCCGGCGGGCAGGTCGGTGCCGTGGTAGTGTTTGAGCAGCATCAGGCTGTTGTCGGTGAGCATCAGCAGCATCGCGCCGACGGCGAAGGAGGCGGCCAGCCGTGCGGCGAGGGTGCGCACGCCGCTCTGGCGCACCAGTGTGGCGGCGGCCAGTCCGACAAAGCCCATCATGCCGACGTAGCCGACCACGCTCGCGCTGAGGAAGGCGGCGGCCAGGAGTGCAATCAGGCGGATTTTTTTGACGGGAATGCCGAGCGACTGCGCCTGGGTGTCGCTCAAACCCATGATGGTGAGGGGTTTGATGAGGACGGCGCACACCAGCGCGAAGGCGACGGTGCGCCACAGCAGTTGCAGGCTGTCGTGCCAGCTATCCTGCACCAGCGAGCCGCTGCCCCACTGCATCACGCCGCGCGTTTCTTCGCTGAAAAACAGCATGATGATGCCGGTGAACGAGCCGAGGTAGAGGCTGACCACCAGTCCGGCCAACACGACGGTGAGCGGTTGCAGCTCGCGCCGCGCCGAGAGGGCGAGCACGCCGCCCAGCGCGGCGGCGGCACCGGCAAAGGCTACGGCCGAGCCGCCGTAATCCAAGAGCGCGGGGGCGGCCACGGTGGCGGCCACCAGCGCGGTTTGCGCGCCGCTACTCACCGCCAGCGTGCTGTCGGAGGCCAGCGGGTTGCGCATCAGCTGCTGCATCAGCATGGTGGCCGCCGCCGTCGCGCCGCCGGCCAGCAGCGCCATCGCCATGCGCGGCAGGGTGTTGTTCTGCACGGTGAGCGCGGCTATCGGCAGGCTGTCGGGCGCGTCGAACAGACGGGCAATCGGCAGTGTCCATTCCAGCCGCAGCACCTGCGCGGCGGTGAGGGCGCATAGCGCGGCCAAAGCGAGGCAGAGCCATACGGCAGGCGGCCTGAAAAAACGGTTTACCACGGGATTTCCTTTTCAGAGGGCAGTTTTTCGCCGAGCTGGTTGGCAAACTGCTGCATGGCGGGCAGGCCGCCGTAGCTCCACGAGGGGGCGAAGATGCGGCGGTTGGCGGCGCGGGAAAACGGCAGCCGCCGCCACAGGGTGCTGTTTTCCAGAATGCGGCGGGTGTTCGGCGGGTGCGGTTTGACCACAATCAGCAGCGTGTCCGGCGGCAGCTTGGCCAGATCCGGCAGGGTAATGTTGGCAAAGCCCCATTCGTTGCTCGCGCCCGTCCACGCGTTTTTCAGGCCGAGCTTGTCGAACACCGCCTGAAACAGCGAAGTTTTGCCGTAAATGCGCAGGTGGCGGCCGTCGGCAAACTGCACCACCGCCAGTGGGCGGCTGCGGTAGGCGGCCAGCGCGGCGCGGTGTCTGGCGAACAGGGTTTCGGTGTCGGCCACCAGCTTTTCGGCGGCGGGCGCGTCGCCGATGATTTTGCCCAGCTTGCGCGTCGTTGCCACTGTGTGCGCGTAGTCTATGCCTTTGTCCGTGCCGAAGGCGACTTCGTACACCGGCGCGATTTTTTCAAACTGCGGCTTGGCCGAGGCGTACCACGGCGACTGCACGAAAAAATCGGGCTTGATCTGATAGAGCCGCTCCAAATTGGGCTGGAAGCGCAAACCGGCTTCCAGCGTGCTTTTGGGCAGCGGCGGGTAGTTTACCCAGGTGTCGTACACGCGGCGGTCGGCCACGCCGACGGGCGGATGCCCCATCGCGGTAAGGGTTTCGGCCACCGTCCAGTCGGAAGTGGCCACGCGCGGCGCGGCGGCGGCGGTGGCGGCGCACAGGCAAAGCAGCAGGGCGGTGAGGCCGTCTGAAAAGCGCAGGCAGCCTGAAACACGCAGGCCGTCTGAAAAGCGGGAAAGCATGGGAAAATCCTATGGCAGGGCGATGGGGCGGCCGTTTTCGGGGTGGGCGATGATGTTCATGTCCACGCTGTAAATGTCTTTGAGCACCGGCGCGGTCATAATTTCAGCCGGCTTGCCGGTTTTCAGCAGTCGCCCGCCCTTGAGCGCCACCAGTTCGTCACAGTATTGGGCGGCAAGGTTGATGTCGTGGATGACGATGACCACGCCCAGACCGAGGGTTTGCGACAGGTTTTTCACCAGAGCCATCACTTCGATCTGGTGGGCGATGTCCAGCGCGGCCAGCGGCTCGTCCAGCAGCAGATAGCGGCTTTGCTGCGCCAGACACATGGCCAGCCAGATGCGCGAGCGTTCGCCGCCGGAAAGAGTATCGACGATTTGGCCGGTAAAGCGTTCGGTGTGGGTGAGACGAAAGGCTTCGGCCACGGCCTGGCAGTCTGCTTCGCTGCTGCGCCCCAGAAGGCCGCTCCATGCGTAGCGCCCCATCGCCACCAGCTCTTCGGCTTTGAGAGCGGTGGCAGCGGGCAGATACTGCGGCAGGTAGGCGGTTTGGCGGGCATAGCTGCGGGCGGAGTAGTCTGCAATGTCTCTGCCGTCGAGCAGGATGCGGCCGGAGACGGGGCGGTGCTGGCGGGTAAGCAGTTTGAGCAGGGTGGACTTGCCGGAGCCGTTGTGGCCGATCAGTCCGTAGACTTTGTTGGTGTCAAAAGAGACGGTAATGCCATGCAGCAGCGTGCGTTCGGGCACGGCGAAGGTGGCGTTTTCGATTTGGAACACGGGGCGGGTCTTTCGCAACGGATGAAAAGCAGCCTGAAAGCAGGTTTGGGGTTTTCAGGCTGCTTTGGGCGGAAAAAGAAGCAGCCTGAAAACAAGATGCACGATTTTCAGGCTGCCTGTACAGATCAGACAAAGAGCCGTCTGAAAACCCGGTTTTCAGACGGCCTGCGCCTTATTTTAGAAATCCACGCTGGCCGACAGGCTGAAGCTGCGCGGGGCACCGGCATTCAAGTAGCCGCTGCCGGGATAGCCGCCGACGGACGCCCAGTATTTTTTGTTGGTTACATTGTCGAGACGGGCGCGGAAGGTGGTTTCATGGCCGCCGATTTGGGTACGGTAGCGTGCGCCGAGGTCAAAGCGTGCCCAACCTTTTACCTTAAGGGTGTTGGCGGCATCGGCATAGGAAGAGCCGGTATAGGTCATGCGGCCGTCAAAGGCCAGACCCTGCACCTGCGGCACTTCCCATTCCACGCCGATATTGGCCTGCGCTTTGGGCACGCCGATGGTGCGTTTGCCCTCGGTGGCCGCGTCACCGGTGGTTTTTTGCTTGGCGTCAAGGAAGGTTACGCCGCCCAAGACTTTCACGCCCTTGACCGCTTCGCCGTACACGCTGATTTCCGCACCGCGGTGGCGGTCTTTGCCGCTTGAAGTCAGCTCGGCCTGGCCGCCGGCTACGCGGTAGAGCGAGCGCGGTTTGGCGGTATCAAACAGTGCCAAACCCGCACCAAAGCCGTCATGCTCGAATTTCACGCCGATTTCTTTTTGTTTGGAAACATAGGGCTTGAGCGATTCGTTGGCATTGCGCACGCTGTAAACCGTGCCGCCGACGGTAGCAGTGGCATTGGCGGTGTCGCCTTTGGCGAGACTTTCCATATAGTTGCCGTACACCGATACGCTAGGCGTGATGCGGTACAGTACGCCGAGAGCAGGACTGACCCGCGATTTTTTGTATTCGGAAGTTTTCGCACCGGTGTTGTAGGCGAAGTCTTCGCTGCGCATCTGCTGCCAGCGGGCGCCGAGAGTAACCTGCAAGCGTTTGTCGAGCAGGCTCAGGGTGTCGCCCAAAGCAAAGCTGGTGAGCTTCAGACGGCCAGTAACGGCGGGGCTGTCCATATCGTTGCCGCGAAACGGGGCACCAAATGCCGGTTTGCCGTAATAAGACGGGTGGTAAAGATTGGTGGCAAACTGGTTGCCCCAGTCCATGACGTAGGCGTTTTTGCGCGAGGACTGGAAGCGGTTGAGTGCCGCCGCCCATTCGTGCTGCACCGCGCCGGTGGCGAATTTGCCGCGCAGGCCGACTTCGCCGGTGTCGATTTTGTCGCGGCGCTCGTTGTCGAAGCGGTAGAACGTGCCGTTGCCGTTAATATTGTTGACCGTGAGGTTGGCCAGCGAGTTGCCCTCTTTGCTGCGGCGCAAACCGTAAGCGGCATAAGCGGTAAGGCTGTCATTAAAATCGTATTCGCCGCGCAAGGTACCAAACCAGTCGCGCTCGTTGGAATAGCTCCACGGTTGAGCCCAGTTTGAAGAGGCTCTGGGTGCAGAGGGCACTTCGGTAAGGCCGGCCAGGGTAACGTTGGTGCGCGTGGCTTTGAGTTTGTTGTCCTGCCAGCCCAGATCGGCCGACACGCGAGCTTGTTCACTACGCCAGTCGAAACCCGCGTTAATCAGGCTAAGGCGGCTTTTTTCATCATCAACCGCCGTTTTGCCGTTGTGGTGCGCCGCATTGATACGCACGCCGAATGCATCGTTTGCACCGAAACGGCGGGCAATATCGGCCGACAGACCGCCGCGCGTGCCCGCGCCGTAGTTGGCAGAAACGCGGGTCAGGCTTTCATTGGGCGCACGTTTGGGCAGTACCGAAACCGTGCCGCCCGCATTGTTGCCGCCCGGCGCCATGCCGTTGAGGAAGGCCGACGCGCCTTTTTGCACTTCCACGCGCTCAAACAGCTCGGTGGCGATGTACTGGCGCGGCAGGATGCCGTAGAGGCCGTTGTACATGGTGTCGTCGGATTCGCTGGCGAAACCGCGTATGAAATAGGATTCCTGGAAATTGCCGAACCCGCGCGCGATGCGCACAGTGGGGTCGTTTTGCAGCACGTCGCCCACGCTGCGGGCGTGTTTGTCCTGAATCAGTCGGTTGGTGTAGGCGGTGTTGGAAAACGGCGATTCGAGGTTGTTTTTGTTGCCGAGAATGCCGACGCGGCTGCCCCGCGCCACCTGCCCGCCGCGAAACGCGGGCACAAGGCCGCCTTTGGACGCGTCCGCGCTGGCAGTTACCGTTACGGTTTGCAATTCGCCGCTGTCTGCACTGTCCTCGGTTTCTGGCGTATCGGCAAAAGCCGGCATGGCAGCCAGTAGCGACAGGCTGATGACGCTGAGTTTTGATGCGTGTTTGAACATAATATTTTCCGAAGCTGGTTGTAAAAAGACAGGCATTATAACGAAAATCTTTATTATCTTAAATTTTTTAAAAAATTATTGTTTTTAGTTAACTAAACAACTGAAACCTAGCGTATTTCACGGTTCAAACAAACCAAGCCCCACCCAAAAGCAAACCGCACTACCCGATAACATTTCGGGCGGTGCGGTTTTTTATTGCTGCCGGCAGCTTAAAACGACACCTGCGGCGCCTGCGCCAAATCAGCGGCGTCCTCAAACTCCAGCGTCTGCACCGGACGGCCGTGGCCGGTTTGGGCGGCGATCAGATTGTGCGGGAACATCTGGATCAGCGTGTTGTACTCCATCACCGCGTCGTTATACGCCTGCCGCGCGAAGGCGATGCGGTTTTCGGTGCTGGCGATTTCCTCGGCAAGCTGGCGCATATTGGCGGCAGCCTGAAGCTCGGGATACGCCTCCAGCTGCACCTGCACCGCGCGCAGCGCCTGCATCAGCAGGTTTTCCGCCTGCGCCAGCGCGGCGGTATTTTCCGGCGTGGCCGCCGCCAGCAGCGCCGCCGCCTGGTTGCGCGCCTCGCTTACCTGCGTAAAGGTGTCGTTCTCGTGCTTCAAATAGGCTTTGGCGGTTTCGGCCAGATTCGGAATCAAATCGTGGCGGCGCTTGAGCTGCACGCCGATTTGGGCAAAAGCATTCTGATAGCCGTTTCGCGCGCCGACCAAACGGTTGTAAATCAGCACTACCACCACAGCGGCGGCAATAATCAAGAGTAGAAGCAACCAAGCCATAATGTTCTCCCAAGTGTTAGAATCGCGCGTTTTACGCGGGGCGGACCAACATCCGCCCGCAGCAATCTTAACATTATTCAGGTAGCCTGAAAGCCTTAAACCGCCAAGATTATGAACATCCTCCAAGCCGAAAACCTGTCTTTTGCCGTCGGCCATGTCGCCCTGCTCGACAAAGCCGCTTTCCAACTCGATGCCGGCGAGCGCGTCGGCCTGATCGGGCGCAACGGCGCGGGCAAGTCTTCGCTGTTGAAAATCCTTGCCGGCGTGCAGAAGCCCGACGACGGCCAGCTTGTTTTCCAAAACGGCCTGAAAACGGTGTATGTGCCGCAGGAAAGTTTTTTCGACCCGCAAGCCACGGTGTTCGACGCCGTATCCGAAGGCTTGGGCAGCCTGCGCGACGTGCTGCGCCGCTATCATGCGCTGCTCTCGGAACTGGAAAGACAGCCTGCGACCGAAGGAAGTCCCTTTGGGAAAAATGCCGAGCTCGCCGCCGAAATGAACGCGCTGCAAAACCAAATCGAAGCGCAAAACGGCTGGCAGTTCGACGCCGCCGTGCGCCAGGCCATCGGCGAACTCGGTCTGCCGGAAAACGAAACCATCGCCAACCTGTCCGGCGGCCAGAAAAAGCGCGTCGCCCTTGCCCAAGCCTGGGTGCAGAAGCCCGACATTCTGCTTTTGGACGAGCCGACCAACCATCTCGATATCGACGCCATCATCTGGCTGGAAAACCTGTTGCGCGGCTTTTCAGGCAGCCTGATTGTGATTACCCACGACCGCCGTTTTCTCGACAACATTGCCACCCGCATTGTCGAACTCGATCGCGGCATCCTGCGCTCCTACCCCGGCTCGTTTGCGCGTTACAGCGAGAAAAAAGCCGAAGAGTTGGCGGTGGAAGCCGAGCACAACCGCCTGTTCGACAAATTCCACGCGCAGGAAGAAGCGTGGATACGCAAGGGCATCGAAGCGCGGCGCACCCGCAACGAAGGCCGCGTGCGCCGTTTGGAAGAGCTGCGCCGCCAACGCGCCGCGCGCCGCGAGCGGCAGGGGCAGGTGTCGTTCAAACTCGATACCGGCGAAAAAAGCGGCAAAATCATCGCCGAACTGGAACACGCCAGCTTCGACTACGGCGGCAAGCCCATCATGCGCGACTTCTCCGCCGTGATTCAGCGCGGCGACAAAATCGGCCTGATCGGCGCGAACGGCATCGGCAAAACCACGTTTTTGAAGCTGATTTTGGGCGAACTCGCGCCCACCGGCGGCAAAATCCGCCTCGGCAGCAAGCAGGAAGTGGCGTATTTCGACCAATTCCGCAGCGCGCTGAACGAAAACGACACCGTGTTCTACACCCTCGGACAGGGCAACGATTATGTGGAAATCGGCGGCAAAAAGCGGCACGTGATGGGCTATCTGGAAGACTTCCTGTTCCACCCCGCCCGCGCCCAGTCGCCCGTGTCGTCACTCTCCGGCGGCGAGCGTAACCGCCTGCTGCTGGCCAAGCTCTTCACCCGCCCCGCCAATATTCTGGTGCTCGACGAGCCGACCAACGATTTGGACATCGACACGCAGGAATTGCTGGAAGAGCTGCTGCGCGACTACGACGGCACCGTGTTTCTGGTGTCGCACGACCGTACCTTTTTGGATAACGTCGTTACCCAAAGCATCGTCTTTGAAGGCGAAGGCCGCCTGAAAGAATACGTCGGCGGCTATCAGGATTATCTCGATGCCAAAAACCGCGAGCAGACTTTTCAGGCTGCCACACCTGCGAAATCCGCCACCGAAGACGCCCCCGCCAAGTCCGCCAAACCCAAAGCCAACCGCACCGTCAAACTCTCCTACAAAGAGCAGCGCGAACTCGACGCCCTGCCCGACGAAATCGCCACACTCGAAACCGAGCAAAACGAACTGGCCGCGCAACTGTCCGACCCCGAAGTCTTCCGCGACTACGAAAAAGCCGCCGAATTGCAGCAGCGTGCGGAAGCGGTGGAAAACGAGCTGATGGAAAAACTGGAAAGATGGGAAGAATTGGAAGCCAAGCAGAATGGGGCAGGCTGAAACTTTTGTATCGCAAACACGAAACCTTTTCCCCTTTAAATAACGTCATTAGCTTACGCAAGTCCGCTGCGCTATCCCCACGCAGCGGACTTGCGTAAGCTAATGACGGCTCTCCCAAAAAAAGCAGCCTGAAAACACCAATCCAAGGTTTTCAGGCTGCTTTTTTTGCTTTCAGGCTGCCCAAAGTCTGCCTAGCCATACACCGAACGCAGAATCAGGCTGCTCATCCGGTACACATACACCGCGATATCGAACCAGCCGACAAACCAGCCGAAACGCGCTAAAGCCAGGCCGCGCGCCGGGGTTTCGCGCAGCTGCCACAGGGCAATGCCGCCAAACGCCGCCGCGCACACCCCGCCCACGCCGATAAAGCAGACAAACGGCGGATAGATCCACGCCAAAACCGCTGCCGCCGCGCTGATAATTGCGGCATCGTTCCAATCTTGCCGGTTCATACACTCTCCTTTTTAAAGTTGTGCCGTACTTGCGCTGCCGATTTTAACCCAGCACACACGCCTTTTAAATCGCCGCCGCAGCCGGCGCAGCCTTTTTCAGGCTGCCTTTTCCGGCAAACAGGCAGCCTGAAACCGTTTGCGCGCCCAATAAAAAAACGTAAACTGCCGCCACCGTTTAACGCTGCAAGGAGAAAGCCATGAGCGCCCTTAAAACAAGCACCGCCCTGCTGCTGGCCGCCGCGCTGCTGTTTCAGGCTGCCTGCACTGCCGAAACGCCGGAAGACGAAGCCAGAAAGGCCGCCGAGCGCGAGCAGAAACGGCGGCGCGATATTTCGTGGAAAGAACAAGTCAAACTGCAGGACGGCAGGGTGATTCTAATCAGGCGTACTTTACACGCGCGCTTTACCAGCGAAGAGCTGAGCGATCGCGGCGGATACGAGACCATCGGGCAGGATGTGGAAGTGCTGGATGCCGCCGGTTTGGACGTGCCGCCCAAATGGTCGGATAAATGGAAGCCGATGATTCTCGATAAAGACCCCGATGGAACTTGGTTTATGGTGGTAACTTTGTCGAAATGTTTTCCGGATTGGCAATCCACTTTTCCATACCGGAAATATCGCGTTGCAAACGGGCAATGGGAGCGGGTGCAGTATGCGCCAATAGAGACCGTGCATCGTCCGCTAACTGCCGAACAATTTGATTTAAGTTTGATCGGCAGGGAGGCGAATATGACTTGGCTGGTTAGATATGCAGGAATGCCGGAAACGCTGTATCTGCGCGATAAGCCGTTTCATCCCCAAGATGATGGCACACCCGATTACAAACGAGAAGTTGTTACGGGAATGCCGTCAACCTGTACTTAAGCGCACCAATCCCGGCAAACACCACCGGCAGGATGCCCTACCCCAAAACCGATTTCCCGCCGGCATGTAACGGCTGCAAAACCTACTCCACCGCCTTTCAGGCTGCCTTGCCGACGCTTTGTGCGCAAACCGTCGGGCAGGCAGCCTGAAAAGCATTGCGGCCGCCGGCGCGACAAGCCCCCGTTTCGGCGCTACAATCGCCCCCTTTTTGCGGATACCGATTTCGTAGGAGCAGCAGATGACTGAGTTTGTTCTCGCCCGCAGCGTCGGGCAGCCTAAAAACGCGCTGAAAATCACCGGCAAGATGATCAACCGCCACGGCCTGATTGCCGGCGCCACCGGTACCGGCAAAACCGTTACCCTGCGGCGCATGGCCGAAATGTTCAGCGCCGCCGGCGTGCCGGTGTTTCTGGCCGACGTGAAAGGCGATTTGTCGGGCATTTCCCGCGCCGGCGACGGCGGCGGCAAGGTCGGCGAGCGCATGGCGCAGTTTGGTTTAGATGCGGACTATCTGGCCGGTTTTCCCGTGCGCTTTTGGGATGTGTACGGCGAAACCGGCATTCCGGTGCGCGTGAGCGTGTCGCAGATGGGGCCGATGCTCTTGGCGCGGCTGATGAATCTGAACGACACCCAGGAAGGGCTGCTCAATATCGTTTTCAAAGTGGCCGACGACAAAGGCTGGCACCTGATCGATCTGAAAGACTTGCGCGGCATGCTGCAGTATGTGTCGCAGCATGCCGCCGAATACCGCGAACGCTACGGCAATGTTTCCGCCGCCAGCGTCGGCGCCATCCAGCGCCAGCTGCTGCAGCTTGAGAGCGAAGGCGCCGAGCGCTTTTTCGGCGAGCCTGAACTCAATCTGGCCGACTGGCTGCAAACCGACGGCAGCCGCGGCGTGGTCAATATTCTCAACGCCGAAAAACTGATCCGCTCGCCGCGCCTTTACAGCGCCTTTATGCTGTGGTTTCTGGCCGAACTCTTTGAAATGCTGCCTGAAAGCGGCGATCTGCCACTGCCCAAGCTGGTGCTGTTTTTCGACGAAGCGCATCTGATGTTCGACAACCCCGCCCCCGCGCTGATGCAGCAGATCGAGCAGGTGGTGCGCCTGATCCGCTCCAAAGGCGTGGGCGTGTATTTCGTCAGCCAAAACCCGCTGGACATTCCCGACAGCGTGCTCGGCCAGCTCGGCAACCGCGTCCAGCACGCCCTGCGCGCCTTTACCCCGCGCGACCAAAAGGCCGTGAAAGCCGCCGCCGACACCTTCCGCAGCAACCCCAATCTCAAAGTGGCCGAAGCCATCGGCGAATTGGGCATCGGCGAAGCGCTGGTGTCGCTGCTCGACGAAAAAGGCATGCCCGCACCGGTGGAACGCGCCTGGATTATGCCGCCGCAGTCGCAGCTCGCCCCGCTTGCCGACGCCGAGCGCCAGGCCGCCTTCCAGTCCGACATCCTTTACCACCACTACAAAGACGCGGTGGACAACTTCTCCGCCTACGAAGCTCTGCAGCAGTTTGAAGCCGAACAGGCGCAGCAGGCTGCCGCCCAAGCCGAAGCCCAAGCCGCACAAAAAAGCGCCGCCAAAGCCGAAAGCAAAAGCGAAGCGCAATCCGGCGGCGGCATCGTCGGCGGCTTTCTCGGCGGACTCTTCGGCAGCCGCAAAAAATCCAACCAGGGCATGGCTTACGACCTGGCCGATTCGGTAGGCGACCAAATCAACAAACAAATCACCCGCACCATCTCCCGCAGCGTGATGGGCGTGATTAAAAACATGCTCAAATAGGCAGCCTGAAACCGCCATCCTGCCGTGCACCTTGCTCTCTCCCCTACGTCCCAAGCGCGGGGGAGGGTTGGGGTGGGAGTGGCAGCAGGTAGGTTGGGTTGCAAACCCAACATCAGCAAGGAATCTAACCGCATTGTTGGGTCGCGATCCAAGCTACAACTGCTGCCGCAGCCGATCGGTAAAAGTTTTCCGCAACGGCCACCGCCCCCCACCCTAGTCCTCCTCCGCAAGCGCAAGCGGAAACGCGTCGGCTGGCACGTCGCGGACAATCCGCCAAAGGCAGCCTGAAAATCAGCGGCCTGTATTTTTCAGGCTGCTTTGGTTTTTGCCGCCCGCATCGTCCCCTATCCTTTTCAGGCTGCTTTCAGGCAGCCTTTTGCCCCGTATTGCCACTATGTCCCACACCGACACTTCCGCCACCGCCAAAAAAGACCCGCTCGGATCGGGCTGGATTATTGTTGCCGCCGTCTGCTTCACCGTGATGGGCGTGCTGGTGAAAGCCGCCGGCCGCCGTTTTGCCATGAGCCATTACGAGCTGGTGTTCTGGCGGGTGATGGTGGCGGTGCTGGTGCTCGGTTTTCAGGCTGCCCTATTCAAACGCAGCCTGAAAACGCCGCACCTTAAAGCGCATATCGGCCGCGGGCTGACCGGCACCGCCGGGCTGGTGCTGTTTTTCTACGGTATCACCCATCTGCCGCTGGCCACCGCGATTACCCTCAACTACACCTCGGCGGTGTTTCTCGCGCTGCTGTCGGTGCTGGTGTATCGGGAACGGCCGCCGCTGCGCATTTGGCTCGCGCTGCTGGCGGGCTTGGGCGGCATCGCGCTGATTCTGCGGCCGGCTTTTCACAGCGGCCAGGAATGGGCGGCGCTGGTGGGGCTGGGCAGCGGCTTTTGCGCCGGCGCCGCCTATCTGCAGGTGCGCGGACTCTCGCGCATGGGCGAGCCGACCTGGCGGGTGGTGTGGTATTTCTCCGCCGTGGCCGCCGTGGTGTCGGCAATACTCGCCAGCCGCGCCGGCTGGCACCGCCCGTCGCTCGAGAGCCTGCCTTATGTGGCGGGCATCGGCCTGAGCGCGATGTTCGCCCAACTGGCGCTCACCCGCGCCTACCAGGTCGGCCGCACCTTTACCGTTGCCGCCCTCTCCTACCTTACCGTGGTCTTCTCCGCCCTCTACGGCGCCCTGTGGCTCGGCGAAGCGCTGGGCGGGCAGGAGGCCGCCGGCATCGCCATAATCGTTGCCGCCGGCGTTGCCAGCAGCCTGAAAAAATAGGGGCGGGGCTTTCAGGCTGCCTGAAAGCGCAAAAACGGCCGGACTTCCATTGCGAAGTCCGGCCGTTCGGTTGGGTAATCCGGTTTGCCCTTATTTCACGCCTTTGTGCAGGGCGACGACGCCGGCGGTGAGGTTTTGGTAATCGACGCGGGAAAAACCGGCATCGAGCATCATCTGCTTGAGCGTTTCCTGGTCGGGGTGCATGCGGATGGATTCGGCCAGATACTGGTAGCTGTCGGCGTCTTTGGCGATCAGGCGCCCCATCAGCGGCAGCAGTTTGAAGGAATAGAGATCGTAGGCCGGCTCGAGAGTTTTGTTGACTTTGGAAAATTCCAGCACCAGCAGGGTGCCGCCGGGTTTGAGCACGCGGCGCATTTCCTGCAGGGCGATGTCTTTGTGCGTCATGTTGCGCAGGCCGAAGGACACGGAAACCAGGTCGAAATAATCGTCGGGGAAAGGCAGTTTTTCCGCGTCGCACACCGCCACCGGCAGCACCAGGCCTTCGTTGAGCAAGCGGTCGCGGCCGACGCCGAGCATGGAGGAATTGATGTCGGTGAGCCAGACTTCGCCGTCGCGGCCGACTTTCTTCGCCCAGCCGCGCGACAAATCGCCGGTGCCGCCGGCAATATCCAGCACTTTGCCGCCGGCGGGTACATAGGCGGTGTTGATGGTGAAGTGCTTCCACAGGCGGTGCAGGCCGCCGGACATTACGTCGTTCATCAAATCGTAGTTTTTGGCTACCGAGTGGAACACCTGCGCCACGCGGCCGGCTTTTTCGCTTTCGTTTACGGTTTGGTAGCCGAAGTGGGTTTGTTTGTCGGAATCGCTCATAATCGGGGGCTTTCGTAGGTCGGATGGTTCGGGAAAAGGGGTTTCAGGCTGCCAGAAAACGGGTTTAGCGCCGTTTTTTGTTTAAGAACAGCTCAAAGCCCATATACAGCAGCGGCAGCGACATAATGCCGATATACAGGCCGTTGGCCGCCAGCAGCTGCGGCGTCAGCGCAATCACAAAGGCAAAACCGAACACCGCACCGCCCAGATGCGCGGCATGGCCGATATTGTCGTGCGGGCGCGGGTTGAGCATCATGTATACCGAATAGGCAAAGTAGCCGGTGGCAAACAGCCAGGCGGGGATGTCAATGGGGATAAACAAAAAACGGATCATCATTTCCGGCGCGATGGCGATGGACGCGAACAAAATGCCCGACACCGCGCCGGACGCGCCGATGGCGGCGTAGGACGGCCGGTTGCGGTACAGCAGCAGGCTGAACAGGTTGCTGGCGATCAGCGCGCCGAAATACAGCGCGAAAAACCATATCGGGCCGTATAAAACCAGAATAATCTCGTGGAAAAAATACAGCGTCAGCATATTAAAGAGCAGATGCGTCCAATCGGCGTGCAAAAAGCCCGAAGTAATCAGGCGCTCGTATTGTTTGGCACGCAAAATGGCGCCGACGTGAAACTGATAACGCTGGAAAAACAGCCGGTTGGAAAAACCGACGGCGCTGATGCCGCAGGTGGCGAGAATCAGCAGGGTAAGGAACAGATCGCTGTTTTGCATAAGGATTCGCAATGGGCTTAGCCCGTGTCAAACGGTTTGCACAAACTTTCAGGCTGCCTTGAAAAGGCTTGTGGCGGCCTGAAAACAATATTCTCAATGGCCGCCGCAGCCGCCGCAGTTTTTGCCTTTTTTCGCCGGCGTGGAATCCACATCGCGCGAAGCGCCAGCCGCTGCCAGCCGCGCCAGATAGTCCTGCCACATCGCTTCGCGGCTGCTGCCTAAGCGGTAGAGATAGTCCCAATCGAAAAGGCCGCTGTCGTGGCCGTCGGAAAAACGGATTTTCAGCGCGTAATTGCCGGCGGGCGAAATGTCTTCGATCAAGACGCCGCGTTTGCCGGTTTGCAGTTTTTCCTGGCCGCGGCCGTGGCCGCGCACTTCGGCGCTGGGGGAATAAACGCGCAGAAATTCGGCATCCAGCGTGTGCTGCAGATCGCCGTAGCTAAGCGTGAGCGCGTCGCGCGCGCTGCTGATGCGGATTTCGGTGGGAAGCTGCATGGCGTTTGCCTTGGGCGGAACAAAGAAAGGCGCGATTATAGCTTAATCGCCGCGCACGGGTTTGCGCGCGGACAAGGCGGGGGAAAAATAACAGGCAGCCTGAAAAAAACCAGACGTTTTTCAGGCTGCTTTCGCCTTTCAGGCTGCCTGTGGACGGCGCCGCCGGCGGCAGTCTTGGGCAACAGGCAGCCTGAAAACGGTTTTTGCCGTTTGCCAAGCAGACGCCGGCCACCCCGGGCGGGAAAGTCCCGTTATAATCGCCCCTTTTTCTATCAGTATAAACACACACCATGCACACTACCGCCGAAGAACCCGCCCCGGAGCACGACGAAAGCGCCGCCGAAGCCGCGGTGCGCCGCTCGTGGGCAGGCGTGGCCGCGCTGGCCTGCGCCGCCTTTATTTTCAACACCACCGAATTTATCCCGATTGCCATGCTCAGCGACATCGGCGCGTCTTTCGCGCTGCCGGCCACCCGCATCGGCGTGATGATGACGGTGTATGCGTGGATTGTGGCGCTCGCCTCGCTGCCGCTGATGCTGCTCACCCGCCGTTGGGAGCGGCGCGGCCTGTTGTTGTTTGTGTTTGCGCTGTTTGTGCTCGGCCATCTGGTGTCGGTGCTCGCGCCGCGCTTTGAAGTGCTGCTGGCTTCACGGGTGCTGGTGGCGCTGGCGCACGCGCTGTTTTGGTCGGTAACCGCCTCGCTGGCGGTGCGGATTGCGCCCAAAGGCCGCCAGCACAAGGCTTTGGGGCTGCTGGTAATGGGAACGACGCTGGCGATGGTGCTCGGCATTCCGCTGGGCAAGCTGCTCGGCCAGAGTGCGGGCTGGCGCGTGAGTTTCGCCGCTATCGGCGCCGGCGCGCTGGCGGTGGGGCTGATACTGGCCAAACGCCTGCCACGCCTGCCCAGTCGCAACAGCGGTTCGCTCGCCAGCCTGCCTGCGCTGCTGTCGCGGCCGGTGGTGCGGATGCTGTATGTGCTGACCGCGCTGGGCGTCAGCGCCCATTTCACCGCCTACAGCTATATCGAACCCTTTGCCCTGCAGCACGCGAAGCTGTCGCCGGCGCAGGTAACGGTATTACTCTTGGGCTACGGCGCTGCCGGCTTTATCGGCTCTTACCTTTTCGGCTGGCTGTTTGCGCGGCACGCCGGGCTGCTGCTGGCCGCCAGCGCGCTGATGATGCTCTCGGCGATGCTTTTGCTGCTGCCCCTGTCCGGCATGCCGTGGGCGCTGTATGGACTGTGCCTGTATTGGGGCGTGGGAATTATCGTGCTGTCGCTGTCGATGCAGGCCAAAGTGCTGGAAGCGGCGCCGGACGCTTCCGATCTGGCGATGGCGCTGTTTTCCGGCCTGTACAATATCGGCATCGGCGGCGGCGCGCTGCTGGGCGGATACGCCGCCGCCCATTTGGGCATCGCCAATATCGGCTTTGCCGGCGCCGCGCTGGTGCTGCCGGCGCTGCTGCTGATTCTGCTGTTGATCCGCCACCCCGATTTTTCCCGCCCGCAGCAGGCAGCCTGAAAGCCGTTTTTTCGGAAAGACTAGCGATGATTACCGTTCTGCCGCAGAACCTTGAAACCGAATACCGCAGCCCTGCTTTCCGCAGTCCGCCGCCCAGCGCGCAGGCGGTGCGCGAATGCAGCGCCCGCGAGATTTTTCAGGCTGCCTGCCAAAACCGCGCTACCCTGTGGCAGGGCGACTACCACAATGCCAAGCAGGTTTTGGCGGCGCTGAAAAAACGCCTGCGTAAGACGCCCAAACCCGCCGCCACGCCCGCCGAAGCCTTTCACAAACACCGGCTGGCGCAGTCGCAGGCCGCCCGCGGCGCCGATATGCTGCTGGTGCGGATCGACCCCGGTTTTGAATTGCGCCTGCCGCGCGCGCCCGATGTTGCCGCCGCGCTGGCCGCCGTTTACGGCGAAGCCAACCGCGAGCCTTTCCTACTGCCCTTAAACCAGCTTCTGGGCTTTATCGGCGCCTGGCAGTGGCAGCAGAGCGGCGTCGATACCGGCGTGCTGGCAGAGCGCATCCATGTGCCCTACGGCGTGTTTTCACCCCTGCGCGGCGAATATCTGCAGCTAGTCGCCCAAGCGCCGCTGCCGGCAAACGCGCACACGGCCTGGGACATCGGCACCGGCAGCGGCGTGCTGGCGCTGCTGCTGCACCAGCGCGGCCTGCGCGACATCAGCGCCACCGACACCAACCCGCGCGCCATCGCCGCCGCCCGCGCCAATTTCGCCCGCGCCGGCGCCGATATCCGTCTGCTGGAGCAAGACCTGTTTCCCCAAGGCCGCGCCGACCTGATTGTCTGCAATCCGCCGTGGCTGCCCGCCAAGCCCACGTCCGAACTGGAAACCGCGCTTTACGACCCCGGCCACGCCATGCTGCGCGCCCTGCTGGCCGGCGCCCGAGAACGGCTTACGCCGCTGGGGCAGTTGTGGCTGGTAATGTCCGATTTGGCCGAACATCTCGGCCTGCGCGAACCGCAGGCATTAGCGCAATGGTTTCAGGCTGCCGGCCTGCGCTTGGCGAACCACCTGCAAACCGCGCCGCAGCACCCGAAAGCCGCCGACGATACCGACCCGCTGGCCTTCGCCCGCCGCCGCGAGCGCACTTCGCTGTATATTCTCGAAGCGGAGAACGGCCATGCAGCCTGAAAGCCCAAAGCAGCCTGAAAGCCCCCTGCGCTGGCGCAGTTACAATCATCTGCCCGCCGGTGCGCCCTGCCCTAATGCCGCGACATGGCAGCGTGCCGACCTGTTCGGCGGCGCCAGCGAAGACGGCCGCTATCTTTACGACGCCCTTTGCCATCCCGACGGCCGCCTGCTGCTGACCCTGATTGCCGTCGATCAGGAATGGGGCTTTATCGAATGCGAGCGGCACTTGGAATTTGCCGAACCCGCCGCCATGCTGGCGCAGGCCGCCGCCTTTGAAGCCGCGCCGCGTCAGGTGCTGGACGAGCTGGCCGCCGAAACGGCAGCCTGAAAACCCGATGCAATGTAGGTGCGCACCGCGCACCAAGAATGTTTTATGCACCATCCGCATCCTGCGGCAACCTGAAACCGCAGGCAGCCTGAAACCCGATTGTTAGAACACCGACCGAAACCGCCATGAGCAAAAAACCGCTTCTCGACAACCCGACCCTCAAAAAATTTCTGCCCAAAACCCGCCGCCGGCAAGCCGCGCTGGCTGCCGTGCTGGCCGCCGCCCTGCTGCTGCCGTGGGCGTGTTCCGGCGGCAGCAAAAACCCCAAACCCGCCGGCGGCGGCCGCGTGGTGGTGCAGGAATTGCCGCTGCCGCCCCTGTCCGAACAAAGCCAGGGCAGCAGCTACTGGCAGGACGAAGAAGTCCGCGCCGGCGACACGCTCGAAATCATACTGGCGCGGCTGGGCATCGAAGCGGGCAGCATCCGCGACCTGATGGCGCAAAGTCCGGTCGATCTCAAGTCACTCAAGCTGCATTCGGGGCAGATTGTCAGCGTGCGCGCCGACGCCGAGCAGCATGTAACCGACGTCCAGTTTTTCAACGACGACGACAACGGCGAGCGCAATCTGGTGGCGCTGGAGCGGGTAAACGGCCGCTGGCAGCACCACACCGCCGCCGCCGACACCGAAACCCTGCCCTCGCTGCGTTCGGCGGTTATCACCACCTCCGCCGCCGGCGCGCTGGCACGGGCGGGCGTGCCGGTGGAAGTGCGCATCTCGCTCAAAGAGATTTTTTCCGGCAAAGTCAATCTGGACGAACTCAAAGAAGGCGACAGCGTGCGCGTGCTGTATGAAAGCCTGTATTTCCGCGGCCAGGAAATCGCCACCGGCAACATTCTCGCCGCCGAAATCACCGCCGGCGGCCAAACCTACTACGGCTACTACTTCGAGCAGGGCGAAAGCCGCGAAGGCAGCCGCGAAGGCAACTACTACGACGAAAACGGCCAGCCGCTCAAAGAAGGCTTCGCCGGCCTGCCCATCGAGCACTACACCCGCATCTCCTCGCCCTACGGCATCCGCATCCACCCCGTGCTGCACACCGTGCGCATGCACACCGGCATCGACTACGCCGCCCCCACCGGCACCCGCATTCTCGCCCCCAGCGACGGCGTGGTGAACTTCCGCGGCACCAAAGGCGGCTACGGCTACGCGGTAATGATCGACCACGGCAACGGCCTGGAAACGCTGTACGGCCACATGAGCGCCTTTGTCGAAGGCGTCAATGTCGGCACCCATGTGCGCGCGGGGCAGGTAATCGGCCTGGTCGGCAGCACCGGCCGCTCCACCGGCCCGCACCTGCACTATGAAGTGCGCATCAACGGCCAGCACGTCAACCCCGCCAGCGTCGCCCTGCCGGTGCCCAAGCTCACGCCGGTCAATATCGGCAGCCTGCAGAACTACCGCGCCAAAATCGACACCCTGATGTCCGCCGTCCGCGGCCTGCCCGGCATCGTGTCGCAAAAAGACTGACCCGCTTTTCAGGCTGCCCTGCCGTATGGGCAGCCTGAAAACAAAGCAGCCTGAAAACCATCCCGCCGTATCTTTCAAACGAAAACCGCTTTTCAGGCTGCTTTCGCACGCTTTACTTTGATTCAGGTGCCGTAGGGTGCGCACCGCGCACCGAAAACCACCGGCAACAGCATAATGGTGCGCGGGGCGCACCCTACAACTGAAACCCCAAAGCAGCCTGAAACCCCACCCCCCCAGCGCCACAGGAGCCCGCTATGGACTTTTTCCGCCACCGCCGTCTCGCCCGCCGCCGCAGCGCGTGGCTGGTGCTGCTGTATATTGCCGCGCTGCTGGCCACTTCCGCTTCGGTGTCGCTGGTGCTGGGCACGCTGTTGGTGTGGGCTTACGGTTTTGCCGGCAGGCCGGCCGCCTATTATCTGCCGTTCGCGCTCGGCACCGCGGCGCTGGTGGTGTCGCTCAGCCTGCACCGCATCAAACGGCTGCGCCGCGGCGGCGGCGAAGTGGCGGCCGAACTCGGCGGCCGGCGGCTGACGCGGCGCGAAGCCGACTTTCTCGAGCGCCGCCTGCTCAATCTGTGCGAAGAAACCGCCGCCGCCGCGATGCTGCCCGCCCCTGCCGTTTATCTGATCGACGGCAATACCGCCATCAACGCCTTTGCCGCCGGCACCGAACGCGGCAATGCCGCCATCGGCGTGACCCGCGGCGCACTCGAGCAGCTTACGCGCGACCAGATGCAGGCGCTGCTCGCCCACGAGTTCAGCCACATCCGCCACGGCGACATGCGCCTGAACCAATATCTCAGCGGCTGGCTCTACGGCCTGCAGAGCATCGCCGGCAGCGGCCGCTATCTTGCCGAAGGGCAGGACGGCGATGCCGACTACCGCCGCAGCAAAAACGTCGATAACCACCCTTTCGACGGCTTGCTTGAAATCGTGCTGCCGCTGCTGCCCACCAGCCTGATTGGCGCACTGCTGCTGGCGCTCGGCGCGGTCGGCAGCCTGTGCGCCCGCTGGATACAGGCCGCCGTGCTGCGCCAGCGCGAGTTTCTTGCCGACGCCGAAGCGGTGCGCCTGACCCGCCAGAAAGAGCCGATGCTCGAACTGCTGCGGCTGATAGGCAGCCAGAGCCTGCCGCACAAGGCGCCGCCGCACACCGATGCCTACGCCCATATGATGTTCTGCCGCCTGCACGATGGCGCAGGCAGCCTGAAAGCGCGGCTGGCAGCCACCCACCCGCCGCTTATCGAGCGCATCCGCCGCATCGACCCCGCCTATGCCCGCAGCCTGCCCGACGACTGGCAGCAGCAGCCCGGCCATGACGGCGACGGTATTTTCTTTGCCGACAGCCCCGCCGCCCTTGCCCAACGCTACGCCGCCGAACGCGAAAACCGCGAGCAGGAATACCGCAGCCGCTACCACGCCATGCAGGCGCGCATCCGCCGCCACCGGCCGGACGCCGCCGCCGAAGCCGCGCTCACGCCGCTGTGGCAGAACGCCGCCGATGACGAAGAATACGCATCCGCCGCGCTGCTGGCGCTGTTCAGCTGTTTCAGGCAGCCTGAAAACGGCGGCAACAGTGAAAACAGCGCCATTGCCGCCAATGTGTGGCGCCTGCTGCCGGCGATGGCCACGCAATGCCCGCCGCCCGCGCCCGCCGTGCTCGAAACCCTGCTGCCGGCCTTTCTGATGCAGGACGAAGCCGCCCGCGACGCGGTGCTTGCCGCCTGCCGCGCCGCCGTGGAAACAGCAAACGAAAAGCAGCCTGAAAACCTTTCGGCACCGGAAAATCCGCAAAATCCGCCAAGCAGGCAGCCTGCAGCCGAAGTAAGTTCCCGTGGGCAAAACGCCGCCTCCGTCGCCCCGCGTCTGCTGCTGTGGAAACTGCTGGCCGCCTATCTCGCCCCCGCGCCCGAGTTCGGCCGACGCAGCGAGTACCAAGATACGGAACTGCTGGCGCCGCAAACACTCGACGATGCGGCGCTGGAAGCCGCACTTGCCGCCGCCGCACCGATGAACGAGTCCGCCCGCAACAATCTGCTGCGCCCGCAGGCCGCACGCTTAAGCACCGCCAACCCGCTGCTGTGGCGCCTGCTGTGCGTGCGCCTGAACTGCGCCGCCTGGAACGTCGGCGGCCGCGCCTGATTCAGGCAGAGCGCCCGGGCGCGGCGGCAAATCGGTTAAAATGCGGCATGCAGGCAGCCTGAAAGCCTGCAGCCTGCCGGCAAACGGTTTTCGGCAGCCGTCCGCCGCAAAGTTCGATGCCGATATCAACGGGAGAGCATGATGGATAACGAAAAAACCACCCACACCAGCAACGAGCGCGCTGCCGAAATCGAGCTGCTGCGCGAGCAGACCCGTCTGGTCGAAGCGCAAACCCAGTTGGAAAAAGTCCGCGCCGCCAGCCGCACCACCCTAATCGCCACCATCGGCGTGCTGCTGGCGATACTGTTTGGGCTGGGCTTTGTGCTGCTGATGGCGCGCGGCTGATTTTCCCGAGGGGACTTCCTGCGGTCGCAGGCTGCCTGCCCGGTCCCCAACTCTATTCCGAATCCGAAAAGGACAACAGATCATGACTGAAGCAAAGAAAGCGAAATTTACTCTGGTGCTGCCCGACGGTAGCTCGCCGCTCAAAGCGCCCCGCGAAGTGTTTATCGAACAATCTACCCAAAGCAACCAGGCCGATCTCAACGAGCTGGCGCGCGCAGAAGCGGTGCGCCGCGAAGCCGACGAGTTTATGAAAGAGCATCTGATCCAATCGCTGCGCGGCAAAATCGGCGGATTTTGACGCTTCGGCGGCTTTCAGGCTGCCTGAACGGCAAAAGCCAAGGCAGCCTGAAAACGCTTTTTCAAATGCCGTTTGAGCTTCATTGAAACCCGCTACGCTCGTTTTCAGGCTGCCTGAATCTCGGATAAAACCATGAACACCACACTCAAAATCAGTTTTTGGCGCATCACATCCTATTATTTAATCCTTGTCTTGTTATCTGCTTGGATCGGTATCCCGGGCACCGTATGGCTTGTTACGGACAGTTGGTGGATGCTGCTCTCACCGCTGGGCTGGTTTTTTTCCGCGAGCTTCATCATCACAGTCTGGAGTGCCTTTTTATGGCTGCGCGGCGTGCTGACACCCGACTGGATAGAAATCGGCAAAGACGGCATCCGCTACCATACCCTGTTTTCTTGGCGCAAAACCTTTGTTGCCTGGCAGGATATCGACAATTTTTATGTCCGCACCGTTAGGGGCAAGGGTAGAACAGGCTATTTTTTGTTTTACATTTTGAAGCAAGACCCAAAACCGTCACCCAAATACTTTTGGCGACGGGAAAAGAAAATCGAAATCCCGCTGGCCGAGATGGTTCGCGGCGGAATGCGTGCCGTTATCCAAGCCATTTGCAATCACTGCCCGCTGAAAAGACTAACCTTTCTGATGTCGCCATACGATTACCTTTAACGCAGCCGTTTCAGGCTGCATCAGCCAAAAGCAGCCTGAAAACGCTTTTTTAAATACTGTTTTAGCTTCGCTGAAACTCGCTACGCTCGTTTTCAGGCTGCCTGTTTCCTCCAATACCCACCCAAGGAGCTTTTATGAGCCAACAATACGTCTATTCCATGCTGCGCGTGAGCAAAGTCGTGCCGCCGCAGAAAACCATCATCAAAGACATTTCCCTGTCGTTCTTTCCGGGCGCGAAAATCGGTCTCTTAGGGCTGAACGGCGCGGGCAAGTCCACCGTTTTGCGGATTATGGCGGGCGTGGACAAAGAATTTGAAGGCGAAGCCGTGCCGATGGGCGGCATCAAAATCGGCTATCTGCCGCAAGAGCCGGAGCTTGACCCCGAAAAAACCGTGCGCGAAGAAGTGGAAAGCGGCTTGGGCGAAGTGGCCGCCGCGCAAAAGCGCTTGGAAGAGGTTTACGCCGAATACGCCAACCCCGATGCCGATTTTGACGCGCTGGCAGAAGAACAAGGCCGCTTGGAAGCGATTATCGCGGCGGGTTCATCCACCGGCGGCGGCGCGGAACACGAGCTGGAAATCGCCGCCGACGCGCTGCGCCTGCCCGATTGGGACACCAAAATCGGCGTGCTCTCGGGTGGCGAAAAACGCCGCGTCGCCCTATGCAAACTCTTGCTTTCCAAGCCCGATATGCTGCTGTTGGACGAGCCGACCAACCACTTGGACGCCGAATCGGTGGAATGGCTGGAACAATTTCTCGTGCGCTTCCCCGGCACAGTTGTTGCGGTAACGCATGACCGCTACTTCTTGGACAACGCCGCCGAATGGATTTTGGAGCTTGACCGCGGCCACGGCATCCCGTGGAAAGGCAACTACTCATCGTGGCTGGAGCAAAAAGAAAAACGCTTGGAAAACGAGGCCAAATCCGAAGCTGCGCGCGTGAAGGCGATGAAGCAGGAATTGGAATGGGTACGTCAGAATGCCAAAGGCCGCCAAGCCAAGTCCAAAGCGCGTTTGGCGCGTTTCGAAGAAATGAGCAACTACGAATACCAAAAACGCAATGAGACGCAGGAAATCTTCATTCCCGTCGCCGAGCGTTTGGGTAACGAAGTGATTGAATTTGTGAATGTTTCCAAATCGTTTGGCGACAAAGTGCTGATTGACGATTTGAGCTTCAAAGTGCCTGCGGGCGCGATTGTCGGCATCATCGGTCCGAACGGCGCGGGTAAATCGACGCTGTTCAAAATGATTTCGGGCAAAGAGCAGCCCGATTTCGGCGAAGTGAAAATTGGCCAAACCGTCAAAATGTCGCTCATCGACCAAAGCCGCGACGGCCTGCAAAACGACAAAACCGTGTTCGACAACATTGCCGAAGGCCGCGACATTTTGCAGGTCGGTCAGTTTGAAATTCCCGCCCGCCAATATTTGGGGCGTTTCAATTTCAAAGGCAGTGACCAAAGCAAAATCGCGGGGCAGCTCTCCGGCGGCGAACGCGGCAGGTTGCACTTGGCAAAAACCTTGTTGAGCGGCGGCAATGTGTTGCTGCTGGACGAGCCGTCCAACGACCTCGACGTAGAAACCCTGCGCGCGCTGGAAGACGCATTGTTGGAATTTGCCGGCAGCGTGATGGTGATTTCGCACGACCGCTGGTTCCTCGACCGCATCGCCACGCATATCTTGGCTTGCGAAGGCGATTCGAAATGGGTGTTCTTCGACGGCAACTATCAGGAATATGAAGCCGATAAGAAACGCCGCTTGGGTGAAGAGGGCGCGAAGCCGAAACGGATTCGGTATAAGCCTGTAACGCGGTGATGAAGTGAAAAAGGCAGCCTGAAAACGAGCGTAGCTAGTTTCAGCGAAGCTAAAACGGCATTTAAAAAAGCGTTTTCAGGCTGCCTTTAAACTTAGCAGCCCCTCTATCTCCGTCATTCCCGCGCAGGCGGGAATCTTGGTTGCACATTTAGCCATGCCGGAAAAAATAATCTGTTGCTCGGATTTCGCCAAGACTCCCGCCTGCGTAGAAATGACGGCATTTGCGCTTTTGACTTCACAACCCCCGTTTCACTAGGCAGCCTGAAAACAGCAAAACCGCGCTGACACCGAGCAAAAAAGCAGCCTGAAAATCATTTCCCGGTTTTCAGGCTGCCTTATTGTTGTCCGGCTGTTTCACAAATACACAATCTCGCCGCTGCGCCCCCTGCTCTCGCGGCTGGCCCAGTACACGAAAGCGGGCATGATGTCGGCCATGTCTTTGCGCTCGCTGGCCGCTTCGCCGGGGTGGGTTTTGATGCGCTGCGGCGAGTTGATGCTGCCGGGCACCAAGACGTTGGCGCGCAGATTGTCGAAGCGTTCCCATTCGTCGGCGGCGACGCGGCACAGGTAGTTGAGCGCGGCTTTGGAGGCGCCGAAGCCGCCCCAGTAGGCCTGCGGGGTTTCGCCGTGGCTTTCGCCGACGAAAATCACCGAAGCGTCGGGCGATTCTTTGAGCATCGGCAGCATCGCGCGGGTGAGCGCCATCGGCGCGACGGTATTGATGCGGTACTGGTTCACCCATTCGGCAACGGTTTGAAATTCCAGGGGCGACAGGGCATAGAAATAGCTGGCGCAGTGTACGATGCCGTCGAGCCGGCCGCCGGTGGCTTCGGCGATGGTGTGGGCCAGGCGCTCGTATTCGCTCTCTTCGGCCGCCATCAGATCAAAGCAGACGGCAAAGGGCTCGGCGCCGCCTGACTGGGCGATGCTGTCGTAAACCTTTTCCAGCTTTTTCTGGCTGCGCGCCATCAGAATCACGGTGGCGCCGGCAGCGGTATAGGCGGCGGCCACCTGTTCGCCCAAACCTTGCGAGGCGCCGGTAATCAGGATGGTTTTGTCTTGCAGTGCGGATTGGCTCATGGTTTTTCCTTTACTGGGAGACGGCAAAAGCGCAGATGCGCGGTTTTTTCAGGCTGCCTGCTTCGCGGCTCGAACCGGCAAACGCAGGCGGCAGGAGCCAGATTGTAGCGTTTTTGCCGCGCTTTTGGGGCGGCGGCAGCCCCAAAAGCGCGCCGGCATGGTTTTCAGGCTACCTAATCCGTCTTTGTCTGCCGCCGCTTTTTTTGGCCGCGCTTTTGTCCTAGAATGCGCTTTTCCCGTATTTTCAAGCAACCGAGCAAGCAAAGGAGCAGTTTATGGCCAGTATTTTCAGCAAAATCATTGCGGGCGAAATCCCCGCGCGCTTGGTTTGGCGCGACAGCGAATGTGTGGCGTTTATGGACATTATGCCGGTATCCGAGGGGCATCTGCTGGTGGTGCCGCGGCAGGAAACCGACCGCTGGCACGATCTGCCGCCGGCCACCGCCGCGCATCTGTTTGCCGTCGCCCACACCATCGCCGCCGCGCTGGACGAAGTTTCCGAGCGCAGCCGTGTCGGCCTGATGATCGCCGGTTTCGACGTGCCGCACACCCACATCCATCTTTTCCCCGCCGACAGCATGGCGCAGTTCGACCCTAAAAACGCCGATAAAAACCCGCGCCCCGAAGATTTGGATGCTGCCGCCGAAAAAATCCGCGCCGCCCTGCGCGCCCGCGGCCACGGCGAAAATGTGCCGGCGTGAATCGGGATTTATCGAATTCATCTGACCAAAAGGCAGCCTGAAAATTTTTCAGGCTGCCTTTTGCTTACTGCCAGCGTGCCAACAGCGCCTGCGCCGCCGCTTCGCCGCTTTGCACGGCGGCTTCGAGGGTGGCGGGGTAGCGCGGGTGCAGCCAGTCGCCGGCCAGAAAGATGCGCTGTGCGTTCAGGCTGCTTTGATCGGGAGGCGCGACGCCGATCGGGCGGGCGGCGGTGGCGCGTTTTTCGGTGATGGCGCGGGCGACGACGGGAGCGGGGGCGGTGGGGCAGACGCGCAGGATGTCGGCGTGCACGCGGCTGATCCATTCGTCGGTAGACAGGCTGCCGTGCTGTTCGGACAGGCTGATTACGGCGGCGGTTTCAGGCTGCCCGTTCAGGCGGCTGCGATCGATCAGCCATTGGGCGGTGCCGCGGGCAAAGCCGGTCATGGCGGCGGGCAGCGGCAGCGCTTGCGGGTAACGCAGGTAAACGGTGGTGATGGCGTGGTAGCGCAGCGCCGACAAGGCAGCCTGAAAAGCATCGGCGGCGCTTTCAGGCAGCAATGCGCCCAAATGGTAGGGGGCGACGGCAGCGACGGCGGCATCGTAATCTTCGCCGTTGACGCGCACGCCGCCCGCTTCGCAGACGATGCGGCCGACGCGGCAGCTTGGGCGGTAGCGGCCGCCCTGCGCGCAGATGCGTTCGATCAGCGGCTCGGCAAACAGGGCACCCAAATCGGTTTTGGGCAGGTAGTAATCGCTGTGCGCGGCGTCTGCCCATACGCCGTCGGCCAGCACGTTGGTCAAAGTTTTCAGGCTGCCTTCGGCCAGCGGCGTGTTGAGCGCGCCCCATACCAAGGGCTGCCAGAACTGCTCGATCTGCGCCTGCGGCACGCGCCGCGCCGCCAGCCAGTCGGCAATGCTTTGGTCGGGCGCGGTGCGGCGGGCGTGTTTTTGCAGTGCGTCCAGTTTGTTGAGCAGCGAGAGCCGCGCGGCAAACGGGGCGTTTTCGGCGCCGAGCAGGGCGCAGGCGAGATTGAGCGGCGCGGGCAGGCTTTTGGCGCGGATGCCGAGAAAGCGGCCGTGTTTGATGGAAAAGCGCAGGCCGTCGTGCAGATACCACTGCATCGGCAGGTGCAAAAAAGCGTTGTCGCGGCGCACGCCGGCCGATTCGAGCAGCCTGAACACGCTGCGGTAGGCGCCGATTAACAGGTGCTGGCCGTTGTCAAGAAAGGAAAAGCCGGCATCGGCGGCGACTTTGCGCGCGCGTCCGCCGGCTTCGCGGCCTGCTTCAAACAGGGTAACTTCGGTATGCGGCGCCAGCGCGGCGGCGGCGGCCAAACCCGCCCAACCGGCACCGATTACCGCCACTTTGCGCCGGCTGCTCACGGTTTGAACCCGAACAGCCAGTATTTCAGCGCCAGCCGCATTTTGCGCGGCTTGGGAATGCGGATTTTGTATTTCAGCACGTTTTCTACGCCGTCGCGGATGATTTCCTGCAGCAGGGCATAGTAGAGCCCGGCCATCACCAGCCCGGCCTTCTGGCTGCGGGCATCTTCGGCGGGCAGCAGAGCCAGCGCGCTGCGGTACTGCTCTTGGGCGCGGGCAGCCTGAAAATGCATCAGCTCGGCAAATTCGGGTGTGGCTTGGGCATCGAAAATATCGTTTTCGCCCACTTTAAAGCGCTTCAAATCTTCCTGCGGCAGGTAGATGCGGCCGAGTCGGGCGTCTTCGCCGACATCGCGGATGATATTGGTCAACTGCAGCGCCAGGCCGGTCTGCTCGGCGTATTGCAGGGTTTGCGGGTTGGTAAAGCCCAAAATCCGCGCAATCAGCCGCCCGACCACGCCGGCGACGCGGTGGCAGTAATACTGCAGATCGGCGAAGGTGGGGTAGCGGTCGTGGTGCAGATCCATTTCCATGCCGTTGATGATTTCTTCCAATTCCTGCTGCGGCAGCGCGTAGCGGCCGACTATTTCCTGCAAGGCCTGATTCACCGGATGCTCGGGCGCTGAAGCAGCCTGAAAGGCTTTGGCCAGATCCTGGCGCCACCAGGCCAGCGTGGTGCGGGCGACGGCGGGGTCGGAGCAGTCGTCGGCAACGTCGTCCACTTCGCGGCAGAAGGCGTAGAGCACGGTCATGGCGTCACGGCGCTCGGGGCTGAGAAAACGGAAGCCGTCGAGAAAGCTCGAGCCGCTGTTGCGGGCTTTTTCGCGGCAGTATTCGATGGGCTGCATGGGCAAATCCGGTGAAAAAAACGGTAACAACCGCCCGCAAGCGCGACCTGCGGGCGGTAGGCGATCGAGTGGGCGGCGACGGCGGCGGCGGAATCAGGAATCTTCGTCGCCGTAGTATTTGACGCCGATTTTGATCGGCTCGCGCCCCTGGCTGCGGCGGTGGGCGTTGGAATCGCGCAGCGAATAGGCGCAGCCGCAGTATTCCTGCTGGTAGAAGTGTTCACGCTTGCTGATTTCAATCATGCGGGCGCTGCCGCCGCCTTTGCGCCAGTTGTAGTCCCAATAGACGATGCCGGGGTATTTGGCGGCGGCGCGGATGCCGCAGTCGTTGATCTGGTTCATGTTTTTCCAGCGCGAGATGCCCAGCGAGCTGGTAATCACCGGAAAACCGTGTTCGTAGGCATACAGGGCGGTGCGCTCGAAACGCATGTCGAAACACATGGTGCAGCGGATGCCGCGCTCGGGTTCGTATTCCATGCCTTTGGCGCGCTCGAACCAGTTGTCCACGTCGTAATCGGCGTCGATAAAGGGCACGCCGTGTTTTTCGGCAAAGGCGATGTTTTCGTTTTTGCGCAGCTCGTATTCTTTGAGCGGGTGGATGTTGGGATTGTAGAAATAAATGGTGTAGTCGATGCCGCTGGCGAGCATGGCTTCCATCACTTCGCCGCTGCACGGGGCGCAGCACGAATGCAGCAGCACTTTTTTGTGGCCGCCGGGCGGAACCAGCACGGGGCGGTCAATCGGGGTAACTTCGGGTTTGTTCATAATCTGGATTTTCAGGCTGCCTGAAGCGGCGCTTTAGTGGTGGCCGTGGGCTTCGCCGTCGAGAAAATACACGGTGCCGCAGTAGGGGCACTCGATTTCGGAAAAAGATTTGATGGGCAGAAACACGCGCGGATGGCCGTTCCACGCCTGCTCTTGCGGGCCGTTGCAGTGCAGCGGCAGATCGTGCGGGGTGATGACTACGGGTTCGGGCTGTTTGGCCATGGTCGGGTCCTGTTGTTTTATTGTTGTAAAGGGCGGCATTTTAACGCAGTTTGACGTTTTAATCAGCTATCGCTGGCCGGAATTTGACAAAGCTTAACGCCGCTGCGATAATCGCGCCGTTTTTTGCCGGCCGTCTTGATGACGGCTCGAATGTTTTTCAGGCGCCGCCTGCCGTGCAGACCGCGCCGACCCGTTAGGAGGTGATGTTTCATCACAGGCGGCGCACCCCGCCCGGCCGCAGCGCCCAAACCCGGTGCCGAACCTTTTTTCAGGCTGCCCGCCCCTTGCGGCAGCCGCAAACGAAACCGAATTTATTTAGGAATTGATATGCCTACCATCCGCGTAAAAGAAAACGAACCCTTTGAAGTTGCGATGCGCCGTTTCAAACGCGCCATCGAAAAAACCGGCCTGCTCACCGAGCTGCGTGCCCGCGAAGCCTATGAAAAGCCGACTACCGAGCGCAAACGCAAAAAAGCCGCTGCGGTAAAACGCCTGCAAAAACGCCTGCGCAGCCAGCAGCTGCCGCCGAAATACTATTGATTTCGGAGCCGTCCCGCCGATGCGGGGCGCGTGTTTGCCGCACCGCACAACCTTTTTCGGTTTGCGGTGCTTTTGCTTTTTTCAGGCTGCCGGCAAGTTTCAGGCTGCCTGAAAAGCCACAGCGATCAGGAGTGAGACCATGAATCTGAAAACCCGTCTGCAGGAAGACATGAAAACCGCGATGCGCGCCAAAGACCAAGCCGCGCTCTCCACCATCCGCCTGGCCAACGCCGCCATCAAACAGTTTGAAGTCGATGAGCGCGCCGAAGCGGACGACGCCAAAATCATTGCCATCCTCAGCAAAATGATCAAACAGCGCAAAGACAGCGCCAAAATCTACAGCGACGCCGGCCGCAGCGATCTGGCCGACAAAGAAAACGCCGAAACCGCCATCCTGCAGCGCTACCTGCCGCAGATGCTCTCCGCCGAAGAAATCCAAGCCGCGGTTGCCGCCGCCGTTGCCGAAACCGGCGCCGCCGGCAATGCCGATATGGGCAAAGTGATGGGACTGCTCAAAAGCCGGCTGGCCGGCAAGGCCGATATGGGCGAAGTGAACCGCGCGGTCAAAGCCGCGCTCAGCGCCTGATTCTCCCGCCGCCGTTTTCAGGCTGCCTTGCAACACAGGCAGCCTGAAAACCCCTTATGCCGCCCCATCCGCCCGTCGCGGACGTTTCAAACACGGAAAAGCCATGTCCCGCATCGCCGCCCTACCCGACCATCTCGTCAACCAAATCGCCGCCGGCGAAGTGGTGGAGCGCCCCGCCAACGCGCTGAAGGAAATCATCGAAAACAGCCTGGATGCCGGCGCCGACGACATCCGCGTCGAGCTGGCCGGCGGCGGCATCAAACTGATCCGCGTGCAGGACAACGGCTCCGGCATCCACCCCGACGATCTGCCGCTGGCGCTCGCGCGCCACGCTACCAGCAAAATCAGCAGCCTGAGCGATCTGGAACGGGTGGCCAGCATGGGCTTTCGCGGCGAAGGGCTGGCCAGCATCGCCTCGGTGTCGCGGCTGACGCTGACCAGCCGCCAGGCCGGCAGCAGCCATGCCAGCCAGATCCGCGCCGAAGACGGGCGTTTGAGTCCGGTGGTTTCTGCCGCCCACCCCGAAGGCAGCAGCGTCGAAGTGTCCGAGCTTTTTTTCAACACGCCGGCGCGGCGCAAATTCCTCAAATCCGAAGCCACCGAGTATGCCCACTGTGCCACCATGTTCGACCGTTTGGCGCTGTCGCATCCGCAGGTGGCTTTTTCGCTGGCGCACAACGGCAAAACCGTCTGCCGCTATCCGGCGCAAAGCCTGGCGGAGCGCTGCGCGGCGGTGCTGGGTGCAGACTTTCAGGCTGCCTCGCTGGCGGTGGACAGCGGCGCCGGCGAAATCCGCCTGCACGGCTTTATCGCCAAACCGACGTTCTCCAAAGGCCGCAGCGACAAACAGTTTTGCTTCGTCAACCAGCGCTATGTGCGCGACAAAGTGATGCTGCACGCGGTCAAACAAGCCTACCGCGACGTGCTGCATCACCAGCTCACTCCCGCTTTCGCACTGTTTCTCGAACTGCCCGCCGAGCTGGTCGATGCCAACATCCATCCGGGCAAAACCGAAGTGCGTTTCCGCAACAGCCAGGCGGTGCACCAGCTGGTGTTCCACACACTCGACAAAGCGCTCTCGCAAACCCGCGCCGACCAAACCGAAAGCGTGGGCAACGCCGGCGAAATCCTGCACAGCGTCCATGCCGCCGCCCAGGGCAGACAGACTGAAAGCAGGCAGCCTGAAAGCGCTGATGGCGACGACGCGGCTGCCGTTTTCGGCACCACCCCGTCCATGCCGCTACCGGCCGGCACCACCGGCGGATCAGGCTACGGCCGCAGCGCCCCCGCGCCCTACTCCGCTGCCCCGCGTGCGCCGCGCCAGGGCGCGCTGACGCTCAACGAAAGCCGCGCCGCGCTCGAAACCTACGCCCGCCTGTATCAGGACGACGAACTCGACCGCGCCTTTCCCGAAACGCCGGTCGACAGGCAGCCTGAAAACACGGCGGACGACAATGCCGCCGCTGCGGATTACCCGCTTGGTTTTGCCATCGCCCAGCTGCTCGACATCTACATTCTGGCGCAAGCGCAGGACAGCCTGCTGCTGATCGACATGCACGCCGCCGCCGAGCGCGTGAACTACGAAAAAATGAAAGCCCGCCGGCAGGCGGCAGGCAGCCTGAACAGCCAGCATCTGCTGATTCCGGTGAGCTTTGCCGCCGACCATCAGGAAATGGCGGCGCTGACCGAGCATGGCGACACCCTGCGCGCCTTCGGTCTCGAACTTTCGGCCTTGGGCGAGCGCACCATCGCCGTGCGCGCCGTGCCGCAGATGCTGGCCAAAGCCGATGCCGAAGCACTCGCCCGCAGCGTGTTGCGCGAAATGGCGCAGTTTGAATCCGGCCGCCTGCTCGAAGAATACGAAAACCGCCTGCTCTCGACCATGGCCTGCCACGGCTCGGTGCGCGCCGGCCGCCGCCTGACGCTGCCGGAAATGAACGCGCTTTTGCGCGACATGGAAAACACCCCGCGCAGCAACCAGTGCAACCACGGCCGCCCGACCTGGGTCAAACTCACGCTTAAAGAACTGGACGCGCTGTTTCTGCGCGGGCAGTAGGCGGATCAGCCTTTCAGGCTGCCGCCCCAAACCAAAGGCAGCCTGAAAAACCGTTTTGGCGTTTTCAGGCTGCCTTGCCGATTTTCAGGCTGCCGCCGCGCAGTTTTAGCGAAAGCACACCATGCACTACGACCACATCTCTTTCCATATCGACGAAAACTACCCGCCCGAGCTGCCGCACGGCAACGCCCTGCACCATATGGCGCACTACTACGCCTGGGCGGTATCGCAAAACCTGCACAGCGCCGCCGCGGCCGCGCTGCCCGGTTTTGCCCAAATGCAGCGCGGCGAAACGCCCGCCGCCCAGTTTGTCGAACGCCAGCTGGCGCAGGGCTTGGACGATACCTGTTTCAACGACTTGGGCAGGCGCTTCACCGCCTTTTACTACGCCGACGAAGACGAAGGCTACGGCCGCTTTATCGAAGACTATTTCGCCGCACTCGGCTTGGAGAGCGAAGCGGACTTCTACCGCACCGAAGGCTCGCCGGCAGAAGCCGCTAAGCTGTTTCCCCGCTTTCAGGCTGCTTTCGAGCGCTGGTACGGCAGCCTGAAAGACAAATAATCCGCCCTGCGGCAGCCTGAAAAAACCGCCGGCCGCAAGGGCAGGTAACCACTTTGGTTTTCCGTCCGCCAAACGGCTTTGCGCGCTTTCAGGCTGCCTGAAAAACAGCCGGCGAAAAGCAGCCTGAAACTTGGGCAAAGCCGGTAAACTACACGAATCATACTTTCAGGCTGCTTTGCTGCCGGCTGCAGCGAAAAAACGCCGGCCGCCGATTGGTCGGCGCCGCGCTTTCCCGTACAATCCGCGCACCTTGCCGCCGCGCCCGACATGACGCGGCGGCTTACCATCCGACTTTTGTTTCCGAGAAAGAGAACCACCGTGTCCCAAACTCCTGCTTCCGGCGAAAGCCGCAGCGTCCAGCGGCGTTTGAAAACCCGCCATCTGAGCATGATCGCCATCGGCGGCAGCATCGGCACCGGCCTGTTTATGGCCAGCGGCAGCGCGATTCACAGCGCCGGCCCGGGCGGTGCGCTTTTGGCCTACGCCGCCATCGGCGTGATGGTGTATTTTCTGATGACTTCTTTGGGCGAAATGGCTACCTATCTGCCCACTTCCGGCTCGTTTGCCACTTATGCCGCGCGTTTTGTCGATCCTTCACTGGGTTTCGCGCTGGGCTGGAATTACTGGTTCAACTGGGTGATTACCGTGGCGGCAGACATTTCCATCGCCGCGCTGGTGATTACTTATTGGGAGCCGATGCGCTTTATGCCGCCGTGGGGCTGGAGTCTGCTGTTTTTCGGGCTGATTTTGCTGTTAAACCTGCTGTCGGTGCGGGCGTTTGGCGAGTCGGAGTATTGGTTTGCGCTGATTAAGGTGGTTACCGTGGTGGTGTTTCTCGGCATCGGCACGCTGACCATTTTCGGTATTTTGGGCGGCGAATACGTAGGCTTGGCCAACTTTACCGTGGGCGATGCGCCCTTTCTCGGCCAGAGCTTTTCAGGCAGCTTTCTCACCGCGCTGGGGGTGTTTCTGATTGCCGGTTTTTCCTTTCAGGGCACCGAGCTGATCGGCGTTACCGCCGGCGAATCGGAAAATCCCAAAGAGAGCATTCCCAAAGCGATCAAACAGGTATTCTGGCGCATTCTGATTTTCTACATTCTGGCGATTTTGGTGATCGGCCTGCTGATTCCCTACACCAACCCCGCCCTGCTTGGCGCGGAAAACGTGCAGGAAATCGCCAAATCGCCGTTTACGCTGGTATTCGAGCGCGCCGGCCTGGCTTTTGCCGCCGCGATTATGAACGCCGTTATCCTCACGTCCATCCTTTCGGCCGGCAATTCCGGCATGTACGCCTCCACCCGTATGCTCTACGCTATGGGCAACGACGGCCTGGCCTACCGCCTGTTCGGCCGCACCAACCGCGCCGGCGTGCCGGTGGCGGCGGTGCTGGCGACTGCGGTGGTGGCGCTGTCGGTCTTTCTGATTGAAATCGTCAACGAAGGCGCCTACGAATACATCGTCGCCGCCTCCGGCATGACCGGCTTTATCGCCTGGCTGGGCATCGCCGCCAGCCACTACCGCTTCCGCCGCGCCTATCTGGCGCAAGGCCGCCGCCTGGACGATTTGGTTTACCGCGCCAAATGGTTCCCGCTCGGCCCCCTGCTGGCGCTGGCGCTGTGCGTGCTGGTGATTATCGGCCAGGACACCCAGCTGGTGCTCGAAGGCGATTTCAACTGGCAACGCCTGCTGATTACCTATATGGGCCTGCCGATTTTTGCCGGCTTCTACCTTTATCACAAGCTGCGCCACAAAACGCGCCTGATTCCGCTCAAAGAAGTGGATTTGAGCCAGAATGTCGATTGATCAAACAACAGCAAAACAAAAAAGCGTGCCCGCTGCGGCACGCTTTTTTGCTGGTGCCGACGCCAAAGCCGGCAGGGTTTTTCCTGACGAAATATTAAGTTGATGCGGTTTTTTGTTAAAAGAAAACGCAAAATCTTTACATAAATAGTGTGAATAATTATAATCCTTATTATTTATAACAAAGCACCGCCTTTCGGCTGACGGCATTTAAGCAAACGGCAGATGCCCGTTTCAGCCTTTCAGGCAGCCTGAAAACACAAACCGCAGCGATATTGTTTTGCAACGTTTCCCATACCGAGGAGAAAAACCATGAAACCGCAAGCCAAGCCCCTGCATCTGGCTCAAATCATCGCCCTGCTGTTTGCCGCGCCCGCCGCCTTTGCCGCCGACGACACCGCGCCGCAGCAGGCCAAAGAATTGGAGACGGTCATCGTCAAAGGCGAGCGCAGCCGCAAGCCTGAGCAGACGGTGATTACCGACAAAGACCTGCAGCGCGCCGCCGCCCAGAATATCGACGACAGCATCCTCTACGAACCCGGCGTGGACGTGCGCTCCGACAATCTGCAGCACGGCCATTCGGGCTATGTCATCCGCGGCATGGGCGGCAACCGCATCCAGATGGATATCGACGGCATTCCGCTGCCCGATTCGCATGAAGACTTAACCGGCGGCCCCGGCGCCTCGCCCGAAACCAGCGTTAACCGCGACACCGTCGAAACCGACACCCTCAAGCGCATCAGCATCAGCAAAAACGCCAATGCCGCCGAAAACGGCGCCGGTGCTTTGGGCGGTACCGTTGCCATGCGCACCTACAGCCCCTCCGATTTTGTCAGCAGCGACAAACCGCTGTATCTGGGGCTCAAATACGGCTACCGCAGCACCTACCGCAGCCACGGCATCACCGCCACCCTGGCCGGCAAGCACGATATTTTCGCCGGCATGCTGATGCTGACCCGCCGCCGCCTGCACGAAGCGGAAAACTATGCCGAAAACGACGGCACCGGCGCCCGCCGCACGGTATCCAACCAGCAAAAAAGCCAGAATCTCAACGTGCTGGCCAAAGGCGAAATCGCCCGCGGCGCCCACCGCGGCGAGCTGGCCTTCGAGCAGTTTCTGCGCGACACCCACACCGAGCGGCTGGAAAAACAAGGCAGCGGCCGCGGCAGTGCCGGCTGGCTGGTGCGGCCGGTTTCCAACGGCGACGACAAATACAACCGCCGCCGCCTGAGCATCGGCTACCGCTACCAGCCTGAAAGCGGCTGGGTCGAAAAAATCTCCGCCCAAGCCTACCGCCAGGCTTTCGATGTTTACAACGTAACGCAAGACCACGTTTCCGCCAGCCGCACCCCCGGCGCGCCGCCCTATATTGTGCAAAACAAAGACGAGCGCCGCAAATTCGAGCAGCGCCACACCGGCGTCAGCGCCGACATCGCCATGCGCTTTCAAACCGGCAGCCTGCTGCACCGCCCGTCTTTCGGTGCCGAATACCGCCAGACCAAAACCGGCCGCCTGATCCAGCAGGACGTTAGCGGCACCCAAAACCAGCAGGTGGAAAACCGCAGCTTCCCGCCGTCCGATCGCCGCGTGTTCGCCCTCTACGGCCAAAACGAAACCGCCTTCAACGAGCACTTCAGCATCAACTTCGGCCTGCGTTACCACCGCGAAAAAACCAAGTTCACCATCGACGACGCCTACCGCGCCTACACCCGCAACCAACCGCTGGCGCCCGATTCCGTTTCCGCCCACGCCCTGCTGCCCTCGCTGGGCATGAAATGGCAGTTTGCCCCCGGCTACAGCTGGTTTGCCAACTACAGCTTCGGCTTCCGTTCGCCCGGCCCCGATCTGATTGCCGCCGGCTACCAAAGCCCGTCCAACCGCTACCGCGTGCGGCCGAACGCCGATCTGAAACCGGAAAAATCGCGCAATTTTGAAACCGGCTTAAGCTACAGCGGCGAGCGCCTGAACCTGCGTACCACCGCTTTTTACAACCGCTACAAAGACTTTATCGGCTACTACACCGAAAGCGATCCCGCCAGACTGCCGCCGAACTATCTGTTTGAAATCTACTACCGCAACATTGCCCGCGCCAAAACCTACGGTTTCGACATCTCTGCCGACTGGGCGTTAAGCCGCGAGTTCAAACTCTCCGGCGGCCTGGCGTGGATGCGCGGCGTCAATGAAACCAGCGGTAAGCCACTCTCCAACGCCCACCCGCTGCAGGGCTTTGTCGGCGTCGATTACCAGCGCGAAAGCTGGGATGTCGGCACCCGCCTGCGCTGGTCGGCGAAAAACCGCCGCGTTGCCGACGAACAGGACTTCAAAGCGCCCGGCTACGGCGTGTGGGACATCAGCGCCAACTACCGGCCGCATAAAAACGTCGAACTTAGCGCCGGCGTCTATAACGTGCTCGACAAACGCCACTGGCGCTACGCCGATGTCGCGGGCGTGAAGAAAACCGGCACCATCGACCGCTACACCCAGCCCGGCCGCAACTACGCGCTCAGCCTGCATCTGAAGTTCTAAAGCCCAAGGCAGCCTGAAAACGCCCAATCCGTTTTCAGGCTGCCTATTTGCCCCCAAAAGCAGCCTGAAAGCAGCCTGAAAGCAGCCTGAAAACCATCTGCCGATCACCATGAAAGCCGTTTTATTCCTCAGCGCCCTTGCCCTCTCCGCCCCGCTGGCGGCCGGCAGCGTGCGCGAATTCCGCCACACCGCTGCCGACGGCATCGAGCGCCCCTATGTGGTCTATACGCCGAGCAAGGCCGACGGCGGCAAACGGCCGCTGCTGGTCTTTCTGCACGGCGCCGTTGAAAGCCCCGCCGTGCGCGCCGACCCTGCCGCCTATGTGCGCCGCTCCAGCTTTTTAAAGCTGGCCGAAGCCTGCGGCTGCTATGTGCTGTTTCCTTTCGGCCAGAAAGGCGCGACTTGGTTTGACGATGTCGGCAGCGGCATGGTGCTGGCCGAAACCGAGCGCGTGCTGCGCGAATTACCGATAGACGAAAAGCGCGTTTTTCTCAGCGGCTTTTCCGACGGCGCATCCGGCACCTTTTATCTTGCCGCCACCCGCCCCGAGCGCTTTGCCGGCTTTATCGCGCTGAACGGCTCGCTGCCGGTGGCCGCCCATTTGGGCGCGCTGCCGGTTTATCCCGCCAATTTCGCCGCGCGGCCGCTGTATGTCGTCAATACCCGCAGCGACCCGCTGTATCCAGCCGCCGATATGCAGCCGGTGGCCGACTTTCTGCGCCGGCACAAGATCAACCTGAGCTACCGCACGCCCGACGGCGGCCACAATATGCGCTATCTCGATGCCGAACTGCCGGCGCTTGCCCGCTTTATCACCGCCACCCGCCACCGCGCGCCGGCCGATGTAGATTGGGAAAGTGCCGACCCCGCCGCTTCGGCCGGCAGCGACTGGCTGCACATCACCCGCCTGGGCGGCACAGCGCAGCCCTGGCAGCAGCCGCCAGACTTAAAACTGCGCCACCGCAAAGCCGTACTCGGCCTGCGTTTTGACACCGGCGAAGGCAGCCTGAAAGTTGCCGAAGCCACGGCCGGCGGCAGCGCGGCACGCAGCGGCGTGCAGGCGGGCGATGTGGTGCTGGCGCTCGACGGCGCCGATATGAATGACCCCGCCACCCGCTTTTTCCTGCTGCGCCAAAAGCGCGCCGGCGATCCCTTTACCCTGACCCTGCGCCGCGGTAGCGACATCCTGCAGCTCTCCGGCCGTTTCAACCCGCCCTACGACTACCAGGTCTTTGCCAAGCGCCCGCCTTCCGCCCGCGTCCGCGCGCACTTTTCAGGCTGCCGCATCGCTGCCGAAACTTCCGCCGCCGCCGAAATCGCCGTCGATTTTGCCCGCCTGCCGCCGCACCGCTGCCGCCGCATCGAAGTGGTGTTAAACGGCAAACGCCTGCCGCCGGCCGTACCCCGCGGCCTGCAGCGTTTTGCCCTTGATCAAGCAGCCTGAAAGCCGTTTTTCCTTTTTTCAGGCTGCCTTACGGCGCCACCCAAGCAATTCCCTGCCCCACGCAGGCAGCCTGAAAGCTGTTTTTCCCTTTCAGGCTGCCTGAAAACCCCGCTACGAAAGGATTTGATATGAACCCAAGCAAAACCCTGCTGGCCGCCCTGCTGCTGGCCGCCGTCCTACCCGCTCAGGCGCGCGAGCGCATCGTCGCCCTGTCGCCCGACGTTGCCGATGTGCTGGTAGCGCTCGGCGCCACCCAAGACATTGTCGGCCGCGACCAGACCAGCACCAATCCGGCGCTGAAAAACGTCAAAAGCATCGGCATTTTCCGCCAGCTCTCGCCCGAGCCGGTGGCGGCGCTCAAGCCCACCCTGGCCGTCGGCTCGTGGATGGTGCAGCCGCCTTCGGTGTACCAGCGGCTCAACCAGCTGGGCATCAAGGCGGTGAACGTGGCGCCGGACGACCACATCGCCGCCTATCCGGCCAGCATCCGCAAAATCGGCCAGCTGATCGGCAAAAGCAAAGAAGCCGACGTCCTGGCCGGCCGCTGGCAGGCGGGCGTCGGCCAGCAGCCGGCCACCGGCAAACGCTATCTTTTGAGCTACGACGGCCGGCTGGTAGCGGGTAAAAACACCGCTGCCGACGAGCTGATCCGCCGCGCCGGCGGCATCAACGCCGCCGCCAATATCGACGGCATCAAGCCGCTCAGCCGCGAAGGCTGGATGGCGGCCAAAGCCGATGTGATCATTATTGCCGAGCACAACAAACACCTGATCGGCAGCCTCGAGCAGTTTGCCGCCCGCCCCGAAATCGCCGCCAGCCCCGCCGCGAAAAAACGCAACATCCACCTGTGGCCGGCCAACGATATGTTCCGCTACGGGCTGGACACCCCCGAAGTGCTGCGCCGCCTGAACAAGCTGGGCAAATAGTTTTCAGGCTGCCTGAAAACATCGGGCAGCCTGAAAGCTGTAGAGTACCGCGTCGCATAACACGGCAGCCTGAAAACTGTAGGGTGCCGCATCGCGCACCATAGCAGCCTGAAACATCAGCGGAGATTGTCGGATTTCCAACCCGGGCTGCGCCGCTGCTTTTTCACACGGCCTAACCGGCAATCCCGATATGCCGGTAAAGATAGTCGCGGTAGTCGTTGAGCAGGGTTTTATCGGCGCAGTCTTCCAGCCCGCCGCCGGATAAGCGGCGCATGGCGGTGTTGGCGCGCATGAAATCGTCTTGCGGGGCGATGCCTGCGGCTTCGAGTATCAGGCCGCCGAAAAAGGCGAGATCAAGCAGTTCAGGCTGCTCTTGCGGCGTGCAGTCCAAGCTGCTGCGGATGGCGGCTTGGGTGACGTAATCGGGGTTGGTGAAACGGCCTTTTTTGGGTGGGGTGGCGGTTTCAAAGTTGGCCTGATGATCGCCAAAGTAGGCAAACACATAATCGCGGCCGCGCGTTTGCAGCCATGAGTTGAAGGCTTCGGTGGCGTCGTTGAGCGCGGCGATGCGCTCGGCGTAGTCGTTGAGGCAGGCGATGGATTTGTCGGGCAGGCCGTCTGCAACCAAGCGGTAATGGTTGGGCGTGTCGGCGCGGTAGGGGCCGTGTTCTTTCATAGTGAGTACATACACCAGCATCGGCTGGGTGATGTTTTGCAGCGCGGGATGGCGTTTGTCCAAAATCATCTGCGCGTATTGCAGCATTTCGTCGCTGCCGATGTGCCACAGGTTTTTGCTCAGGGGCGCAGGGTAGCCAAGCTCTTGCGGCTGGAGCATCAGGTCGAAACCGAAATGATCGTAGGCGGATTTGGCGTTGTAATTGCCTTTGGTAAAGGGCGAGAGGGCGACGCAGTAATAGCCTGCGGCTTTGAGGTTGCGGATCAGGCCGCTTTGGATGTGGGGCACGACGGAGTAAAACACGCCGCTGGCGAGTGCGCCGAAATCGGTGGAGGGCAGGCCGGCAAGCAGGGCAAACTCGGATTTCCATGTGCCGCCGCCAAAGGTGTGCACGCGCAGCGGCGCGGCAAAACGGGTATCCGCCTGCGGCTCGAACATCGCCAACGGCGGCAGGTTTTCGCTTTGGAAATCAAATTGGTGCGGGTTGAGCGTGGATTCCTGCAAACAGATTACGATGTCGGGGCGGGCGTTTTCAGGCTGCTTTTCATGTTGTTCAGACGGCCTTTGCGTATCCAAAAGCTGCTTGAAACGATTGCCGTCGCCGTCAAACTCGGGCGTTTTGAAAAACACGCCGCGACAGGACATCGGCAGGTTGAGAAACACGTCGCGGCCGTCGTCGGGCAGGGAATCGAGCCACACCTGCACCGCGCGTTTGTCTTTGGTGTAGCGCGCCATCAACAGCAGGCTGACGATGCTGGCAACAGCGGCCAACCCGCGCCAGAGGCTGTCTGAAACCGCCGCGCCCGACCAGCCGAAAACCGCGTAGCCCAAAATGCCGAGCAGCCCCGCCACAGCGACAATTGCGCCTTTGTAGTGCGCCAGCGTTTCCCAGTTGCGCCAGTCGAAAGCAAGAAAAAGGTCGGAAACCAGCAACGGCTGCTTGTAATAATGGATTTTCAGGCGGTGGAACAACACGAACACGATAAACAAGACCGACGCGAAATTCAAACCGCGCTGCCATTGGCCGGAGGCGGCAAACATCGTGCCGAAGAAAAGGACAAACTGGCAGGCGGCGAAAAAGCGCGTCCAGCGGTAATGGGCTTTGGCGCCGAGTATCAACGCGGCGGAGGTAAAAAGGGAGAGTAAAACGTAGTGCATAAGGGGCGGCTGCGGAAAAAAGGGCGCCATTTTACCGCCAAAGCGCCGCCGCACGCGCGGCAGCGGCGAAAAATCTGCCGCCCGATAGCCGCAGCCGTTTTCAGGCTGCCTGCCGCCCTGCCCCGACCAATGCCAACCCGACAGGCAGCCTGAAACGCCGCAGCGGCATAAGGCAGCCTGAAAAGCTGAAAACAGGAAACCCAAGCATGAAACCTTTATCCCTTATTTTCTTTCTGCTGCTCTCTGCCCTTTTGGTGTGGCTGTCGGCCGGCATCGGCTTTGGCGGCTGGCAGGCGCCGCACACACTGGAGCCGGTGATGCTGGAAATCCGCCTGCCGCGGGTGGCGGCGGCGCTGCTGGTGGGCGCGGCGCTGTCGGCGGCGGGCGCGGGGCTGCAGGCGCTGTTTGAAAACCCGCTGGCCGACCCCGGCCTGATCGGCACTTCCGCCGGTGCGGCTTTGGGCGTGGTCGGTGTGCTGGCTTTGGGCTGGACGGGCGTCAGCGTGCCGCTGGCGGCCTTTGCCGGTGCGCTGGCGGTGTGCCTGCTGATTTTGGCGGCGCACCGCTTTACCGGCGGCGGCATTTCGGGGCTGCTGATTCTCGGCCTGATTGTCAGCGCCTTTTGCAGCGCCACCGTCAGCCTGATTTTGTTTTTGTCCGACGATCTCACCCTGCGCAGCGCCAGTATCTGGCTGGCCGGCAGCCTGGCCGAAGCGGGCTTTGTGCCGCCCGGCCGCGTGGCGCTGGTGATGCTGGCCGGGCTGGCGCTCTTGCTCTCCTGCGGCCGCGGGCTGGACTGCCTGATGCTCGGCGAAGACACCGCCCACAGCTCGGGCATCGCCGTCGGCCGGCTGCGGGTGCAGACCGTAATCGCCGCGGCGCTGCTCACCGGCGCGGCGGTTTCGCTCTCCGGCATCATCGGCTTTATCGGCATGATGGTGCCCAATATCCTCGCTTCGGCTGTCGGCGGCGGCCGGCGGCGGCTGATTGTGCTTTCCGCCTGGCTCGGCGGCATGATGCTGCTGGTGCTCGACAGCGCCGCCCGCTGGATCGCCTTTCCCGTCGATCTGCCGGTGGGCATCGTGATCGCGCTTTTGGGCGGGCCGTTTTTCATGTGGCTGTTTCTCCATTCGATACACAGAAAGGCAGGCTGAAACGTGGCACCGCTGTTTTTTATCCGCAAGCTCAAAGTCGCGCCGCAGGGACGCACCATTTTGCATATCGACGAACTGGCTATACCGCAGGGCGTGCACACCGCCGTAATCGGCCCCAACGGCGCCGGCAAATCCACCCTGCTGCGTGCGCTTTTGGGACGTTTTAACGCCCGCTGCGAGCTGTTCGGCGCCCCCGCCGCGCCGCAGATCCGTGCCGGCAAAGTGGCGTGGGTGGCGCAAAACGGCCGCTACAACCTGCCGCTCACCGTCGCCGAATACGCCCGTCTCGGCCGCATCGGCGGCGGCTTGTTCCGCCCGCCGCCGCCCGATCACGGCCTGCTGGACAAACTGCTCGCCGAGTTCGATCTGGCCGGGTTGGCCGGCAAACGCATCGACACCCTGTCCGGCGGCGAACAGCAGCGCGCCAATATCGTCCGCGCCCTGATGCAGCAGGCACCCGCCATCCTGCTCGACGAGCCCTGCAACCATCTCGACATCCGCCACCAGCACCGCCTGATGCAGTTTGTCCGCCGCGCCAAAGGGCAGTTCAACGCCGTGATGGTGCTGCACGATCTCAACCTGGCCGCCGCCTATGCCGAACACATTATCCTGATGCAGAACGGCCGCATCGCCGCCCAAGGCAGCGTGGACGAAGTGATGCAGCCCGAACGCCTGAGCGAAACCTACCAATGGCCGGTGGAGCGGCTGGAAGCCGACGGCGAAATCTTCTTCCGCATGCACAACGCCGGCCGCGATTAAACCCGCCGCCGCGGCAAAAAGCAGCCTGAAAAGCCTGTCTTGGGTTTCAGGCTGCCTTTTGCTGCTGCCGTTACCATTACTGCCATCAGATTGGGCGGCGCGCCGCCAGTCAAACCTGCCCGACAGCGCGCACCCGTTCCCAATCCTTTCAGGCTGCTTTGCAGAGAAAAGCAGCCTGAAAGCACAAAACCGGCTTTTCAGGCTGCTTTGGGAATTCGGGCAGCCTGCGGAGCGCAACGGCGTTGAAGCCGAAACCCTAGCGCAGCCGCTGCCAGACTTTGAGCGCGTCCACGGTGTCGCGCACATCGTGCACGCGCAGAATCAGGGCGCCGCGCTCTGCGGCAGCCAGCGCGGCGGCGACGCTGCCGGCGGCGCGCTCGGCGGGCAGGTCGCGGCCGGTGATCTCGCCGATCATCCGCTTGCGCGACAGGCCGGCGAGTATGGGCAGGCCGGTTTCCCGCTGCAGGCGCGGCAAGTCGTGCAGCAGGGCGATATTGTGCTCGAGGGTTTTGCCAAAGCCGAAACCCGGATCGAGCACGATGCGGCCGCCGTCGATGCCCGCTTGGCGGCAGGCGTCGGCGCGGCCGCGCAGATAGGCGGCGACTTCGGTGCAGACGTCGCGGTACTGCGGGTTATCCTGCATATTTTCAGGCTGCCCTTTCATGTGCATCAGGCATACGCCGGCGCGGTGCGCGGCCAGCAGTTCGAGCGCGCCTTCGTCTTCCAGCGCCTGCACGTCGTTGATGATGTCCGCCCAGCCGCGCTCCAACGCGCGGCGCATGGTGGCGGTGCGGCGGGTATCGAGGCTGACGGGAATGTTCCAGCGGCTGATTTCTTCGAGCAGCGGGGCAATGCGCTGCCATTCTTCGTCGGCGGCCACTGGCGCGGCGTTGGGACGGGTGGACTCGCCGCCGATGTCGAGGATGTCGGCGCCGTCGGCCAGCAGTTTTTCGGCGTACTCGAGCGCGTTTTTCAGGCTGCCCGAATAGCGGCCGCCGTCGGAAAAGGAATCGGGGGTGAGATTAACGATGCCCATCACGCGCGGGCGGGAGAGGTCGATGCTAAAGCGGGTGGTCAGCCAGCAGGAAGACATGGGAACTCCGAAGAAAAAGGCAGCCTGAAAACGGCAAAGGGGCTGGGCGGGCAGTTTTCAGGCTGCCTGCAGTTGCGTAGCAGCCCGAACAGCAAAAAGCAGCCTGAAAAGGCTTTCAGGCTGCCTGAAGGCGTTTAATGTTCGGCGCTGCGGCGGCGAAAACGCACCAAATCGGGTACGCGGCGGGCGAGATAGACCAGCATCGGCAGGTTGCCGGCGGCCACAATCAGATACAAGAGTTCGGTGCTGTCGCTAATCAGCAGCAAAACGGCGCTGAAAATGGCGGCCGCCACCATAAACAGGCCGTTGACGATATTGTTGGCGGCGATGGCGTGGGCGCGGAATTCGTTGCTGCTGGCGGTTTGCAGCCAGGTGTAAAGCGGCACCGAGAAAAAGCCGCCGAAAAAGCCGATGCCGACCATCAACGCCACTACCGCATAGGCGTGGCCGTGGGTAAGAAAGGCAAACAGGCTGAGGTTTTCGCCGCCGGTGCCGTTTAAGCCGTGGGTGATGTAGATCAGGCCGCCGCCGCACACCGTCAGCCCCAGCGCGCCAAGTGCCACCATGCCCAGATACAGGCCGCCGCGGCTGAGTTTGGCGCACAGCACCGAGCCCAGGGCGATGCCGATGGAAAACAGGGTCAGCATCAGGTTGAACACGCCGCTGCCGCCGCCGAGCACTTTTTGCACGAAGGTCGGCAGCTGGGTGGTGTACACCGCGCCGACAAACCAAAACCAGGAAATGCCGAGAATGGCGGTGGCCAGCTCGTTTTGGGCGAAAGTTTGGCGCAGCAGCGCTTTGGTGCCGCGCACGATGTTGAAATCAAGCCGCGTTTGCGGTTCGCTGGGCGGCACCGAGGGCATAAACAGGCTGCTCACCAGCCCCGCCGCCGCCAGCAGCACCACCATCAGAATCAGCACCGCCACATGGCTGCCGGCAATCGCGGTGCCGATAATCTGGCCGAAAAGAATCGCCAAAAAAGTGCCCGATTCGATCAGGCCGTTGCCCATAATCAGCTCGTCTTTTTGCAGATACTCCGGCAGGATGGCGTATTTCACCGGCCCGAACAGCGTGGAGTGGGTGCCCATCAGAAACAGGCACAGCAGCAGCAAGGGCGCCGAATTGATGTAAAAACCGTAGGCCGCCAGCAGCATAATGGCGATTTCCATCACCTTCACCGCCTGCGCCAGCCGCGCTTTGTTGAAGCGGCTGGAGAGCTGGCCGGAAAGGGCGGAAAACAGAAAATAGGGCAGCACAAACAAGAGCGCCGCCACATTCAAAAGCTGGCTTGCCGGCAGCCAGCCGCTTTTGCCCAGCCCGTGAAAGCTGATCAGCACAAAGAGCGTGGTTTTAAACAGATTGTCGTTGAACGCGCCCAAAAACTGGGTGGCAAACAGCGGTGCGAAACGGCGGCTTTTGGCAAAAGCAAAGCTGGAATTCATGGTTGTGTGTCCTGGGAGGGAGGGGGAGGCTCGGATGCAGGCGGGGTTTCGACGGCCGAAGAAGTGTCGTCGTCATCCATAATGATGCGGTGGGCGGGGCCTTCCAAATCGTCGAACTGGCCGTTTTTGCCCGACCACCAAAAGAAAAAGCCGATTAAAAAGGCCAGCAGGATGCTGATGGGAATCAGGATGTAGATGCTTTCCATTTCAAAGGCTTCCGGTCAGATCCTGCAGCAGGTAGCGCTGCCCGGCAAGGGTGAGCGTTTCTTCAAAAATGCTGCCGATCAGGCGGCCGTCGCCGTCGTTCAGATTCACGCCGCGCGGCGTTGCCTGCCAAAACAGCGCGTCTTGGTTCTGCGCCAGCTTCAGCAAAGCGGCGGGGAATTCCTGCGCATCTTCGGCGATCGAGAGGGCAAACTGGCCGCCGCTTTCGTTTTCGCCGGCATCCATAACCAAAAAGCCGAGATGTCTGCCGTCGGCATCGGCAATGCTGAAATAGTGCATAACAGGCAGCCTGAAAAAAGAGCGGCATTGTATAGCCGAACCGGTGCGGAAACAATGCGCCGCCGCTTTCAGGCTGCCTTCGGTGTGCCGGCAAAGCAGCCTGAAAACAAAAAAAAACCGCGGCAAACGGTTTGCACCGTCCCGCGGTTTGCATTTCACACAGCCTTAACCGCCGCACACACCGCAGCAGCCGCTTTCGGTGGTTTCTTCTTTAGACTGGCTGTCGATTACCGGCAGCTCGTCTTTTTTCGGCTCGTCGGCCTGTTTGCTGTTCAGATCAACTTTGATTTTGTCGTCTTGCTGGCTCATGTCTTCTTCCTTTCGGTCGGGTTGCAAAAATACTTCGAGCGCGCATGATAAACAAAGCGCGCCGCCCTGAACAGGCTTTGCGGAAAATTATTGCCCGGGCGGGTTTTTCAGGCTGCTTTCAGACCGCCTGAAAAGCAGCCTGAAACATTACCCCACCACCCGCTTCAACCCACTCGCCACGCGATAACGCCCGTGGGGGCTTAGGCGGGCAAGGAAGACTTCCAGCTCTGCCGGCGTATCGGCAGTGTAAACGATGTGGTAGCAGCCGTCGCCGCTGGTTTTGTCGGCGCTTTCAATGCCGCTTTCCGAGTGCAAAAAGCGTTCAAACTCGGCAAAGCGGTTATGCGCCATCAGCACGGTGATAAAGTGGCGCGGGCGGTTTTCGCGCAGGGTGAAGCCGCCGATAACGCCCGCGTCCTGCATCTGGCGCACCCTTTCGGCGCACGCCTGCGGGCTGAGGTGCACCGCCGCGCCCAGCTGCTGCCAGCTGATGCGGCTGTTTTCGCGCAGCTTGGCAAGGATGGACTGGCTGATTTTGTCGTCAAATTTTTTCATTTTTGCTGTTTTGCCGTTTGAATGGCGCCGATTATAGCTGTCGGCCGCCGCATCATGGGCCTACGATGGCGCTTTCAAACAGATTGGCAACGGAGGTCAAAATGAAAAACGCGCTGATTGTGATTGATGTGCAAAACGATTATTTCGCAGGCGGGGCGTGGCCGCAGTTTCAGGCTGCCGAAACGGCGGCGCGGATTGCGGACTGCGTGCGCGCGGCGGATGCGGCGGGAGATTGGGTGGTGGCGGTGCGCCATGTAAACGCGGCGGATGCGGCGATGCTGGCGGCAGGCAGTGCGGGCGTGGCGTTTTATCCCGAAATTGCGCCGCTGCTGGCGGGGCGTGCCACGGTGGACAAGCACGCCGCCGATGCTTTTTGGCAGACGGATTTGGCGCAGGTGTTGGCGGCAGCGGGCGTGTCGGACATTTATCTGTGCGGCATGATGACGCAAAACTGCATCACCCACACCGCGCTCTCGCCCGACGCGGCGGCCTGGCGCGTGCACATTATCGCCGACGCCTGCACCGCGCCCGATGCGAGGATTCATGCGGTGGCGGCGCGGGCATTGTCGGCGCGTTTGGATGTGGTGTCGGCGGTGGGGTTTCAGGCTGCTTTGGGGGTAGTTTGAGAATAGTAAAAGGCAGCCTGAAAACGATATTTAGGTTTTCAGGCTGCCTTTGGATTATCTGAATAAGCAGTCTGAAAAAGGGTTTTTACCGTTTTCAGGCTGCCTTGAACCGCGTGCGCAGCAAAGCTGCAACACCCTACGCCATGCGGGCTACGCTTGCTATTTTAAAATTACGGCCATTCAATCAGCAAAGCGCGGTGGTCGGAGTGCATCCACGGCAGGGCGCGTATATGGGTGCCGGATTTGCCGCGTGTGAGAACGTGGTCGATGTTCAGGCCGAAGGGCAGCCAGGTGGGCAGGTAGTTCGGCGTGTGCGGACGGATGTCGGCGCTGTGCGTGAATTGGCGGAACACGGGCGAGAAGGGGCTGCTGTTCAAATCGCCCATCACCAACACGGTTTTGGCGGCAGCGATTTTCTGTGCCGCCTGCTGCAAATAGGTCTGACGTGCGGCGGCCAGTTCCGCGTTGATGGGTGGTGGCGGGTGCAGGGCGAACAGGCTGCTGCCGTCCAGTTCTGCTTCAATGAAGGGGAAGGGTTCGCCCGCATCCGTTTCCACCATGACGATGCGGCAACTTTGCAGCGGCCGCCTGCTCCAAAGCGCCAATGCAAACGGGCTGTTGTCGCGGTGTTCGCAGCCGTGCGGATAGGCTTGGTGCAGCGTTTGCCAGCCGGTGTCGTCCAAATCGATTTCGGCCATGGCGACGACATCGGGCGCGGTGGCCAAAATGGCGGCGCTTTCCTGTGCGGCGGCCGGATTATCCAAATTCACGTTGTACCACAGCACTTTCAGCGGCGGCGCGGCGGTGGATACCGCAGGGCTGCCCGATGGCCAACACAGCCACAGCCCGCCGGCCAATGCGGCAACCGCCCAAAGCCAACGCTGCCGCTGCACCGCAACAGCCGCCGTTGCGGCCCACAAAACCGTGTAGTGCGGCAAAAAATGCGAGAACAGTTCGGTAAACCAAAACGTGATGATTTGGCTGATAGTGAATGCGATAAGTGCCAGCCAAGACAAAAGCGTGAGGCGGCGCGCCAACCAAGGGCGAAGGGTGTTTTTGAGTGTCATAATTGATGGATGAGAGAGGGTGTGGAAAAGCAGCCTGCATATTTTACCGCAGGTGCAGGCTGCTTTTTTGCCGGCAAATCATCGAAAGGCAGCCTGCACTTTGTTCAGGCCGTATAGTCCGTTATAGCAAGCCGCAGGCCAAACTCTCGAATCCAACCTGCTTTAACTGTAAAATCTTCTGTATTTCGGGGGTTATCAGTAGACCTTTTGCGAAAGTATCCTGAAGATTTACAATTCCAAAATGAAATACGAAAACCTAATCCAAAGAAGCGACAGGGAATTCAAACGGCTCACAGGTGTAACGCCCGTCCTTTTTCACGAAATGCTGCAAGTCACCACAGAAGCAGAAAGCCGGAAGGTCAAGTCGGGCAGGCCGCATACGCTCGGTTTGGCAGACCAACTGCTGCTTACCCTAAGTTATCTGCGCCATTACCATACCCAACTCGAATTGGCCGCTATCTACGGTCTTTCCGAAAGTAATGTCTGCCGCACCATCCGTAAAACCGAGGACGCCCTCATCCGTTGCAAACGCTTTTCCCTGCCAAAACACAAGAATCCGGGCGATCAAACGGTCATCATTGACGTTACCGAAAGCCCGATTGAACGTCCCAAAAAAACAGCGGCAGTATTACAGCGGCAAGAAAAAGCGACACACGGTTAAAATCCAAGTCATATACGGCAGAGAAACTGAAAAAATCATCAGTATCCGGACGGGGATGGGTGCTCAGCATGACATGCGTTTAGCCAAGAAGCACCTTGCAGAGCTTTATCCCTGCAAAATAGTCATTGCGGATAGGGTTATCAAGGATTGGCTAAAACCGGATTACAGACCCCGAAAAAGAAATCCAAACATCATCCGCCGAACAAACAGGATAAAGAGGCGAACAGGCGGTTAGGCAAACTCAGAACCGTCATCGAGCACATCAATAGGAAGCTGAAGATATTCAAAATCTTGTCGCTGCCTTACCGCAACAGGCGGAAACGGTTCGGGTTAAGGGTAAATCTGATTGCAGGACTGGTTAATGCGATGGGATGAATATTTTCGCAAGAGGTCTAATATCGTTTGAATAATCGTTTGAGGCAGCCTGAAAGCCTGTTTTTATGGGTTTCAGGCTGCCTGTTGTTCACGCAAAACAGCACGCCTTGGGTGGTGAAGGCAAACACAATCCGTTCGGCGGCGATGTCGTCCAGCAGACTTTGTGCGATGGAGCGAATTTTGGCTTGCTTTTCGGGCGGCAGCGGCGTGCGGTAGCCGTCGGCAAACCAGTCATACATTTCGCTCGTCAAATCATACAAAAAGGGAAAATGCTGCGCGTAATCCAGCAGGTATTCAAACGCCAAAGTATCGTCGGGCTGCGCTGCGAGCCGCCGCAGATATTGGCGCACTTCGCGTATGGGCGCGCCGTCTGCAAAGCGTTGGTAGGCTTGGCTGTCGCGCTGCACATAATCGCCCATCAGTTTTTCAACTTCGTGCAACGCCCATTTGTCGGCGAAATCCAGCGAAATCAAATCCAGATAGACATCATCGGGCAGCAGGGCTTCCAGCTCGGCATCGTGCGCGTAAATCCATTGCGCTAACTCGGCGGGCGGCGCTTCGCCTGCAAACGCGCGCCAGAACATTTCGCAGGTGTCAATCGGTAAAACAATCATTGCTTGTTTCCTTAGTCAAAAGGCGCCTGAGAAGGGGAGAATGGCGTTTCAGGCTGCCTTTTGATGCCGTCTGAAAGGCAGCCTGAAAACGAAAAAACCGTTTTTAGCTTCACAACTCCGCTGCGCTACGCAGGCTGCCTTACTGTTTCAGGTTCAGGCTGCCTTCCCGCCCAATTTCCCCAACACCGCCCTGATCGTTCTCACCCTTGCATCCACATCTTCCATCACCGCGCTCACGCGCAGTTTGTCCGCTCCTGCCATGCGGTAATTTTTATTACTCTGCATCAGCAAAATAATATCGGCAGGCTCGACACTGGTGTGTTTGCCGAAGGTGAGCGTGAGCGCGTCGCTTGAAGCGTCGATGGCGGTGATGCCGAGCGACTTGGCGGCGAGGCGCAGGCGGTGGCTGTCGAGCAGGGTTTTGACGGGCTGTTCGGGCAGTCCGAATCTGTCCACCAATTCTTCGTGGATGCTGTTGATTTGCCCTTCGTTTTCGCAGGTGGCGAGGCGTTTGTAGAGTACCAGCCGCTCGTGGATGTCGGGGCAGTAGCCTTCGGGCAGCAGCGCGGGGCTGTGCAGCTTGATTTCGGTGGTTACGCCCAATGGCGCATCCAAATCGGGCTGGCGGCCTTTTTTCAGGTCGCGTACGGCTTGTTTGAGCATTTCGGTGTAGAGCGTGAAGCCGACCTGCACCATTTCGCCCGACTGCCCTTCGCCGAGGATTTCGCCCGCGCCTCGGATTTCAAGGTCTTGCATGGCAAGCGAAAAACCTGCGCCCAGTTCGTCTGCCGCCGCGATGGCGTCCAGGCGTTTTTCTGCGTCTTTGCTGATGTATTCGGGCGTGAGCAGGTAGGCGTAGGCTTGGTGGTGGCTGCGCCCGACGCGCCCGCGCAGTTGATGCAGTTGGGCGATGCCGAATTTGTCGGCGCGATTGATGATGATGGTGTTGGCGTTGGGAATGTCTATGCCGGTTTCGATGATGGTGGAGCAGAGTAAGACGTTGAATCTTTGCTGCAAAAAGTCGCGCATCACTTGTTCCAGCTCGCGCTCGCGCAGCTGTCCGTGTGCTACGCCGATGCGGGCTTCGGGCAACAGGGTTTCCAGCCGCTCGCGCATATTTTCTATGGTATCTACTTCATTGTGCAGGAAAAATACCTGTCCGCCGCGTTTGAGCTCGCGTAACACGGCTTCGCGCACGCTGCCTTCGCTAAACGGTTTGACAAAGGTTTTGACGGCGAGGCGGCGGCTGGGGGCGGTGGTAATCAGCGAGAAGTCGCGCAAGCCTTCTAAGGCCATGCTTAATGTGCGCGGAATCGGCGTGGCGGTGAGGGTGAGGATGTCCACGTTGGCGCGCAGTTTTTTCAGCTGCTCTTTCTGGTGCACGCCGAAGCGGTGTTCTTCGTCGATGATGACCAAGCCTAGGTTTTTAAATGCAATATCGTCCTGCACCAGCTTGTGCGTGCCGATGACGATGTCCACCGTGCCGTCTGCCATGCCTGCCAGCGTGGCGCGGGTTTCTTTGCTGCTGTTGAAACGCGAAAGCTGGGCGACTTTGACGGGGAAATCGGCGAAGCGGTCGGCGAAATTTTGCGCGTGCTGTTCCACCAAAAGCGTAGTCGGCGCGAGCACGGCGACTTGTTTGCCGCCCATCACGGCAACGAATGCGGCACGCAGCGCGACTTCGGTTTTGCCGAAGCCCACATCGCCGCAGACTAATCTATCCATCGGGCGGGCTTGGGTTAAGTCTTTGATGACGGCGGCGATGGCGGCGGCCTGGTCTTCGGTTTCTTCGTAGCCGAAGCCGTCGGCAAAGGCGCGGTAGTCGTCTTCATCAAACTGGAATTTGTGGCCTTCCTGCGCGGCACGGCGGGCGTAGAGATTGAGCAGCTCGGCGGCGGTGTCGCGGGCTTTTTCGGCGGCTTTGCGCTTGGCTTTGCTCCATGCCGCGCTGCCGAGTTTGTGCAGTTGCACGTTTTCATGCGCTGCACCGGAGTAGCGGCTGATTAAATGCAGTTGCGAAACAGGCACATAAAGCTGCGCTTCGCCTGCGTATTCAAGCAGCATCATTTCTTGCGCTTCGCCGCCCAAGTCCATGGTTACCAAGCCCATATAGCGGCCGATGCCGTGTTCTTCGTGGACGACGGGGTCGCCGATGCTGATTTCGGCGAGGTCGCGCAGCAAACCATCGGACACGGCGGCGTGCTTCTTGCGGCGCGTGCTGCTGCGGCTTTTGGCGACGTATTGGTAGAGGTCGGATTCGGTGATTAGGGCGAGGTTTTCAGACGGCGTGTCGGCAGGTAGGTTGGGTCTTGACCCAACATTTTCCGTTTCTGCGGAGTGTTGGGTCGCGACCCAACCTACATTGTCTACGCCGTTTTCAGGCTGCCCCAGCCGAAACCCATACGCCAGCGGCGTTACCGTGATGCACAGCTTCTCGCAGCTCTCCAAAAACGCCTGCCAGCCGTCCACGCTTTTCGGTTTCAAACCGTGTTGCGCGAAAAAGCCCAGCATCGTTTCGCGCCGCCCCGCGCTTTCGGCGGTAAGCAGAATCCGCCCGTCAAAGGCCGTCTGAAAATCCTGCAAGGCCTGCAAAGGCTGCTCGGCTTGGCGGTTCACCGCCACATTTGGCAACGCAAACGCCGCGCCGCCCAGCTCGGGCAAAATCTGCGGATAGCCTTTCAGGCAGCCTGAAAACTGATCCGCCGCCAGATACAGATGTTGCGGCGACAGCGGCGGATAAGTCGCATCGCCCTGCGCCATTTGGAAACGCGATTTCACTTCCGCCTCAAACCGTCGCGCCTCGGTGTGCACATCGCCCACGCACACCGCCAGCGCGTCCGCGCCCAGATAGTCAAACAGCGTCGCGCAGCCGTCTTCAAAAAACAGCGGCAGATAATATTCCACCCCCGCGCCAAACTGCCCGCCGCTCACCGCCTTATACACCGCCGCATCGTTCGGATTGCCGTTTACCTCCTCGCGGAAACGGCTGCGGAAAATCTTTTGCGCCGCGTCGTCGGTGGGGAACTCGTGCGCCGGCAGCAGGCGGATTTCCGACACAGGCGCGATGGTGCGCTGGCTGTCGGGGTCAAACGTTTTGATACTGTCAATCTCATCGTCAAACAAATCAATGCGATATGGCGTGTCGCTGCCCGTGGGGAACAAATCCACGATGCCGCCGCGCACGGCAAATTCGCCGCCCGCCACCACGTTGGATACCGCGCTGTAACCCGCTTCCACCAGATTCTGCCGCAGCGCCGCAATATCCAGCCGCTGCCCCGTTTTCAGCCAAAACGTGCGCCCCAAGAGAAACGGCGCGGGCGCAAGACGCTGCATGGCGGTGGCAACGGGCACAAACAGCGCGTCCGCCAGCCCGTTTTTCAGCTGCCACAACACCGACAGCCGCTCCGACACCAAATCCTGATGCGGCGAAAACCGCTCATACGGCAGCGTTTCCCAGTCGGGCAGAAACAGCGCATTGTCGGCCGGGCGGAAAAACTGCCACGCCGTTTGCAGCCGCAACGCACTCTCCGCATCGGGCGTGAACACGATTTTCAGCGTTTTGGGCGGCAGGTTTTGCGTTAAAAAATACGGCAGGCTGCCGGCGGTAAGGTTCAGCCAGCGCACGCGCGGGGCGGATGGGGTGGGAAGGGGGAGGGTCATGGTTTTTGGGGTTTGTGTTTGGGGTTTATGGGTTGGAATGGGGCAGCCTGAAAAACAGTTTTTCAGCAGCTGTAGGTCGGATACTTGTATCCGACAAAACGGTTAATGCGGTAAAGAATGTCGGATTCAAGAATCCGACCTACTCTCCAATGCTCATGTTTTCTAATTGTTGCATGCCAATTCGAGCCTGTTTTTTGGCTTCGACAGTGTCTGCTCTATCAGGCTGCGCTAATACTTTTTGCCACCATGCTTTGGCTTGTTGGTAGTCTTTTGCCACGCCTAGCCCTTTGTAATACATATTGCCCAAAGCATAGTGCGCATCAGCATAATAGAACCACTGGGCAGCTTTTTTATACCACCACACTGCCTGCTGATAATCTTGCGCGACACCCAGCCCTTTTTCATACATCAATCCCACCATGTATTGGGCATCAGGTTTTCCTTGGTCGGCTGATTTTTTATACCAAGCAAAGGCTTGTTTATAGTCTTGCGCCACACCGTGTCCCTTTTCATACATCAATCCCAAAAAATATTGTGAACCGGCATTTCCCTGGTCGGCACCTTTTTGAAACCAAGCCAAAGCTTGCTTATAGTCTTGCGTTACGCCTTGCCCTTTGTAATACATCTTGCCCAAAGAAGTTTGGCCAGAAGGATCGCCTTCTTTGGCAAGCTTCTTCCATGTGCGGAAGGCTTGGTCATAATTGCCGGCATGCTCAGCATTCCAAGCCTCCCGATACCGCCATATGGTGTCCGCCTTGGCAGGCACAGCCACTGCCAGCAGCAATGTTGTCAATGCCGCCTTTACCTGCGGGTTAAAAAATTTGCTTGCAAACATATTAAGTTACCTTTCTATATGAAATTGGACAGTATCAGTCGCTGTTGAGTTTAAAAATTACGCTTGTATTAAGCACGATAAAATTCCAATCCTACGTTTTTCAATTTAGCCGTGTTTGTCGGGCATTTATGCCCGAACTATTTGCTGAAAAGAGCAAGCGTAGCCTGCATGGCGTAGGGTGTGTGGCTTTGCCACGCACGCGGTTTTTTGTCTCAACCTTGTAAACCGCGTGCGCAGCAAGCTGCACACCCTACGCTTGTTTTCAGGCTGCCTTTGGGTTAATCGGGCAGTTCCAGCAAAAAGCCGTTGCGGTAGCCGTTTGCGCCGTATTCGTTGGGGTAGCCCAGCGGATTGATGATGATGCGGCAGCTGTCTTGCACGATGTCTACGGCGTGGTGGGTGTGCCCCGCAATCCAGTAGTCAAAGCCCTCTAGGTCAATCTGGTTGATGAAATAGGGGTTGAGCGGCGAGTCGGCATAGGGCGGCGCGATGCAGGCGGTGTGCGGCGGAAAATGGGTGAGCACGATGGTGCGCGCGCGGTGGCGGAACTGCTCAATAAAGCTAAGCTGGGCGTTGAAACGGGCGATGTAGTCTTCGGGTTCAATGTGCCTTTCGCGCGGCGGTGTGCGTGCGGCGATGTAGAAAAAATCGGCGATGCTGTTGCGGGCAAGGGCGATGTTTTCGCGGAACTGTTTTTTGGTCGCGCAATGCTGCCTGAAATTGCTCCACAGCGTGCCGCCGACAAAGGTGTAGCCGCTAAACTCCAGACTGCGGTTCTCAGTGAGCAGCGGTGCGCCGTCGGCGATGAGTTCGCGCGGCAAATCGTCGAGGTTTTCGCCGTAAAAATCGTGGTTGCCCAGCACGAAGACACAGGGTTTGTCTGCGGCGGCACAGGCAGCCTGAAAAGCGAGTGCGCCGCGCCACCCGTTGCCGAAATCGCCGGCGTGGACGATTAAATCGGCTTCGGGGTGGGGGATAACGGGCTGGCCGTGGGTATCGGATAGGATGTGGAGTTTCATGGTTTTTTGGTGTGGTTTGGCGGGGGATGGGTTTTAGCTTCGCAGAAGTTCGTAAACTCGCTTTCAGGCTGCCTGCGCTCTGCGTACCCAGTTGCACAGGGCGGCGCCGTCGTCCAGCACGCTTTCGGGCAGCAAGTAATAAGGCAGACCGATTTCGCGTTTTTCGCCGCTGGTTTTGTCGGTGCGGCGGCTGACTAGCTGCCTGCCCAGTCCGTCCAGCGGTGTGGCGGACTTCAAATATAGCTCGTTGCTGCGGCTCAAAATCGCCACCATTTCGCCATGGCTGCGAAACGCCATACCGCCGAACATCCGCCTGCGGCTGATGCCGCCCAAGGGGGCAAGCAGTTCGGCGATGTGGTCGGCGAGTTCGGGTGATGCGCTCATGGCGGTTTCCTTTGGGGCTTTCAGGCTGCCTGAAACTTACACCGCTACATCCACAGGGCGGGCGTTCAGGCTGGCGAGGGCAGTAGGCGGCAGCGAGACCAGAAAGCCGCGTTTGCCGCCGTTGATGTAAATCAGCGGCAAATCGAGGATGCTGCGTTCGACATAAACCGGCAGCGGGCTTTTGCAGCCGAAGGGGCTGGTGCCGCCGACCAGATAGCCTGTCCATCTGTTGGCCTGCGCGGGGGCGGCGGCTTCGATGTGTTTGCGGCCGAGCTGGCGGGCGAGATTGCGGGTGGAGATTTGCTTGTCGCCGTGCATCAGCACGATCAGGCCGTGTTTGTGTTCGTCGGCCAGGATGATGGTTTTGATCACGCTGTGTTCGTCCACGCCCAAACAGGCGGCGGATTGGGCGGTGCCGCCGTGTTCGACGTAAGGATAAAGGTGGGGCGCAAACTCAATCTGCTGTGCGCGCAAAAAGCGCACGGCGGGGGTAACGGGATAGGCGGTTTTGTTCATATGCAGATGGCGGCTCGGGTGGTTTTCGCTTCGCTAAAGCTCGTAAACTTGCTTTCAGGCTGCCTTTGCGCGGCGGGCGGTTTGCTTTATAGTGCGGCTTTTTCCACGCTTTAGGAGCTAGGTTATGGGTTTGATCGGACTGGTTATCGTCGGTTTCTTTATCGGCCTGGTGGCGCGGGCGCTGATGCCGGGCAACAATAGAATGGGTTTTCTGCTGACCAGCGCGCTGGGCATACTCGGCTCGGTGGTGGCGGGTTTTCTCGGCCAGCAGCTGGGTTGGTACCGCATCGGCGAGCCGGCGGGTTTTATTGCTTCGGTATTCGGCGCGCTGCTGATTATGGCGGTGGTGGGCGGCATGCGCCGTTAGCCTGCCGGCCGCCGCAAGGCAGCCTGAAAACGGTTTTTCCCGTTTTCAGGCTGCCTTTTGTGCTTTCAGGCGGCCTGAAAGGCGCATCAGCGGCGCGACAGCAGTTTTAACAGCAGCTGCTTTTCTTCGGCGTTCAGGCTGCCTTTTTGTTTGAGCGCTTCGATTTGGCGGTTTTTCATTTCCTGCACCAGCCGCAGCATGCATTCGTCGAACTCGCGGCGTTTTTCGGGGCTGCGGTCTTCGCTGCCGGCGTCTTGGCGGCTGTTGCGGTTGATGTAGCCCAGCAGGCTGCCGTAGGGGCTGTCGCGGAATTTTTCCAGCAATCGGGCGGTGTCCAGCTTGGGGTTATCGTGCAGCAGGGCGGCCATTTCGGCCAGGCAGGCGCTGTCGCCTTCGGGAACGAGATAATCGGGAAAGGCCACGCCGTCGGCCCAGTCGGGGTTGAACAGCAGGGTGCGGATTTGTTTTTGCGCCAGCGTCAGGCTTTCAGGCTGCCTGAAAGTTTCGCGCGGCAGGCGGTAGCTTTTGGCGGCAACGTGGCGCTGCGGCGCGGCCTGCCCCATCAGGTGGGCGAGGTTGGCGGGGTCGATACCGACTTTTTCGCTGAGTTCCTGGCGCAGTAGGTAGGAAAGGGTGGGTGCGCTGATTTGGGTGAGCAGCGGCGCGGCGCGGCGCACCAGCTCGGCCTTGCCTTCCTGAGTAGCCAGATCGCTGTGCTCGGTGAGTGCGTCCCAAAAATAGGCCGACAGCGGGCGGCTGCGTTCGAGCAGCAGTTGTTCAAAGCGTTCGCGGCCGTGTTCGCGCACATAGCTGTCGGGGTCGTGCTCGGCGGGCAGAAACAGAAAATGCAGGCTTTTGCCGTCTTTGAGCTGCGGCAGGGCGTTTTCGAGGGCGCGCCAGGCGGCTTTGCGGCCGGCGGCGTCGCCGTCGAAGCAGAAATAGATGTTGTCGGTCTGGCGCATCAGCAGGCGCACATGCTCGGCGGTGGTGGCGGTGCCCAGCGCGGCCACGCAGTAGCCGATGCCGAATTGGGCAAGGGCGACGACGTCCATATAGCCTTCCACCACCAGTATCCGCCCCGCTTCCTGCACGGCGGCTCGGGCTTCGTAGAGGCCGTAGAGATTTTTGCCTTTGTCAAACAGCGGGGTGTCGGGCGAATTGAGGTATTTGGGTTTGGAATCGTCGAGCACGCGGCCGCCGAAGCCGACAATCTGCCCGCCGATGCCGCGGATGGGAAACATGATGCGGTGGCGGAAGCGGTCGTAATCGCGGTTTTGCTCTTCGTTGTGCACCACCATGCCGCTGGCGGCAAGCGCAGGGCTGGGATAGGGCTGGAACACTTGCGAGAGCGGCGTCCAGCCTTCGGGCGCGTAACCCAGGCCGTAGCGGGCGATGATGTCGGCGTCCAGCCCGCGCCCTTGCAGATAGGCCTGCGCTTCGGGGCGGATTTTGAGCTGCTGGGCGTAAAAGTCGGCGGCGGCGCGCACGGTGTCTTCCAGCGTCTGCTGCTTTTTCTTGCGCTCGGCGCGCTCGGCGGGGTTTTCGCGCGGGGCGTTTTTGTCGCGCGGCACCACCATGCCGACGCGGTCGGCCAGCTGCTGCACGGCTTCGGTAAACGATAAGCCCTGGTGTTCCATCACAAAGCCGATGGCCGAGCCGTGGGCGCCGCAGCCGAAGCAGTGGTAAAACTGCTTGGACGGGCTGACGGAAAACGAGGGCGATTTTTCTTTGTGAAAGGGGCAGCAGGCCATGTAGTTGGCGCCGCTTTTTTTCAGCGGCACGTATTGGTCGATCACATCGACGATATCGGTTTTGGCCAGCAGTTCGTCAATAAATTCGGTGGGTATCATGCTCGGGATTCCACAAGGCTGCGGGACAGCCTGCGGGAAAAGTTGTGGATAAGGCGCCTAGGGGCTGTTTGCAATTGGTATTGCGGCGGCTTTTACGCCATAAAACGGCATCTACTGCGTTAAAAACACTCGCCAATGAGCGGCATTGGCTCGTATTTTTGCCTTGCATCTGCCGCTTCCTGACGCAAAATCCGCTTCACAAACCAATTGCAAACAGCCCCTAGCGTTCTGCCGTGAAAGGAGAAAAAACGGCCGCTCAAAATTTAGTCAGCCCAAAGTTTTCAGGCTGCCGAAAAACGCGGAAAACCGGCGCTTTGCCCACACCGGTTTGGGAAAGGCTGTGGGGCGGTATGTGGATAAATGCCCCAGCAGTCTGAAACGGCAGCGGATTTTTCAGGCTGCCTAAAAAGCAGTCAGATTCAGGCAGCCTGAAAACGCTTTTTGCCCTTTTCAGGCTGCCTTTCCCTATCCGGCAAAGGCAGCCTGAAAGGCAGCAAAGCAGACCGGCCGCTTATTTGTGCTTGCGGTGCGGTTTGCCGTGGCGGTGCGCTTTGGCGTCTTTCAGGCGCAGCATTTCCCAGCCGCCGTTTTTCCAGCAGTAGTCGTCCTGGCTGTAGTCCATGATGCTGCTTTTGTATTCGACGCGCACGCAGCCTTTGCGGATAACTTTGACATCGCCGACGTAGGCGAAGCCTTTGCCGTCGGGAACGGGTTTAAACTGCCGGGTGGTGGGGTCGAACAGATACAGCTCGTCAGCAGTGTTGCCGTAGGCGCCGCTGATCGGCACGGCGATATCGGGATGGCCGTCGCCGTTGAAGTCTTGGCTGACATCGGCCAGCTTGTCCGCCACGTCTGTGAGTTTGAGTCCGCCGACGGACGAAGGTGCGGCCTCTTCAGGGGTGATTTGGACTTTGCCGGTGGTTTTGTCGGTGATTTTCAGCCGGTAGCCGTTTTCAGGCAGGATTTGCGCTTCGATGGTAAAGGGAAAGCTGTCCGGCGTGGCGACGGCGTGGGTTTCGACAACAGTGTCGTCGGTAGGCGCGTCGGCGGCGAAAGCGGGAATCGCGGCGGCCAAAAGCAGGGCGGGGATCAGGTGTTTCATTGCTTGTTCCTTTCGGGAAGGGGTGGAATAGTTGTGTAACTGTGTCGCATCTTGGTTTTCAGGCTGCCTTTACCGTTCGGCGGCAGGCAGCCTGAAAAACGATTGGCTTATTTGCGGCGGGCTTTGGCTGCTTTGTGCGCTTTGGCGTTGTTCGGACGCTGCAGTTGCCAGCCGCCGTTTTTCCAGCAGTAATCGTCCTGATTGTAGTCTCTGGCGCTGATTTTGTAATCGACGCGCACGCAGCCTTTGCGGATGATTTCGACGCTGCCGGTGTGGGCAAAGTCTTTGCCCTCGGGCACGGGTTCGAACTGACGTGTGGCTGGGTTGAAGAGGTACAGATCGTCGGCGGGCAAGGTGTAGCCGCCGATTACGCGCACGGCAATGTCGGGGTGGCCGTCGCCGTTGTAGTCGCGTATGGTTGCCAGATCGCCGGCGTTGCCTTCGATAAAGCCGGAAAAGACGGTGAGGTCTTCGATGGTTTGCACCTTGCCGGTTTTTTTGTCGGTGATTTTCACCTGATAGCTGTCTTCGGAAAGGATTTGGGTTTCAACGGAGAAAGGAAAGCCTTTGGGCGCGGGGACGGTCTTGGTTTTGAGCGGCGCAGCGGCGGCAAAAGACTGGACGGCGGCGGCCAGTAGCAGGGCGGGGATTAAGCGTTTCATTGCGGGTTTTCCTTTTTGGTTGTGGGAGGGAAAAGACGACGGCAAAGGCCGTCGGATCAGGCAGCCTGAAAGTTTTTCAGGCTGCTCGGATTTTACTGCGAAACCATCTTACAAGGTGCCGTGTTCGGCAAAATAGTCGGTGGCGGCCACCAGTGCTTTGGCGGTTGCCGGCTCGAAAGCGGTGTGGCCGGCAAGCGTCCATTCCAGCTTGGCTTCGGGGAAGGCCTGCTGCAAATCCCAGGCCGAAGTAGGCGGGGTGCAGATGTCGTAGCGGCCTTGGACGATGCGGGTGGGGATGTGGCGGATTTTGTCGATGTTGTTGAGTATCGCTTTTTCGCCGTCCAGCCAGCCGCGGTGGACGAAATAGTGGTTTTCGATGCGCGAAATCGCCAGCGCCGCCATGCCGTCGTTGTAGTAATCGACGCCTTTTTGGTCGTGTTCCAAACAGATAATGTGGCTTTCCTGCCTGGCCCAGGCCGAAGCGGCGGCGAGCATTTGTTCGCGGTCGGGATTGTCGGGGCTGAGCAGGCGGCGGTAGGCTTCGACCAAATCACCGCGCTCGTCGGCCGGCACGGGGGCAAGGAAGTCCTGCCATACGTCGGGGTAGATGCGGTTGCTGCCGCCGCTTTGGCACAGCCAGTCGATTTCGCTTTGGCGGCACAGGAAGATGCCGCGCAGAATCAGGCCGAGCACGGCTTCGGGGTGGCTTTGGGCGTAGGCCAGAGCCAGAGTGCTGCCCCACGAGCCGCCGAAAACCAGCCATTTGTCGATGCCGAGCATGGTGCGCACTTTTTCGATGTCGGCCACCAAATCCCAGGTGGTGTTTTCTTCGATGTCGGCATACGGCTCGGAGCGGCCGCTGCCGCGCTGGTCGATCAGCACGATGCGGTATTTTTCGGGGTTGAAAAAGCCGCGGCAGGCGGGGGCGGTGCCGGCGCCGGGGCCGCCGTGCAGATAGATGACGGGGATGCCTTCGGGATTGCCGGATTCTTCCCAATAGATGCGGTGGCGCTCGGAGACGGCAAGCATGCCGCTTTGGTGGGGTTCCCGAATCGGGTGCATGGTTTTTCCTTTCGTGTTTTCAGGCTGCTTTTTCAGGTTTCAGGCTGCTTTTTCAGGTTTCAGGCTGCTTTTCAGGTTTCAGGCTGCCTTGCGGGAAAAGGCAGCCTGAAAACTCAAATCACAAACAGATAATCGTCGGCGCTGAAGCTCTGGTCCATATCGTCGGCGGGGACGTTGGTGGACACGCCGACGGTTTTGGCCGGCACGCCGACCACGGTGGTCTGCGCATCGACATCGCGCACCACCACGCTGCCGGCGCCGATTTTGGCGCAGTGGCCGATGCGGATGTTGCCCAGTATCGAGGCGTTGGCGCCGATCATCACGCCATTGCCCACTTTGGGGTGGCGGTCGCCCGATTCTTTGCCCGAGCCGCCGAGAGTGACGCCGTGAAGAATCGAGATGTCGTCGCCCAGCACCGCGGTTTCGCCGATAACGATGCCGGTGCCGTGGTCGAACATAATGCCGCGGCCGAAGCGGGCTGCGGGGTGGATGTCGATGCCGAAGACTTCGGAGGCGCGGTTTTGCAGGAAATACGCCAGCGTGCCGCGACCGCGCTCCCACAGCCAGTGGTTGATGCGGTGCGCCTGAATGGCGTGAAAGCCTTTGAAATACAGAAGCGGCAGGAAATAGCGATCGCAAGCCGGGTCGCGCTCGTAGCAGGCGTTGATGTCGGCCTGCGCCGCTTCGACGATTTCGGGATCGTCTTCCAGCGCTTCCAGATAGATTTCGTTGAGCGCGCGCGCGTCCATGGTGCTGCCGCAGAGTTTGCTCGACAGATGAAAGGCCAGCACTTTGGCCAGGCTGTCGTGGCGCAGAACCGTCAGGTGCAGAAAACTCGCCAGCATCGGCTCTTCGGCGGCGGCGGCGGCCGTTTCGCTGCGGATGGTCTGCCACATATTGAAATTGAATCGGTTGGGCATGGTGTTCCCCTTATGGTGTCGTGGGGCGAACTATACTGGCTTTGCCGCTTTTGATAAAGCCGGCGTTTCAGGCTGCCTGCAGGCGGAAAAACGGCTGGGGCAGCCTGAAAACGGGCGGGTGTTTTTCAGGCTGCTTTTTCTTTTTGCCGACAATGATTTCAGGCTGTCTGTTACCCAAATGCAGGCGTATAATGGCCGCGCCTGCCGTGCGGCGGCAGTCGGAAGCCGTGCGGTCTGGCACCCGTCTTTTTTCCATAAGGAGCTTCACAATGAAAGCAGCACGTTTTTACGACAAAGGCGACATCCGCATCGAAGACATCCCCGAGCCTACCGTAGCCCCCGGCACGGTCGGCATCCAGGTGGCCTGGTGCGGCATCTGCGGCACCGACCTGCACGAGTTTATGGAAGGGCCGATTTTCATTCCGCCCTGCGGCCATCCGCATCCGATTTCCGGCGAATCGGCGCCGGTAACGATGGGGCACGAGTTTTCCGGCGTGGTCTATGCCGTCGGCGAGGGCGTGGACGACATCAAGGTCGGCCAGCATGTGGTGGTCGAGCCCTATATCGTGCGCGACGACGTTCCCACCGGCCCGGGCAGCAACTACCATCTTTCCAAAGACATGAACTTTATCGGCTTGGGCGGGCGCGGCGGCGGTTTGTCGGAAAAAATCGCCGTCAAACGCCGCTGGGTGCATCCGATTTCCGACAAAATCCCGCTTGATCAGGCTGCTTTGATCGAACCCTTGGCCGTCGGCCACCACGCCTATGTGCGCAGCGGCGCCAAAGCGGGCGACGTGGCGCTGGTCGGCGGCGCCGGCCCCATCGGCCTGCTCTTGGCTGCGGTGCTCAAAGCCAAAGGCATCAAAGTCATCATCACCGAATTGAGCAAAGCGCGCAAAGACAAAGCCCGCGAATCGGGCGTGGCCGATCATATTCTCGATCCGTCAGAAGTGGATGTGGTCGAAGAAGTGCGCAAGCTCACCGGCGGCGAGGGCGTGGACGTGGCGTTTGAATGCACCAGCGTCAACAAAGTGCTCGATACGCTGGTGGAAGCCTGCAAACCGGCGGCCAATCTGGTGATCGTGTCGATTTGGAGCCATCCGGCCACCGTCAGCGTGCACAGCGTGGTGATGAAGGAATTGGACGTGCGTGGCACCATCGCCTACTGCAACGACCACGCCGAAACCATCAAGCTGGTGGAAGAGGGCAAGGTCAATCTCGAACCCTTTATCACCCAGCGCATCAAGTTGGACGAGTTGATTTCCGAAGGCTTCGAGCGCCTGATCCACAACAACGAATCGGCGGTGAAGATTATCGTTAATCCGAATCTGTAAGCGTTTAAAACGACAAGGCAGCCTGAAAAGCGTAGAAAACTTTTCAGGCTGCCTTTGATATGCAAAGCCGCTTGCTTAGGGCTGTTTGCTGTTTTTATCGCGCACCACGAACTCGCCTTCGATAATGTCGCCGTCGCCAACACCGCGCTCAAAAGGGGCGCTTTGGCTGAAACCGCCTTGGGAAAAACGGTTGGAATCGAAGCCGTTTTGACCTGCGGCGCCGGCACTTTGCCCGCCGCCCAGCGGCAGCAGCAAAAAGAGCGCGACGATGTCAGAAAGAAAGCCGGGCATCAGCAGCAGCAAACCGGCCAGCGGAATGCGCAGCGGCAGCAGGGCGCGATACAGCGAAGTGCCGCCGCCCATCAGGCCGCCCAGCAGCATAATCCGCGACAGCCGCCCGCCGCCCAAGAGCGAAGAGCCGGCAACAAAAGCCAGCAGCAGCAGGCCGAAAACGGCCAGGCCGCCGATTATTTTCGCCGCCCAAAACAGCGACAGCACATCCAAAACCACAAAGACCAAAAGCAGGGTCAGCAAAGGGCGCATTGTTATCCTTTCTCGCGCGAAGGGTGGAAATTCTGCGTTCAAATAAAGCCGCCGCCGCCGCTTTGCAAGGGCGGCGGCGTTTTTTTGCTGTAAAAACGCGTAAAGCGCGCGGGTGGCGGCAGCCGGCGGCGTTTGTTAGAATGAATTTTTTACTTCGGGAAAAACGATGAAAAAAAACCTGCCCCTGATCCTTTCCGCCCTGCTGCTGGCCGCCTGCGCCGGCAGCGCTTCCAAAAACGCCGGCGGCTGCGGCAAAGCCGCACCCGGCCACTACTGCGTCAAAAGCGGCGACACTCTGTATAAAATCAGCCGCCGCTTCCGCGTGGATCTGGGCAGCCTGAAAAGCTGGAACGGCCTGCGCAGCGATACCATCGTGCCCGGCCAGATGCTGCGGGTGGCGAAAAACGCCGGCACCGCGCCGGCGGCAACGCGCAGCAGCGGCAGCATTGCCGGCGGCAGCAACAGCGGCTTGCCATCCAGTGCGCCCAGCCGGCTGCAGCGGCCGTTGGAAGGCGCGGTGCTCAAACCCTTTACCCCCGGCCTGCGCGGCATGGAGTTTGCCGCCGCCAGCGGCACACCGGTACGCGCCGCCGCCGCTGGCTCGGTGGTTTATTCCGGCAATCTGAAAAGCTACGGCAAAATCGTGATTCTCAACCACGGCGGCGATCTGATCACGGTGTATGGCTACAACAGCAGCATTTCGGTGGCCGAAGGCGCCAAAGTGGCCGCCGGCCAGCAGGTATCGGTATCCGGCCGCAGCCCGGCCGGCGAAGAAGCGCTGTTTTTCCAAGTGCGCCGCAAAGGCAAACCGGTCAATCCGGAAGAGTATTTCAAATAAAGCCGTTTTTTGCTTTCAGGCTGCCTTTTCCCGCAAAAGGCAGCCTGAAAACTTTGGGCGGCGCTTTCAGGCTGCCTGCAATCTGCAGCGGCAAGCCGCAAGCGAATCATGGCCGGCGCAAATATTTTTCACGCCGCCGCAGGGAAAATCCTTTACAATTCTTGACACCAAGAAAAACAAATACCGCCGCCACCCGCCAAGCAGCCTGAAAACGGCACGGCTTAAGCGCGGCTTTAAAAGGACACCGCCATGACCGCAAACACCACCGCCGCCCCCGCGCGTATGCGCGAAATCCCCTACAACTATACTTCCTACACCGACCGCGAAATCGTCATCCGCCTGTTGGGCAATGAAGCCTGGCAGACGCTGGAAGACTTGCGCGCGCAGCGCAAAACCGGCCGCTCGGCGCGGATGCTGTTTGAAGTGTTGGGCGATATTTGGGTGGTGGAGCGCAATCCGTATCTGGTCGACGATTTGCTCGCGCACCCCAAGCGCCGCGCGGCTTTGGTGGGCGAGATGCGCCACCGTTTGGGCGAAATCCACAAGCGGCGCGACGACAATCCGCAGGTTGCCCTACTCGTGGCGGCGGCCGAAGCGGCGGTGAAGCATTTTGACGAAAGTTTTGACGACACCCGCGCCAAGCGCGAGCGCATCTTGCAGCGGCTCTCCAAAATCACCAAGCCGCACAATATTATGTTTGACGGGCTGGCGCGGGTAACGCACGTGACTGACGCTACCGACTGGCGCGTGGAATATCCCTTTGTGGTGGTCAACCCCGATACCGAAGCCGAAGTCGCGCCGCTGGTGCGCGCGCTGATTGAGCTGGATCTGGTGATTATTCCGCGCGGCGGCGGCACGGGCTACACCGGCGGAGCGGTGCCGCTGGATGCCAACAGCGCGGTGATCAATACCGAAAAACTCGATTTGCACGGCGGCGTGCAGTATGTGCCGCTGGCCGGTTTGGACGGAAAGCATCCCATCATCCATTGCGGCGCGGGCGTGGTAACGCGGCGGGTGGAAGAAACCGCGCATCAGGCGGGGCTGGTGTTTGCCGTTGACCCGACTTCGGCCGACGCATCCTGCGTGGGCGGCAATGTGGCGATGAACGCCGGCGGCAAAAAGGCGGTGTTGTGGGGCACGGCGCTGGACAATCTGGCCTATTGGCAGATGGTGAACCCGCAGGGCGAATGGCTGCGCATCGAGCGCGTGCGCCACAATTTCGGCAAAATCCACGACGAAAAAACGGCGGTGTTTGACGTGCACACGCTCGATTCAGACGGCCTTAAAGCCGTGAAAACCGAGCGGCTGGAAATTCCCGGCCACAAATTCCGCAAAGTCGGCTTGGGCAAAGACGTTACCGACAAATTCCTCAGCGGCCTGCCGGGCGTGCAGAAAGAAGGCACCGACGGCATCATCACCAGCGTGGCCTTTGTGCTGCACACCATGCCCAAGCACACGCGCACGGTGTGCATGGAATTTTTCGGCACGGTGGCCAAAGCCACGCCGTCGATTGTCGAAATCCGCGATTACCTGCTCGCACACGAGAGCGTGCGGCTGGCCGGTTTGGAGCATTTGGACTGGCGTTATGTCCGCGCCGTCGGCTACGCCACCAAAGCGGCCGGACGCGGGCGGCCGAAAATGGTGTTGCTGGCCGATATTGTGTCGGACGACGAAGCCGCCGTATCCGCGGCTGCCGAGCACATTTGCGAGTTGGCGCGCGCGCGCGAAGGAGAAGGCTTTATCGCCGTGTCCCCCGAAGCGCGCAAAACCTTCTGGCTCGACCGCAGCCGCACCGCCGCCATCGCCAAACACACCAACGCCTTTAAAATCAACGAAGACGTGGTGATTCCATTGGAGCGGCTGGGCGAGTATTCAGACGGCATCGAGCGCATCAATATCGAATTGTCGATTCAAAACAAGCTCAAACTGTGCGACGCGCTGATCCAATATCTTTCAGGCAGCCTGCCGGTGGACAAAATGGACACCGACCTGCCCAGCGCCGAATTATTGGGCGACCGCGCCCGCCACGCGCTCGCCCATGTTCAAGCCGTGCGCGAACGCTGGCAATGGCTGCTCGATCATCTCGATTCTCCCCTGGCCGACTATAAAACCCTGTTCGGCAGCGCCGTTCAGGCTGCTTCGGAAGCGCGCGACGACGAGAGCTGCTTTATCGCATTTCGAGATTTCAGGCTGCGTGTGTCGGTAAAAACCGATGTGATGAAGCCCTTGGCCGATATTTTCAGCGGCAAGGCCGATGCCAAAATCAACGCCGCGCTGGGCAAAATCCACAGCAAAACCGTGCGCGGTCGCGTGTTTGTCGCCCTGCACATGCACGCGGGCGACGGCAACGTCCACACCAATATCCCCGTCAATTCAGACGACTATGAAATGCTGCAAACCGCCCACCGCGCGGTTGAGCGCATCATGCGCATCGCACGCCGTCTGAACGGCGTGATTTCCGGCGAACACGGTATCGGCATCACCAAGCTCGAATTTCTCACCGACGAAGAAATGCAGCCCTTTTGGGACTACAAAGCGCGCGTCGATCCACAAGGCCGCTTCAACCGCCACAAACTGATGAAAGGCTCCGACCTGCGCCGCGCCTACACGCCCTCGTTCGAGCTTTTGGGCGCGGAATCGCTGATTATGGAGAAATCCGAACTCGGCACCATCGCCGAATCGGTGAAAGACTGCCTGCGCTGCGGCAAATGCAAGCCCGTCTGCTCCACCCACGTTCCCCGCGCCAACCTGCTCTACAGCCCGCGCAACAAAATTCTCGGCGTGGGTTTGCTCACTGAAGCCTTTTTATACGAAGAGCAGACGCGGCGCGGCATCTCGGTGAAACACTTTGAAGAACTCGGCGACATCGCCGACCACTGCACCGTCTGCCACCGCTGCGTCAAACCCTGCCCGGTCAACATCGACTTCGGCGACGTAACCGTGGCCGTGCGCAATTATCTTGCCGATGCCGGCCACAAACGCAGCACGCCCGTAGCCGCCGTCGGCCAAGCCCTGCTCAACGCCACCAGCCCCCGCGCCATCAAAGCCCTGCGCACCGCCATGGTGCGCACCGGCTTCCCCGCCCAGCATTTCGCCTACAAAGTCGGCAAACTGCTGCCGCTGGGCACCAAAAAACAAAAAGCCGAACCCAAAGCCACCGTCGGCAAAGCGCCGGTAACAGAACAAGTTATCCACTTTATCAACCGCCCGCTGCCCAAAAGCGTGCCCGCCAAAACCCCGCGCGCCATGCTCGGCATCGAAGACGACAAAAGCATTCCTATCATCCGCAATCCGCAAAGCGCGGAAGACGCCGAAGCCGTGTTCTACTTCCCCGGCTGCGGCTCAGAGCGCCTGTTCAGCCAAATCGGCCTGGCCGTGCAGGCCATGCTCTGGCATGTCGGCGTGCAAACCGTTTTGCCGCCGGGCTATATGTGCTGCGGCTATCCGCAGGAAGCCAGCGGCGACCGCCAGCGCGCCGACAAAATGAGCACCGACAACCGCGTCGCCTTCCACCGCATGGCCAACACCCTGAATTATCTCGACATCAAAACCGTCGTCGTCAGCTGCGGCACTTGTTACGACCAGCTCGAAAAATACCGTTTTGAAGACATCTTCCCCGGCTGCCGCATCATCGACATCCACGAATACCTGTTGGAAAAAGGCGTGAAACTCAATGGCGTGCAGGGTCAGCAATACCTGTACCACGACCCCTGCCACACTCCCATCAAAACCATGAACGCCACCCAAATGGCGAGCGAGCTCATCGGCCAAAAAGTCGTATTGAGCGACCGCTGCTGCGGCGAGAGCGGCATGTTCGCCGTCAAACGCCCCGACATCGCCACCCAGGTCAAATTCCGCAAACAGGAAGAAATCGAGAAAAACCTGAAACAACTGCCGCAGGGCGAACCGGTAAAAATGCTCACCACCTGCCCCGCCTGTTTGCAGGGCTTAAGCCGCTACGCCGACGACAACAATATGCCCGCCGACTACATCGTCATCGAAATGGCGCGGCACATCCTGGGCGAAAACTGGCTCGATGAGTTTGTCAAAAAAGCCAACGCCGGCGGGGTGGAGAAGATTAGGTTGTAGGGGTAAAGGCCGTCTGAAAACGCCGTTATCCAAACTACTGCCCAAAAAAACAAATGCCGTCTGAAATGCTTTTCAGACCGCCTTTTTGCGCTGCAGGCAGCACCATGCGGAGAGAAAAAACACCAGCTGTGCCAGATTGAAGGTTGCGCCGCCGACAGCAGCGGCCAAAGCGGATTCGGGAAACAGGCGGCACGAAAAAGCGATCAGCACCCCAAGCGGCAGCGGGTTAAACCATGCCGCCCGACGCGGCAGCAGTGTTCGCCCGCGCGCAGTCTGCACCAGCAAAATCAGAAAAGCCGCCGCCATACTGCCCACCGAAGCCCACCAATGGACGGCGAGCACTTTATAAAACGCGGCAAACTGCTCCAGCAGCAGTGCATGGTCGGCAGGCGCGGCGTGCAGCAGGGTTTTCGCTGACATGCCCAGATAGTAGAAACCGGCATGCCCCAAGGGCGAGAGCGCGTAAGCCGAAAACAGCAGCACAAAACAGGCCACCGCCGCCCGCCCCCTGCCCGCCAAACGGTAAACGCCGAAAGATGCCGCCAGATAAAGCGCCACGGAAAAAGTCGCAAACACAACGCCGTAAAACAGCCGCCCGGGCGAAGCGTCGAGCATCAGCAGAGCCAGATCCGCCTTGCCGTCCAAATCCGCCGCCAGCGTTTGCGACAGCAGCGGGTATTTTTCTCGAGCGGGCACAAAACCCACCAGCAGCATATCGGCCGCGCTCCAACACAGCGCCGCCGCCGCGCCTGCGGCCAAAAGGCCGTCTGAAAACCGGTTTTCGTCGCCGCTGCCGTTTTCATTCCGTGTATTGCCGTTCATTGTAGTGCCCCATTGTAAATGACAGACAAACGCATTTAATCAAAACCCCGCTGCCGTGTCCAACCGGCTGCGGCTTTCAGACGAACTTTGAGACCGTCTGAAACATTGAACTGCCGTCATTCCCGCGCAGGCGCACTACTGTCCGGAATAAATAACCCATACAAATCAGCATGCCAAGTACTTGACTTCAAAACAACACCCCCTGCATCCGCGCCGGTTCAAGCCTTTCCCGCCTTCGGCGCGCGTAGTGGGCATACGGCGTTTGCGGCCGCTCAAACAGGCTGCCCGCAATCCGTGCGCACAGCAGGTGCAGGCTCTCGCCCATCCGGCCGCTTTGCCGGTA
>NZ_JAPHVK010000003.1:0-190476 GCF_028680565.1 Kingella sp. SNUBH-2017
TTTGAAAATCCACATTCATAGATGTTTTAAATCGTGATTAAAAAGTTATTCGGATAAACCTAAACTGCTCCCCCGTTTTGGTACTTAGGGGCTTTTTTCTTGCTCCCCCCCTATTAGCCTAGGGGGGGCATCCGCCGCCTGCCGGCCGCCGCTTGCGCGGCTGTCCGCCTGTCGGCGGATGCCTTTAATATTGAATTCATATTCCCCATATATATCTATCCAAACACCATTTACGTTTCTAACTCTGCTTGTCCAAAAATCTTCTTTCTCTTCGCCGTGAATAAAAATAACTTTTGCCCTTTTAAGACCGATTTCTTTTTCTACTGCATTCATCACGGAGGAATAGCCTAGAAAAAAACCATCGATCAAATTATCAGGATCACCTTCCGGATAAATTTTGTAACCCAAATCAATACCCAATCTTTCAGCGATATAAACCGGATATTCTTCACGCATGTTAAAAACCCCTTAAATTAACGTTAGTCAATCTAAGGGGTTTGTAAGTTTCTCAAGTTGTCAAGTGCCCCTTAGACGGGGCGGAATATATAAGGCTGCTTGGTTTAGGCGCCGCCGTTGTCTTCAATCATCTTGCGGTATACCGCTTCGGGCACGTAGCGGCGCACCATCTGCTGCCAGCCGTCGGGGCCGACCAGGCCTTTGACCATGGTGGACGAGATTTCGACGATTTCGCGCGGCGGCATCAGAAAGACGGTGCGGATGTCCGGCTGCAAATCGGCGTTGATGTGGCGCACGGCGCGTTCGTATTCAAAGTCCGAGGCGGTGCGGATGCCGCGCACGATAAAGCCGGCGCCTACCGAATGGGCGTAGTTCACCAGAAATTTGTTGGCAAAGGAATCGACGCGCACATTGGGAAAACCGGCAGTAATGCTCTCGAGCATGGCGCGGCGCTCGTCGATGGTGTAGGTGCTTTTTTTGTCGGCGTTGATGCCGATAGCAACGATCAGCTCGTCAAACAGCCGCTGCGCTTCGGCAATCATCCACAGATGGCCGTTGGTGGGCGGGTCGAAACTGCCGGCATAGACGGCGCGGCGCGGGGAGAGGGTGGTCATGGTCGGTGTAGGGTTTCTTGGTTTTTCGGGGTGGGGTTAGGGGCTGTTTACAATTGGTATTGTGGCGGCTTTTACGCCATAAAACAGGCTCTGCTGCGTTGCAAATCCTCGCAAGGTGTCCAACCTTGCTGCGGTTTGCGCCTTGCATAGCCTGTTTTCTGGCATCAAATCCGCTGCGCAAACCAATTGTAAACAGCCCCTAGGCTGCCTTTGAACTTTCAGGCTGCTTTCGGAGTGCTTTCGGACTGCCAAGCGGCGGGCGATTCTATCACGCCGCCGGCCGGATGCCGGACGCTGAAGCTATGGTGAGTCAAAATGAAAAAGATACAAGGCAGCGAGCCGAAGACAGTACACACGTACGGCAAGGCGAGCTAACGCCGTAGATTTTTCATTTTGGCTCACTATATCGGCGGCATTGCGCGGTGGGCAGGTACATTTTCAGGCAGCCTGAAAAGTTTTACAATCCGCCGCTTTTCCAATCAGACAAGAGTTTTGCCATGAACCTTCCCGCCGCACAAACCGCCAAATACCTGAAAGACTACCGCGCGCCCGAATATCTGGTGCCGCAGGTGCGACTTGATTTCGATATCCGCAGCGAGCACACGCTGGTTAGCGCCGATTTGTCGGTCGAGCCGCAGGCCGGTGCCGGCGCGCTGGTGCTGCAGGGTTCGGCCGAGCTGGTGTCGCTGGCGCTCAACGGCGAAACGCTGGCGCCAAGCGCCTACACGCTTGCCGGCGAAACGCTGACCATCGCCGCCGTTCCTGCCGAGCCGTTTACGCTTAGCGTGCGCACCAAGCTCTATCCGCACGAAAACAAAACGCTGATGGGGCTGTATGAAAGCGGCGGCAATCTCTATACCCAATGCGAGCCGGAAGGTTTCCGCAAAATCACCTTCCACCCCGACCGCCCCGACGTGATGGGCAAATACACCACCCGCATTGCCGCCGATGCCGCGCGTTTTCCGGTGATGCTGTCCAACGGTAACCTGACCGGCTCGGGCAAGCTGGACAACGGCCGCCATTGGGCCGAATGGGAAGACCCCTTTGCCAAGCCCAGCTATCTGTTTGCGCTGGTGGCCGGCGATTTGGTGCGCACGTCCGACAGCTTCACCACCATGAGCGGCCGCAAAGTGGCGCTGGAATTTTTCACCCGCAGGGAAGACGCCGACAAGGTGGGCTTTGCCATCCAGTCGCTCAAGCACGCGATGAAGTGGGACGAAACCCGCTTCGGCCTGGAATACGATTTGGACGTGTTTATGGTCGTGGCCGTGGGCGATTTCAATATGGGCGCGATGGAAAACAAAGGCCTGAACATCTTCAACACCTCCTGCGTGCTGGCCGACCGCTGCACCGCCACCGACGCCGATTTCGAGCGCGTCGAAAGCGTGGTCGCCCACGAATACTTCCACAACTGGACGGGTAACCGCGTAACCTGCCGCGACTGGTTCCAACTGTCGCTCAAAGAAGGCCTGACCGTATTCCGCGACCAGGAATTTTCCGCCGACCGCGCCGGCCGCGAAGTGCGGCGCATCGAAAACGTCGGCTATCTGCGCCAGTTCCAGTTTCCCGAAGACGCAGGGCCGATGGCGCATCCCGTCCGCCCCGCCAGCTACGTGGAAATGAATAATTTCTACACGCTCACCGTTTACGAAAAAGGCGCCGAAGTGGTGCGCATGTATCACACCTTCTTGGGCGAAGAAGGCTTCCAAAAAGGCATGAAACTCTATTTTCAGCGCCACGACGGCCAGGCGGTTACCTGCGACGACTTCCGCGCGGCAATGGCCGATGCCAACGGCTTCGATTTCGAACAGTTCGCCCGCTGGTACAGCCAGGCCGGCACGCCGGTTTTGGACGTTTCAGGCTGCCTGAAAGACAACGGCGACTTTGTCTTGTGCGTCAAACAGCACACCCCCGCCACCCCCGATATGGCCGACAAACAGCCGGTGGCGCTGCCGCTGAAAATCGCGCTGTTTGCTGCCGAAGGCGCCGATGCCGGCACGCAGCTCGCTTTCAGGCTGCCTGAAAGCGGCGAAACCGTCAGCGAAGCGGTGCTGCTGCTCAACCAGGCCGAGCAGGAATTGGTGCTCGCGGGCGTGAACCGCGCCGCCGTGCCGTCTTTACTGCGCGGCTTCTCCGCCCCGGTGATACTCAACTACCCCTACAGCGATGCCGAACTGGCGCTGCTGCTGTCACACGATTCCGATTCCTTTGCCCGCTGGGAAGCCGGACAAACCCTGCTGCGCCGCGCCGTTGCCGCCAACGAAGCTGCGTTGGCGGCCGGAGAACCGCTGCCCGAACACCGCGCCCTGCTCGACGCCGTCGGCTATGTGCTGCGCGCCGACATCGACCCGGCGTTTCAGGCTGCCCTGATGCACGTTCCCGCCGAGGCCGAGCTGATGGCCGGCCGCGATAATCTCGATCCGCTGCTGGTCCATCACGCCCGCGAAGCGCTGCTCGATCTGATTGCCGCCACCTTCAAAGCCGAGTTTGACGCGCTCAACCAAAAAGCCCGCGAGCAGGAAGAGCAGGCGAGCGACTGCTACAACTACGCCCCCGAACCCGCCGGCTGGCGCGCCCTGCGCAACGTCTGCCGCGCCTTTATCCTGCGCGCCGATCCCGAGCACATCGCGCAAGTGGCGCAAAACTACGACGCGATGGCGCAGAACATGACCCACGAATGGGGCATCTTGAGCGCAATCAACAGCAATCCCAGCCCGCTGCGCGACGAGCTGCTCGAGCGCTTTGCCGCCAAATTCCGCAGCGACGATCTGGTGATGGGCAAATACTTCAGCCTGATCGCTTCCAGCCGCCGCGCCGACACTCCCGCGCAGATTCAGGCTGCCTTGCAGCATCCGGCCTTCGATCTGCAAAACCCCAACAAAGCGCGCGCGCTCTTGAACACCTTTACCCGCAACATCCCGCACTTTCACGCCGCCGACGGCTCGGGCTACCGCTTTATCGCCGGGAAAATCGAAGAAATCGACCGCTTCAACCCGCAAGTCGCCTCGCGGCTGGTGCAGGCCTTCAACATCTGCCGCAGCCTCGAACCCCAACGCCGCGCACTGGTGCTCGACATCCTGCAGCAGCTGGCGAAGATTCCCGATTTGTCCAAAGACAGCGGCGAGATTGTCGAAAAAATCTTGGCCGCCAACGCAGCCTGAAAGTTTATCGGTCGGATTTTTGCCTCCGACCGATAACAGGCAGCCTGAAAGCCGGCAATGCCCGCCGCTTAACTCTCTCTCCTGCGCTTGCTCGTGGGAGGGACGGGGTGGGGGTGGCAGTTCGCAGAACTGCTTTTGTTTACTTCCTGCAGATGTCCGCAGGCATTGCCGTAGCAGCAGGCGCCTCCACCCTAGCCCTCCCCCGCAAGCGGGGGAGGGAATTAAGGGAATGGCGGAAATCAGGTACCGCAGGCAGCCTGAAAGTCCAAGGCAGCCTGAAAGTCCAAGGCAGCCTGAAAGTCCAAGGCAGCCTGAAAACCCAAGGCAGCCTGAAAAAAACACGCCGCGCCGCAGTTTCCTGCGGGCGGCGTGTTTTTTGCACCTGTGGTTTTCAGGCTGCCCGGGCGGGGCGGTATCCGCTGTCAGAAGTCGAAGCGGGCCGACAGGCTGATTTCGCGCGGGTTGCCCAGCGCAATCATCGGGTACTGGGTGGAAGAGCCGACGGTGGACGTGTAATACAGTCGGTTGGTCAGGTTTTTGCCGTTGAGCCGCAGGTTGAGTTTGCGGCCGCCGACGGTGGTGTCGTAGGAGATAAAGGCATCGGCAACGGTAGCGGCGGGGATTTTCCACAGGCGCTGGCCGCTTTCGACATTGCGGCCGATATACCAGGCGCCGTTGTATTTGGCGCCGGCGCCGGCACGCCAGCGGCCGCCCAGCGCCTGTCCGAAGTCGTAGGTCAGGTACAGGCCGAACTGGTTGCGCGGGGTGTTGTTCAGCGGCAGGCCTTGGGCTTTGGCTTCGGCTTCGAGCGTTTTGGTTTCGGTGTAGGCGTAGTTGGCGTTGACGCCGAGCTTGTCGGTAATCTGGCCGCCCAGTTCGGCTTCAAAGCCCATCGAGCGGGCGCGGCCGGCGAAGCGGTCTTCGGTGCTGCCGCCGTTATCGACTACATAGCGCACGTTCTCTTTGAGAATGTGGAAGGCGGCGAGCGTCGCGGAAAGCTGTTTGCCGGAGAATTTGGCGCCGGCTTCAAAGGAGCGGCCTTTTTCCGGTTTGGCACCGCCGGGGATGGCGTTGGCAATCGATACCTGCGGGCGGAAGGACGACGAGTAGCTGCCATAGAGCGACCATTGCGGGGTGATGCGGTAGGTTACGCCCAGCTGCGGAGTCAGGCTCCAGCCGTGGTTGTCGGTATTGGCTTTGAACACGCCGGCTTTGTTGGCGCAGCCGGCATACTGGTCGTAGTAGTCGAGACGGGCGCCGCCGGAAACAATCCATTTGTCGCCGAAATACACCGAATCGTTGGCATAGAGCGCGGCGGTTTTCAGGATTTCGGTCTGGCGGGTGTTATTGCCCTGGCCGTCGAAAGTATTGACGCCGGGGCGCGGCCACATGCCGCCGTACACCGGGTTATACATGTTGGAAAAGGTCGCGTTGTTTACACTTTTTCAGGCTGCCCGGCTTTCGTTTTTCGGCTGCATGATGATTTGGCAGGTTTTACCGCTTATCAAGAACCATGCGGCTTCGCCGTGCCTTGCGGCATTCTTGACAAGCGGCAAAACCTGCCAGTTGGGTCTGCATCCGAAATCCGAAAAGTGTAAACAACGCTGTTGATTTTTACACATAAGCCAGGTTGATGCAGCCGGCGGCGGCCAGCATCAGCACAAAGGTTTTGTGGCGGGTGGGGTGTTTCATCGGTGTGTGCTTTCACAAAAAAAGCGGCAGTTTCAGGCTGCCGGATTTGGTTGGGGGGGGGACGTTTTGTCCGATTCTTGCGGCGGCGGATTGTAAGCCCGTTGATGCGATTCTCAAAATGAAAATTATTATTGGCGCAATGTAAAAGTTGTATCCGGGCAACGGCGCTGTTTTTTCAGGCAGCCTGAAGAAATTTCAGCCGCTTTTTTCGCCTTTGCTTAACTCAAGTCAAGCAAATTAGCCTTTGGGCGGCCGGCGGCGACACTTGATTTTAGAATAGGCGCCCGCTGCGTTTAAGCATGCCGAAAAAGCGCAAGCGCATCGTTTGAAAACAAAAATAAGGAGCAGACAAAGTGAGAGCCGTCCCCGAGCTGGTGTGTCCCGCCGGCAATCTCCCCGCGATGAAAACTGCCGTCGACAACGGTGCCGACACCATTTACTTCGGCCTGAAAGACGCAACCAACGCGCGCAATTTCCCCGGCCTGAATTTCGATATGAAATCCGCCGCCTCCGGCATCGCCTACGCCCGCGAGCGCGGCCGCCATGTGCTGATGGCGATCAACACCTTTGCCCAGGCCGGCGAAGTGGAGCGCTGGTACGGCGCCGTCGATACCGCCGCGTCGCTGGGCGTGGACGCGGTGATTGTCGCCGATCCGGCGCTGATGGCCTATGCCTGCAAGCGCCATCCGAATCTGCGCCTGCATATGTCGGTGCAGGGTTCGGCCACCAATTACGAATCGATCAACCTGATGCGCGATCTGTTCGGCATCCGCCGCGTGGTGCTGCCGCGGGTGCTGACCATTGACCAGGTGCAGCATGTGATCGAAAACACCGATGTCGAAGTGGAAGTGTTCGGCTTCGGCAGCCTGTGCGTGATGGTGGAAGGGCGCTGCATTTTGTCGAGCTACGCCACGGGCGAGTCGCCGAATATGCAGGGCGTGTGTTCGCCGGCCAAGGCGGTGCGCTGGGAGCAGCTGCCCGACCGCATGGACGTGCGCTTAAACCGCGTGCTGATCGACCGCTTCAACCCCGACGAGCCGGCCGGCTACCCGACGCTGTGCAAAGGCCGTTTTGAAGTGAACGACGAAACCTATTACGCGCTGGAAGAGCCGACCAGCCTGAACGTGCTGGAAGTGCTGCCGCAGCTGATCAAAATCGGCGTGGCGGCCATCAAGGTGGAAGGCCGCCAGCGCAGCCCGATGTACACCGCTCAGGTTACCCGCGCGCTGCGCCAGGCGCTCGATGCCGCTGCCGCGCACCCGCAGGACTACCGCGTGGCCGAAGCGTGGAGTGGGGCGCTGGGCAAGGTCTCCGAAGGCAGCCAGAGCACGCTGGGCGCCTACAGCCGGCCTTGGAAATAGCGGCGCAGGCAGCCTGAAAAACGCCTGCGCTGTTTTCAGGCTGCTTTGGTTACGTCCAAACGGCTCTAAAGGCAGCCTGAAAAGCAAAATAACAAAGCATTGCAAAGGAACAAATATGAAACTTTCACTCGGCCCCATCCAGTTTTTCTGGCAAAAAGAAACCCTGCTCGAGTTTTACCTGCAGATGCTCGATGCCCCGCTCGACATCATCTATCTGGGCGAAACCGTCTGCTCGCGCCGGCAGAAAATGCGCTTTGCCGACTGGTTCGGTTTAGCTTGCGACCTGGCCGAGAGTGGTAAGGAGATTGTGTTGTCCTCGCAGGTTTTGCTCGAGAGCGAGTCCGATCTCAAGCGCCTGCGCAAAATCGCCGGACAAGAGCGTTTCAAAATCGAAGCCAACGATATGGGCGCGGTCAAACTCGCGCGCGAACACGGCATCCCGATTGTGGCCGGCGCCAGCCTGAATATCTACAACGAAGCCACCTTGCAGGTGTTCCGCGAGCTCAACGCCTACCGCTGGGTGGCACCTGCCGAGCTTGCGCGCGACAAAGTCGCCGCCATCGCCCTGTCCGAGCCCGCCATCGAAACCGAGCTTTTTGCCTGGGGCAAAATCCCGCTGGCCTATTCTTCGCGCTGCTTTACCGCCCGCCACTACAATCTCAACAAAGACAGCTGCGAGTTCCGCTGCCTCGACCATGAGCACGGCCTGACCATGAATACCCGCGAGCACAAGCCCTTTCTTACCATCAACGGCATCCAGACCATGTCCTACGGCAGCCAGATGCTGCTGCCGCACCATCAGGAAATTGCCGATGCCGGCGTCGGCGTGCTGCGCCTGTCGCCGCAGCTGATCGAAATGCCGCGCATCATCGAGCTGCACCGCGCCGTGCTCGACGGTGCCACCGACGCCGACACCGCCTGCGCCGAGCTGCAGGAATACGCCACCGGCACGCCGGTGGACGGCTACTGGCGCGGCCAGCCCGGCATCGAAGCCGTCCATCTCAAACAACTGGAGAAACAATATGCCACTGCCTGACATCGTCCTGCCCCCGTTTGCCACCGGCATCGGCCGCCGCCTGCCCGGCCTGCCGCCGCGTTTCGCGCTGGTCAAAACCCTCAACCTGATGCTTGAGCGCGGCCTGCTGCCGGCCGATATGGCGCTGTTTAACGGCCGCAAGTTCGAAATCGACGTGCTCGATGCCGGCATCCGCGTGCGCTTTTCCGCCGACGCCGAAAAGTTTACCGATGATGCCTTCGACGGCGCGCCCGATCTGCGGCTGGCCGCCAACGCCGTCGATTTTCTGCGCATGATGCTGCGCGAAGAAGACCCCGACACCCTGTTTTTCAAACGCAAGCTGCACATCGAAGGCGATACCGAGCTGGGCCTGATTACCAAAAACCTGCTCGACAGCGTCGAATGGCCGTTTGCCGACAAGCTGGCCAAATGGCAGGAGCGCCACGCCGGCTGAGCGGCAAAACCAAAAGCAGCCTGAAAACCCATACCAAGGGTTTTCAGGCTGCTTTTCCGTCAGCAAGGCAGCCGTATTCAGCGCGTCCGGCGCGTCTGCCACCACCAGGCCAGCAGCCAGCCGGTAAGGGCGCCGCCGATGTGGGCGACGTGGGCGATGTTGCTGCCGAACAGCGACACGCCGCTGATTTCGGCAAAGGCTTCGTAGGCCACCAGCCCCAGCACAAAATGCTTGGCCTTAAACGCGACGGGGACAAACATCAGCGACAGCGGCGCATCGGGAAACAGCGTCGAAAACGCCGCCAATATGGCAAAGGCCGCGCCGGAAGCGCCGATTACATGCACATAAGCCAGCGCGTTGCTGCCGCCGGTTTGCAGTTTGACATACACCCACAGCAGATAGAGCGCCGCCGCGCCGAGTCCGCCGAGAAAATACAGCAGCAAAAAGCGTTTTTCGCCCCACACCTGCAGCACATAGCGCCCGAACATGCCGACGGCGTACATATTCAGCAGCAGATGCGCCAGATCGGCGTGCAAAAACATATGGCTGAGCCACTGGTAGGGCGCGTAGGCTTCGTTTTGCGGATACCACAGCGCGCCGGCTTCGGTGGGCAGGGTGCCGGACTGCTGCATCAGAAAAACCAGCACGTTCAGGGCGATCAGGATATAGAGCGTGCGCATATCGGGGCGCAGGGGATGGCGTGTTTGGGTGTTCATGGTTTTGTATAGGCGGGTAAAAGGTTTTCAGGCTGCCTGCAAGCAGGCTAATCGGCAAAGTCGGCGGCTTCAAGGGCGAAACAGCGGCTGCCGTCGTTTTCAGGCTGCCCTTCGGCGAAGCCGAGTTTGCGGTGCAGGGCAAGGCTGGCGGCATTGTGCGGCAGCACGCGGGCGAGCACGCGGCGGGCGCCCAGTTCGGCAAAGGCGTACTGCAGCGCCAGTCTGCCCAGGCGCGTGCCGTGGCCGCGCGGGGCGTCGGGCGCGGTGTAAAAGCCCCATTCGTAAACGCCGCTATCGCGGCGACGGAAAGAAGCGTAGCCCAGCGGCTCGCTGCCGGCGCAGTAAACGAGCATGGCAAAATCGGGATCGGCGAGCGCGCGGGCAAACCATTGCTCATGGTTCGGCCACGGGATTTCGCAGTTGTCGAACATAAAACGGCGGATATCGGGGTGGTTGCGCCAGCGGTGGAGTAGGGCGCTGTCTTCTTCCCGCGCCGGCCGCACGAAGGCAGCCTGAAAGTCTGTGTCGGCATCCAAATGGCGCAGTACGCGCTTAACGCCCAAGCCGTCGCACAGCGCGGCGGCGGCCTGCGACATTTCAAGCTGCCGCTTTTGCAGTTCGCGCAGCGCGGCGGCAAAGGCGGGGGCGGACAATTCCTGCGTTTCCAGCACCAGCGCCGCGCCGGCCTGCTGCAGCGCGGCGGCAACGGCATGCTGGTTGTCGGCCAGCACCAGCAGCAACGTCGGCAGGCCGAGACAGCAGCGCTCCCACGACGTGCTGCCCGCGGCGCCGATGGCCAAATCGGCCTGCGCCATCAGCTGCGCCATATTGCCGGCGGCAGACAGCACGCGGCAGGGGTAGGGCGCGGCGGCGGCAAATTCGCGCACGGCGGCGGTGTGCGGCGCGGTGGCGCCCATTACTACCGTGAGCGCGAATTTCAGGCTGCCGGCCAGCGGCTGCATCGCTTTGAGCACCGCGAGCGTGTAATTGTGTTCGTCCACCCCGCCCAGATTGAGCAGGATGCGGCTTTCAGGCTGCTTGGGTTCTGCGGCGCGGGCGGCCAGCGCGGCAGGACGTGCGGCGGCAAACTCGTCGCGCAGCAGGGCATAGCGGGTGCCGGCCAGCACGCGGCAGCCGGCAGGCAGCAGACCGGCGTAGTCTTGGCGGCGGCGGTTGAGTGTTTGGTCGAGCAGCAGATCGGCATCGTGGGCGCGGTCGCACAAATCGTCGATCACCATCAGCCGCGAGCCGCACACCGCGCGGGCGGCGCGCTGCCACACGGCATCGAGCGCGTAGTGGTCGCAAATAATCCAGTCGGGGCGCTGCGCGGCAATCAGCGGCGCGCAGTCGGCGGCATCCTGCTCTTGCGATACCGGCAGCCAATGGGCGTGCGGCGGGGCGCCGGCAACGGGCGGCGCGGGGTTTTCAGGCTGACTGCTTGCCGTATCGGACTCGAGCAGGCTGCAGGCAAAACCCTGCGCCCGAATCCAATCGGCCAGATGGCCGTTCAGGGCGCGGCAGACGAAATGCACGCCGTGGCCGTCGGCTTTGAGCGCGCGCGCGAGCGTCAGGCAGCGCATGATGTGGCCGCTGCCGATGGCCAGCGATGCGTCGGCACGGATAAGGAAGTTCATGGACAATCCCGAAAACAAGGCGGCGCGGATTGTAGGGCAAAGCAGGCAGCCTGAAAATGGCTGCACGGCGTTTTCAGGCTGCTTTTGGACTGCCGGCAAGGGAAAACCGCCCGAATACAGAGATTCGGGCGGGGTGGGGCGCAAGCGTGCCGGCGCGGTTTAGTCGTCGCGGCGCACCGAGCGCACGCGGCCGCTGCGGGCATCCACTTTCACATCGTATTCGCGGCCGTTTTTGACGATTTCGACATCGTAGTGCGGATAGCCGTCGTCGTAATCGAAATCCACGTCTTTCACGCGGCCGCCCACCCGTGCCAGCGCCGCGCGCCCTGCCTGATCGGGGCTGATAAAGCCTTGGCGCTGTCGGGATTTCTTGCCGCTTTTTTTGGCTTTGTAGTGGCTGTGGCGGTAGCCGTCGTCCCAGTCATTGTCGGCGGCGGCCGGCGCGGCCAGCAGCAGGGCGGATAAGGCCAAGGCGGCGGCGGTCAGGTATTTGGATGGCATTTTTTGTCCTTTCGTTGCGGGTAAACGCCGGCCATCTTAGCGCTGCCGAATGAGCGCAAAATTAGCGGCTTTCAGTCTTGCTCGTCCTGCGCCTGCTCGGCAGCCAGCTTGGCGAAGGCGGCTTTCATGGTCGGATTTTTGCGCGTGAGTTTTTTCACGGTCAAATCTTCGGCTTTGTTGTTGGCAAGGCGCAGGTTGTTTTCGGCGCCGAGCAGGTCGGCTTTGGTTTTTTCTAAGTGGCGGATGGTGTCGTCAATATGCTTGATGGCAGCCTGAAACTTCTCGCTGGCCAGGCGGTAGTTGCGCCCGAACTTTTCGCGGAAGTCGTCCAGCTCGTTTTCAAAATTGGTGATGTCGATATTCTGCGCGCGCATCTGCGCCACTTCCTGCTTGTATTGCAGCGAATTGAGCGCGGCATTGCGCAGCAGCGAGATGATGGGCAGAAAAAACTGCGGCCGCACCACATACATTTTCGGGTAGGCGTAGGAAACATCGACGATGCCGCCGTTATACAGCTCGTTGTCGTTTTCCAGCAGCGACACCAACACCGCGTATTCGCAGGATTTTTCGCGGCGGTCTTTGTCGAGTTCTTTGAAAAAATGCTCGTTTTTCTTTTTGCTGGCGGTTTCGTCGCCTTCGTTTTTCATCTCAAACATAATCGAGATGATTTCGTTGCCATGCTCGTCGCTTTCGCGAAAGATGTAGTCGCCCTTGCTGCCGCCGGAAGCGTCGTTGTCCTTGCCGAATTTGGCCTGCGGAAAAGCGGTGGTACGGATGCGGTTGAACTCGGTTTCGCAATGGGCTTCCAGGCTTTCGCCCACCATTTTGGTGGACTGGCGGGCTTTGAAGTCTTTGTAGAAGGCGACTTCTTCGTCTTTGTGTTTGAGCTGGATTTCGTAGCGCTCGCGCAGGGCGTTTTGGGCGAGTTGGTTTTCGCTGTCGCGCAGTTGCAGTTGGGCGGCAAGCGCGGAGAGTTCGCGCTCTTTGGCGGACAGGGCTTCGCGGATGGCGAGTTCGCGCTCCAGCGTCATGCGTTGGGCGAGTGCTTGGTTTTGCGTTTGCAGCTCGGCAAGTTGGCGCTCTTTTTCGGCTAACTCGGTTTTCAGGCTGCCTGATGCGTTGGCGATGGCGAGCTGGCTGTCTTTTTCGTGGCCGGCGATTTGGTGCTGGAGCGCGGCGATTTGCGCGTCTTTTTGCGCGAGATTTTGGCTGTATTGCTGCTGGGCTTTGGCTTCTTGCGCCGCCATTTCGCTTTTCGCCTGCGCTTGGGCTTGGGCGAGCCGCTCATGCACTTCGGCTTGGAATTCTTGGGTGCGGACTTGGTTGAGAATGTCGGCGTAGCTCGCTTCGTTGATGGTGAAGGCGGTGTGGCAGTGCGGGCATTTGATTTCGTGCATGGCTCTCTCGCGGGCGGTATGAAAAAGGGCGATTTTAGCAGAAGCAGGCAGCCTGAAAGGCGCGGCAAACGGCTTTCAGGCTGCCTGTGCCGTCAGGCTGCCTGAAAAGCAAAAACGCCTGCCGCTGCCGTATAATCCGCGCCTTTCGTGTTCCCGCCGCTCCCGCCGCCGATATGCCGATTTCCCGCCGCCGTTTTCTCAGCAATGCCGCGCTTTTTGCCGGCAGCGCCGCCGCATCGTGGGCGGGCTGGCGCTGGCTCAATCCGCGCCCGCCGGTGCGCGTGCGCTATGCCGGCCTGCCGGCGGGGCACGATGTGCGCGACGGCACTTTTCAGGCTGCCCCGCAGTCGGAACACCGCTGCAATACGCTGATACTCGGCAGCGGCGCGGCGGCCTTGAGCGCGGCATGGTATCTGGCGCGCCACGGCGTACACGATTTTCTGCTCGCCGAAGGCTTCGAGCGCAACGGCAACAACGCCGCCTACCTCCACGGCACGCTTGCCGCTCCCAGCGGCGCGCATTATCTGGCACAGCCTTCGCGCGAAAGTGCGGCGGTGCGGCTGATGCTCGACGATTTCGGCATGGTGGCGGGGATAAACGCGGCGGGCGAGCCGCTTTACCGCGACGAAGACCTGGTCAGCCAGCCCGACGAGCGCCTGCTGTTGAACGGCCGCTGGCAAAGCAGCCTGCTGCCGGCGCAAGACAAGGACAGCCGCCGTTTTTTCGCGCTGACCGCCCGGCTGGCGCAGCAATACGGCAGCGACGGGCGCAAGCTGTTTGCCATACCGGTAAGCGAATCGTCCGCCGACAGCCGCTGGCGCAGCCTTGACAGCCAAACCTTCGCCCAATGGCTGGCGGCGCAGGGCTACCGTTCGCCCGCGCTTTTGTGGTATCTGGACTACTGCTGCCGCGACGACTACGGCCGGGGCATCGCCGCCGTTTCGGCTTTCGCCGGCCTGCATTATTTCGCCGCCCGCGGCCACAGCGGCCACACGCCGGTGCTGACTTGGCCGCAGGGCTTGGAAAAACTGTCGCAATGTCTGCGCGAAAAGGCGGGCTTGCAAACGCTGGCGCGGCTGCCTGAAGCGCGCGAATGGACTTTTGCCCGCCCCGCCAGCTGCGACGTATCGGCTTTGTCGATTGCGGAAGATGCCGACGGCGTGGCGGTGCTGCTGCGCCACAATACCAGCGGCCGCCAGACGCTGGTGCGCGCCCGCCGCGTGCTGTGCGCGATGCCGCTGATGGCGGCGGCACGGATTATTGCTGCACCGCAGCGCTACGGTTTTGCCGGCAGCCGTTTTCAGGCTGCCTATGCGCCGTGGCTGGTGGCCAATTTCGCGCTGGCAGGCTTTCCCGCCGAGCGCGGCGGCAGCGAGCTGGCGTGGGACAACGTGGTGCACGGCAGCCGCGGGCTGGGTTTTGTCTGCGCCACCAACCAATTTATCCGCCGCGCACCGCCCGAGCGCACCCTGCTCACCGCCTACACCGCACTCGATATGGCCGACCCGCAAAGCGTGCGCCGCCGTCTGCTGGCGGCATCCGCCGACGATTTGCTGGCCGAAGCGGCGCAGGATCTGCTGGCGGCCTACGGGCGCGGTTTCTGGCGGCGGGTGGAAGCGGTCGATATCTGCGTGCGCGGCCACGGCATGCGCGTGCCGCTGCCGGGTTATCTGGACGATGCACCAACGCTGGCGCTGCGCCGCCACCGCTCGCGCATTGTCTTTGCCCACAGCGATTTGAGCGGCTATTCAGTGTTTGAAGAAGCCGCGCATTGGGGCGTAGCGGCGGCCCAATACTGGCTCTCCCAAGACCAAGCCGGTTTTCAGGCAGCCTGAAAACTGCCGTCCGCACGCTTGGGGCGCAGCAGAAAATGCCGCGCCAACGCAAAATTTTGCCAAATTTTCCCACCGCCACTTTCCATCGTCCCAAAAATCACATACCCTTACGCCTTTTTCGATTTCAGGCTGCCTGCGGGCAAAACCTGAGTGTATTTTTCAGGCTGCCTTTAGGCGGCCGACGGAGAACCAGCCGATGGCTCAGCAAACTTGGAAAAAAATCGCCCTTTACACTATGGGCGCCTTAACCGGCGCCGTGCTGACGGTCAGCGCCCAGTCGATCGCCGCCGATAAGGCCGCCGAGAAAAAAGAAGGGCTGCCGATCTCGTCCCTGCGCAATATGGCCGAAGTTTACAGTCAGGTGAAAGCCAATTACGTGAGCGACGAAAAAGACGAAAAACTGATCGAAAACGCCATCAAAGGCATGGTTTCCGGCCTTGATCCGCACTCCGAATATATGAACAAAGAAGGCTATGCCGACATGCAGGAGAGCACCAGCGGCGAATTCGGCGGCCTGGGCATGGAAATCGGCGCGGAAGACGGCTTTGTCAAAGTGGTCTCGCCGATTGAAGACACGCCCGCCGAGCGTGCCGGCGTAAAAAGCGGCGACTTCATCGTCAAAATCGACAACGAATCCACACGCGGCATGAGCGTTACCGACGCGGTGAAAAAAATGCGCGGCAAACCCGGTACCAAAATCACCCTGACCCTGTCGCGCAAAGACAGCACCAAGCCGATTGTGGTCAACATCACCCGCGCCATGATCAAAGTGAAAAGCGTGCGCCACCACCTGCTGGAAGACGGCTACGGCTATGTGCGTGTCAGCCAGTTCCAAGAGCGCACCGTGCCGGCGCTGGCCGAAGCGATTGCCGCGCTTTCCAAAGAAAACAAAGGCCCGCTCAAAGGCGTGATTCTTGATTTGCGCGACGACCCCGGCGGCCTGCTCAACGGCGCGGTCGGCGTATCGGCAGCCTTCCTGAAGCCCGATTTGCTGGTGGTCAGCACCAAAGGCCGCGACAACCGCTCGGCGATGGAACTCAAATCCCGCCCCGAAGACTATCTGCTTGCCCCGGGCGGCGACCCGCTCAAAGACCTGCCGCCGGAAATCAAAACCGTGCCGATGGCCGTTTTGATCAACTCCGGTTCCGCATCTGCTTCCGAAATCGTGGCCGGCGCGCTGCAGGATCACCGCCGTGCGGTATTGGTCGGCACCCGCAGCTTCGGCAAAGGCTCGGTGCAGTCGGTGATCCCGATGAGCAACGGCGGCGCGCTGAAAATCACCACCGCGCTCTACTACACGCCCAAAGACCGCTCGATCCAAGCCACCGGCATCCTGCCTGATGTGGAAGTGCAGGATAAAAACCGCACCTTCGAGAGCCGCGAAGCCGACCTCTCCGGCCACATCAACAACCCCACCGGCGCCAACGAAGTCAAAGGCGGCGTCTTGGAGCAGCAGGCCGAAGAAGCGGAAAAAGCCGCCAAGCAGGCCAAAGCCAAAGACGGCAAAAAAGACAAAGACGAAGATGTCGGCTCCCGCCGCAAACCCGATCCGAGCAAAGACGACCAGCTGCGCAAAGCGCTCGAACTGGTCAAAGACCCCGCCCAATGGCAAAAATCGCTCGGCCTGGCCGCTGCCAAGAAAACCGACGACAAAACCGCCAAAGGCAAAGACGCCGCCAAAGGTAAAAAATAAGCACCGTCTCCCATCCGATCGCACGCTTTGGCGTGCGGTTTTTTTGCCGACAGAACTTTCAGGCTGCCTGAAAGTTCTGAAAAACACGCCGCCGGATGGCGTTTCAAAGCAGCCTGAAAAGCCAAACGCTTGGGGCAGGGTGCCGCTATCCGCTTTCAGGCTGCTTTGTCCCGCAACAACAGTCCCTAACGCAAGCAGCCTGAAAGCACCCAAAAGCCGTTTCAGGCTGCCTGAGAAGCGCGACACTTGCGCTATAATCCGCCGCTTTCAACCGCCCGCGACGCCATGTATTTTCTAACCGAACTCGTCCGCCTGCTCGAGCAGCGCGGCCATGTTTTTTCCGCCGACCCGCGCGTGGCCGAAGAGAGCCTGCGCGACAGCCCGCTGCCCTTTGCCGAGCGGCTGGCGCGCCGCGCCGAAATGGCCGACCGCGACCACGCGCTGCGCGACCGCCTGGCCGCCCACGAGCGCCGTCTGCACCAGTTGCTGCGGCTGGCCACGCTGCTGTGGCTCGGTGCCGGCTTTGCCGCCGGCTGGGCGCTGATGGCGCAACGCAGCCTGAATTTCCTGCTGCTGCTGGCCGGCGTGCTCAGCGTCCACAGCGTGATGCTGCTGCTGTGGCTGGTATCGGCGCTCGGCCGGCGTCCGCCGAAAACGCTGCTGGCGCCGGACAACTGGCTGCGCGGCAAAGACGCCGTTTCCCAAGCGATGCTGCGGCTGTATGCCGAAGCCGCCGGCCAAACCGTGCAGCGCTGGCGTTTGGGCGCGGCCATGCACCGGCTCTCGCTGGCGGCGCTGGGCGGCATGACGCTGGCGGTACTGCTAATGCTCTCGGTGCGCCAGTACGGCTTCAACTGGGAAAGCACGCTGTTGGACAGCGCCGCTTTCGGCCATCTGGTGCAGGTGCTGGGCTGGCTGCCGGCCAAACTCGGCTTTGCCGTGCCCGATGCCGCCGCCGTTGCCGCCAACCGCAATCAGGCGCAGGCCGGCGATGCCGCCGCCTGGGCGGGGCTGCTGCTGGGCAGCATCGTCTGCTACGGCCTGCTGCCGCGCGCCGCAGCGTGGCTGTTCTGCCTGTGGCACGGCCGCGGCCGTCTGGAGCCCGACTGGTCGCAGCCCTATTACCAAACCATTATCGGCCGCTGGCAGCGCAGGATTACCGACAGCGCCGCCGACTACCGCGCCGACGCCCCGCAGCCTGCGCCCGCGCTGCCGGCCGCCGCCGCCCAGCATTGGGCGCTGCTGCTCGATACCGCCCATCCCGAGCGCGACTGGTACCGCGACCTGCTCGGCCGCGACTGGCAGGACTGCGGCGTGATTGCCGAACGCAGCGAGCTGGCGGCGCTGGCCGAACGCCTGCAACACGCCGCCGCACCGGTACAGCTGCTGGTCGGCATCCGCGCCACCCTGCCGCCCGACCGCGGTATGACCCGCCGGCTGGAAACCCTGTCCGCGCAGGCCGCCGGCGGACTGATCGTTCAGCTCTACCTGCCCGCCGGCACCGATCCCGCCGCCGGCAGCCTGCAAGAAACACTGGCGCAATGGCGCGATACCCTGCACCGCTACGGCTGGCCGTGGATCGAACCGCCGCAAACCAGCCAACTGCCGCCTAAAGCATCAGCCGGCAAAGCAGTCTGAAAACGTCCAAAACCGCTTTCAGGCTGCTATGCTTGCGAAATATCAAAAAGCAGCCTGAAACAGCGTTTACCGCTTTCAGGCTGCTTTTGTTTTGGTTGGCGCGCTTTGGTTTTGAGAATGCCGCTGCGGCAAATATTTTCAGGCTGCCTTGGGTATTCAAGGCAGCCTGAAATGCTTTTGGCGGGCGCAGATGGGTTGCAGGCTGCTTTGGCTGGGCAGCCTGAAAAATCAGCCGCCCAAGTCTGTAAATTCGCTGCTGCTGCGCGACATGGCGATCAGGACAATCCACCAGACGCCGACGAAAACCAGGAAATAGGAAAAGGCGAACAGCCCGCGCTCCCAGGGGCTCATCGGCGGCATCGGGCAGCGGCTGCATTCGGCGGTGGAGCCGCCGAGTATGGTGTAGAAGAAAGCGTCGGCGGCAAGCAGGATCAGCGGCTTGCGGTAATGCCGCCACAGGGTTTGCAGGCGTTCGCGCATGGTGCGGTCCTTTTTGGGGATTTCAGGTTGCTTGGGTGTAAGGCAGCCTGAAAATTTTTAAGACGCGGCGGGCGATTGGCGATCGGGTATCCGCTTATTTTTGCCCGGCCGGGTGCCTTGTTTTGGGGAACGCTATTTGGCAAAACTGGCGCTTCGGATGCCGCCAAGATTGCTGGCTATGCGGGCAATGACGGCTTGGTTTGTTTTTCAGGCTGCTTTGTGTGGCAAAAAGCAGCCTGAAAGTCTGCAGCGGCGGTTTAGTCTTTGCTGACAAAGCGTTTGTTTACGCGCAGGCGCTCGCCGCGGCCGGCTTTTTTGATTTCCAGCCAGTCGGCGTAGATGGCGTGAATCAGTTCGCGGTCGGTGTCGAAGCCGTAGTTTTGCGGGTTGATGTTGAGGGCGGCGAGCTGTTTGAGCACGTCGCTTAGGCGCGCCCAGCCTTCGGCGTCGGCGGCGGCATCGACGGCCTGCTGCACGGTGGGGATGACGCGGGTTACCGGCAGTTTGCCGTTTTTGGCTTTGGCGGCGGGTTTGGGCTGGGCAGCCGGGGTTTCTGCGGCGGCGTTCTCTTGGCTTTTCAGGCTGCCTTCGCTGCCGGTTTTGCGCGGTTTGCGGCCTTTGGCTTGGCTTTCGACGGCATCGGCGTTGTTGGCGGTGTTTTCAGGCTGCTTTTGGCTTTCAGGCTGCTTGGTTTCGGTTTTGTCGGCGGCTTTGTCGCTGCGGCGGCGCACTTGGAGCTGGTTGTTGTCGGTGCGGTGTTCGAAGATGTCGAAGGATTTGATGAGTTCCGAGAGTTTGCCGTAGCCGTAAAGGCGGGAGTCGAAATCGGGGTTGGTTTTGTTGATGTAGCTGCCGATGGGGCCGAGGTTCGCCCAGCCGAGATCGTCGGCGTTTTCGCGTACGGCGCGTTTGATCAGGGTGAGGGCGTCGGCGGCCGGTTCGGTGGTGCTGTCGGCATCACTGCTGTTTTTGCCGTCGCTGCGGGCTTTGGTTTGGTTTTTGTGGGGGCGGAAGATTTCGGTGTAAACGAATTTGTCGCAGGCTTTGCGGAAGGCTTCGGGGGTTTTCTTTTCGCCGAAACCATATACGGTGCGCCCGCTTTCGCGCAGGCGGCTGGCCAGGCGGGTGAAGTCGGAATCGCTGGAAACAATGCAGAAGCCGTCAAAATTGCCGCTGTAAAGCAGATCCATGGCGTCGATCACCAGCGCCATATCGGTGGCGTTTTTGCCTTTGGTGTAGGCAAACTGCTGCACGGGGATGATGGCGTGGGGCAGGAGTGCGGCTTTCCATTTGGAAAGGCCGTGGCTCCAGTCGCCGTAGATGCGTTTGACGCTGGCGATGCCGTATTTGGCGATTTCTTCGAGCAGGCGGTCGATGATGTCGGCGGGGGCGTTGTCGGCGTCGATCAGGACGGCGAGTTTGGTGTTGGCGTTGTTGGCGGTCGTCATTTTTCGGGGGCTTTCGGGAACGGGTTTATCGGTAGCGCACGTTTTCGGCGGCGTCGATGCGGATGCGGCCGCTGCGCAGCAGGCGGGTCAAGACCAGCGCGGCGGTGGCGGGGCTGTGCAGCTTGGCGGTCAGAAGCTGCATCAGCGCGGCTTTTTTCTTGGGACGGTTTTTTTTCAAGAGCGCCAGCACTTCGGCTTCGTTTACCGGCGGCAGGTCGCAATCGGCCAGCAGGGTAAACACCGGCTCGGCGGTTTTTTCAGGCTGCTTCGGTGCTGCCGCACGGACGGCGGGCGGTGGCGGCGGGGTGAATACGGCGGGCATCTGCGGTGCGGCAGGCAGCGGCAGTTTGGCGTTTGCCGTTTCAGGCTGCTTGTGCGGGGCATTGTCTGATTCTGAGCGCTGCAGCCGGCGGGCGAGTTTTTTGCCGAACTTGGCGGCATAGCGCACGCTGGCTTGCGGATAGGCAGCCTGAAAACGCTTGGCCAGCCGTTTGAGCTTTTTGCGTGGCGAAACCAGCACCACGCGGGCGGCGGGCGTGGCGGAGAGCACCGCTTCGGCTTCGGCGGCGATGCGGCGCAGCGGTTTGCCGGTGGCGCACAGGCCGCATTCGGCACCGAGCTGCGGCAGCACGCGCCTGAGCGATTTTTCGCTGCCGTACAGGCTGATGCGCCAGCCTTCGACGGGCAGGCGGCGCCATTTGGCTTGGACTTTGGTGGTGTCGATAAGCAGATGCTGCATAAGGCTTCCTTTCCGTGCACAAACGCCGTTTCAGGCAGCCTGAAACGGCGGTGGGTGGGGCTTAGCCGGGTTTGCCGACATTCTGCGTCAAAAGCTGCAGATTGCGTTCGGCCTTGGTAACGAAGGGGTTGTCGGCATCCCAGGCATAGCCGGCGAATATCGAAGTGAGCTGGCGGCGCGCTTCGCCGCGCAGCGCTTCGGAAAAGACGATGTTTTGGAAACTCTGGTCGTACCAGCCGGTAACATAATGACGAAAGGCATTGACGCCGAGATTAAGCGCGTCGGCAAATTCGCTCTGCCAATCGACTTTCTCGCCCTGAAAGTGGCGGTCGATGATGTCGGCGGCGAGTTTGGCGGAATGGACGGCGGTGGTCACGCCACTGGAAAACGCCGGATCGAGAAACTCGGCGGCATTACCCAACAGCGCGAAATGGCGGCCGTATAGCGCTTTGACGCTGGCCGAATAGCCGCGCAGATACAGTGCGGGAAAGCCGTTGTCCCACACCGCGTTTTGCAGGATGCGCGCCGGCAGCGGCATTTCTTTGGCGAATTGTTCGATCACCGTTTCCGAGCCGCTGATGCCGGCGAAATGCTCGCCCGAGCCGACGACGCCGATGGATGAGCGGCCGTTGCTGAAGCAGGTGAGCCACAGCCAGACGTCGCGGTGCTCGGGGTGGACGCAGACCAGGGTTTTGTTGCGGTCGAAATCGGGATCGGTGATGTGGTCGTCGATATGGGTGAAGTGGACTTGGCGCGGCGGCAGCGTCGAGGGCATGTCCCAGCCCAACAGGCGCGGCAGCGCGCGGTAGTAGCCGCTGGCATCGAGCACGAAATGGGTGTCGATCACGTATTTGGTGCCGTTTTCGTCTTCCACGCCGAGCTTGGCGCTGTCGCCGCCGTTGTTGAAGGCGGAAACGGTTTCGCCGAAACGCACTTCGGCGCCGGCTTTGATAGCGGTGTCGATCAGAATCTGGTCGAAACGGTCGCGCTGGACGTGAAAGGCATGGCTGGGGCCGGCGGCGGTTTTTTCGTTGAAATTGAAGCTGGCGTAGCGCTCGCCCCATGAAAAGGCGGTGCCGTTTTTGTATTGGAAGCCGATGCCGTTTTGCACCGCGTCGGCCATGCCGGCTTCTTCCAGAATCTGGATGGCATGCGGCAGCAGGCTTTCGCCGATAACGAAGCGCGGAAAGTGTTGCTTTTCCAATACGCAGACATGGTAGCCGCGGCGGGCAAGCAGGGTGGCGGCAACTGCGCCTGAAGGTCCGGCGCCGATAATGGCGATGTCGAAATGGTGGATCATGTGTGGCTCTCGGGTGACAGGCAGCCTGAAAGGGGCAAAACCGCTTTCAGGCTGCCTGCCGGCAATCCGCGGGGCTAGCGCGTAAGTTTATGTTCTGTAAAAAGCTATGCCGGCGCAAACGCCGTGCGCGCTTCAGGCAGCCTGAAAAGAGCAAACAGCGGGTTTTTTCAGGCTGCCTGAAACTGTATGTAATAAGGCATATTCTACAATAAAAACATGGTTGCCAAGCCGAGAAAAATCATAAAGCCGCCCGAATCGGTTACCGCGGTAATCAGCACCGAGCTGCCCAGCGCCGGGTCGCGGCCGGAGCGCTCCATCAGAATCGGAATCAGCACGCCGACCACCGCCGCCAAGAGCAGGTTGAGCGTCATCGCCGCCACCATCACCAGGCCGATGCCGATGCTGTCGTAGAGCAGCCACGACACCAGCCCCATCACGCTGCCCCAAATCACGCCGTTGACCAGCGCCACGCCGATTTCTTTTTTCAAAAGCCGGATGGCCTGCGCGCCGGAAATCTGGCCGACGGCCAGCGCGCGCACAATCATGGTGATGGTCTGGTTGCCCGAATTGCCGCCGATGCCGGCCACAATCGGCATCAGCGCCGCCAGTGCGACGATTTTCTCGATGCTGCCTTCAAAGGCGCCGATCACACGGCTGGCCACAAAGGCGGTAACCAGATTGATCGCCAGCCACATCCAGCGGTTTTTCACCGAATCCCACACCGGCGCAAACAGGTCTTCTTCTTCCTTCAAACCGGCCATATTCAAGATATCGGCTTCGGATTCTTCGCGGATCACGTCCACCATTTCGTCCACGGTCAGACGGCCGATCAGCTTGTCGGCGGCATCGACCACTGGCGCGGTTACCAAGTCGTAGCGCTCGAAGGCCTGCGCCGCTTCTTCGACGTCGTCTTCCGGCCGAAAGCGCACCACGTCGGTGGCCATCACGTCGGCCACCATTTCTTCGGGCGCCGATACCAAGAGTTTGCGGATCGGCAGCACGCCCTGCAGGGTGTCGTTGTCGTCCACCACAAAGATTTTGTCGGTATGGTCGGGCAGGCTGTCGAAACGGCGCAGATAGCGCAGCACCACTTCGCAGCTCACATCGGCGCGGATGCTGACGGTTTCAAAGTTCATCACCGCGCCCACCTGGTCGTCGCGGTAGGACATGGCAGCCTGAACCTGGGCGCGCTCTTCTTCATCACGGGTTTGCAGCGCTTCGGCTACCACATCCTGCGGCAGATCGTCGGCCAAATCGGCCAGATCGTCGGCTTCCAAGTCTTCCACCGCCGCCAGCAGCTCTTCGCTGTTCATCGCTTCGATCAGCGTTTCGCGCACCGCGTCGGACACTTCCAGCAGCACTTCGCCGTCTTCTTCGGGCGCAGCCAAACGCCACACCAGCACGCGCTCTTTGGGCGGCAGCTGTTCGAGCACGTCGGCGACGTCGGCCGGATGCAGCTCGTGCAGGATGCCGGTCAGCGTTTGCAGACGGCTGTTGGTTTGCGGGTCGGAAAGGGTGTTGTCGGCCGCGATCAGCGCGTAGTGCGGCAGCAGCGACTCGGCCAGATCGTGGATGCGTTCGATGTCGATGGCGCCCTGTTCGGCAGGACGGCGATCGTCGGTGGTTTGAGGTTCCATAAATGCTCCGCCTGCCTGTGCGGCGGGCATTCAGGCAGGTTTAGGGTGTGTGTGGGAAAGAATGGCTCGGTAACGAACTGGGAAGGTCCATAATCGGCGCCCGCGCGTTTGAAAGCGGGCCGGCGGTTGGAAACGGCGCGCATTCTACACGCTTTGCGCGGCGGCGGCAGCGGAAATTCAGGCAGCCTGAAAACCGCAACCGCCGCGCCGCGGGCAAATGTTTTCCGCAGGCGGCGGTTTTGGCGGATAATCGCGGCTGCGCGCAGGCAGCCTGAAAACGCTTTTCAGGCTGCCTGAGGCCGGAAAATCCCGTTTCACCACCAATAAAGAAAACTGCCATGCACACCGTTTTTTATCTCGAAAACCACGAGCACATCGCCCTGTGCGATCTGCTCAAAGCCGCCGGCCTGGCCGAGAGCGGCGGCGCCGCCAAAAGCGCCATCGCCGCCGGAGAAGTGAGCCGCAACGGCGAGACCGAAACCCGCAAAACCGCCAAAATCCGCACCGGCGAGCGCATCGAATTTGCCGGCAGCAGCATCGAAGTGAGGGCGGGCCATGACGCCGGATAAACCCCTGCTGAGCGAACCGGAAGCGCCGGAAGACTGGGAATGCTGCGGCAGCGAATGCGGCGAAGCCTGCATCCACGACATCTACCGCCGCGAACTGGCCGCCTATCGGGCGCAGCAGCGCGAGCTGGTAGAAACCGCGCAAACTGCCGAGTCGCCGCCGGCCGAATAATCCCGTTTTGCCCCTTTATCCGTTTTCAGGCTGCCTTAGCCGCCAGCGCAAAGCAGGCAGCCTGAAAGCCGTTTGATTGTGAAAGGAAGCCCGATGGCCTACCGTTTTTCCCTGCCGTCTTCATCCGGCAGTATCTTCAACAGCGAAGACAACTTACCGCTGGTGCTGTATTTCTACCCCAAAGACAGCACCCCGGGCTGCACCACCGAAGGATTGGACTTCAACGCCCGGCTCGCAGACTTTCAAGCGCTCGGCTACACCGTGGCCGGCATCTCGCGCGACAGCGTCAAAAGCCATCAGAATTTCTGCGCCAAGCAGCAGTTCCGTTTCGAGCTTTTGAGCGACGCCGACGAAACCGTCTGCCGCCTGTTTGACGTCATCAAAAGCAAAAAACTCTACGGCCGCGAATACGAAGGCATCGAACGCAGCACCTTTGTGCTCGATGCCGCCGGCGAAATCCGCCACGAATGGCGCAAGGTCAAAGTAGCCGGCCACGCCCAGCAGGTGCTCGACACCCTGCGCGCCGAAGCAGCCTGAAAACCCGAAGCAGCCTGAAAAAGCGGTTTTCCCCTTTTCAGGCTGCCTGAACGTTTGTCCCACCGAAAGACTAAGCATGTATCCCACCGCCCCCCCCGGCTACCGCTGCGGTTTCATCGCCATCGTCGGCCGCCCCAACGTCGGCAAATCGACGCTGATGAACCACCTGATCGGCCAGAAAATCAGCATCACCAGCAAAAAAGCGCAGACCACCCGCCACAAAGTAACCGGCATTTACACCGACGACACCGCCCAATTCATTTTCGTCGATACCCCCGGCTTCCAAACCCACCACCGCAACGCCATCAACGACCGCCTGAACCTAAACGTAACCGAAGCGCTCTCCGGCGTCGATGCCGTTGCCTTCGTCATCGAAGCCATGCGCTTTACCGAGGCCGACCGCACCGTTATCCGCCAGCTGCCCAAACATGTGCCGGTGGTGCTGGTGCTCAACAAAATTGACCGCAGCAAAGCGCAAAACGCCCACGAGCTGCAGGCCTTTATCGACAGCGTTACAGCCGAGTTCCCTTTTGCCGCCACCGCCACCGTCAGCGCCAAACACGCTCTGGGGCTGGCCGCGTTGCTGCAGCAGCTCAAAGCCTACCTGCCCGAAGGCGAACCGCTGTATCCCGAAGACATGGTTACCGATAAATCCGGCCGCTTTCTCGCCAGCGAAATCGTCCGCGAAAAGCTGTTCCGCTATCTGGGTGAAGAGCTGCCCTATGCGATGAACGTCGAAGTCGAGCAGTTCCAAGTCGAAGAAGACGGCCTGCACCGCATCCACATCGCCGTGCTGGTGGAGAAAGACAGCCAAAAAGCCATCCTGATCGGCAAAGGCGGCGAAAAGCTGAAAAAAATCTCCACCGAAGCGCGGCTGGATATGGAAAAACTGTTCGACGCCAAAGTCTTTTTGCGGGTATGGGCGAAAGTCAAATCCGGCTGGGCCGACGACATCCGTTTCCTGCGCGAATTGGGCATGTAGCCCGCATCCGAGCCGTCTTCGTCCAATATTTTCAGGCTGCCTTGAATCCCCAAGGCAGCCTGAAAATATTTGCCGCAGCGGGAAAAGCGCTAACGGCGGCGTTGGCGAAACCGAAGTGTGCAAACCAAAGCAAAAGCAGCCTGAAAGCGGCAAACGCTGTTTCAGGCTGCTTTTGAGTGTATTGCAGGCATGGGCAGCCCGAAAACTATTTTTTCCAATAGCCGGGCGTAAACAGGATAAATACGGTGAAGATTTCCAGCCGCCCCAGCAGCATCACGGCGGCGCACAGCCATTTTTGCAGGTCGGTCAGCGCGGCGTAGTTGTGGGCGGGGCCGACGATGCCGAGGCCGGGGCCGGTGTTGGTGATGCAGGCAATCACGGCGCTGATGGCGCTGATCAAGTCCATGCCGCTGATCATCAGGGCGAAGGTGGCGGCAACCACGGTCATAAAATAGGCGAAGATAAAGGCCATAATCGCCATGGCGAGGTGTTCGGTCAGGCTGCTGCCGTTGACTTTTACCGTGCGCACGGCGTTGGGGTGCTGCAGCAGTACGGTTTCGCGCAGCGAGAATTTGGCCAGGGCAATGGCGCGGGCGAGCTTGATGCCGCCGCCCATCGAGCCGGTGTTGGCCAGTACGTTGGAGAGAAAGAACATCCACAGCGATACGGTGAGCGGCCACACGCCGAAATCGGTGTTGGCAAAGCCGCTGGCCAGGCCGATGGAGATGAAGTTGAAACCGACGTAGCGCAGCGCATCGCCCAAGCCGTAGCGGCCGGTGAAGTAGAAATAAAGGGTGGCGGCGGCAATGCTGGCGGCCAGCAGCAAGAGCAGGGTGCGCACTTCTTCGTCGCGCCAGTAAGGGCGCAGACAGCGGTGGCGCAGCGCTTTGAAGTGGGTGGCGAAATTGATGCCGCCGGCCAGGGTGGCCAGCGCGATTACCCATTCGACCGCGGCCGAATCGAAGGCGGAGATGCCTTTGTCGCGGGTGGAAAAGCCGCCCAGCGCGAAGGCGGACATGGCGTGGCAGACGGCGTCGAACCAGCCCATGCCGGCCAGGTGCAGCCCTAGGCCGGTGAGCAGCGTGCAGCCGAGATAAAACAGCCACAGCCGCTTGGCGGTTTGCGAGATGCGCGGCGCCATTTTGGCGTCTTTTTCGATGCCGGGGATTTCGGCCTGAAACAGGCGCGTGCCGCCGACGCCGAGCATCGGCAAAATCGCCACCGCCAGCACGATAATGCCCATGCCGCCGAGCCAGTTAAGCATGTGGCGCCAGAAATTGAGCGAGGGCGCAAGGGTATCTAGCCCGCTCATAATGGTGGCGCCGGTGGTGGTCAGCCCGCTGATGGCTTCAAAAAAGGCATCGGTAAACGACATCTCTTCAAAGTAGAAATAAAACGGCATCGCCGCAATCAGCGCAAACGCCAGCCACAGCATGGTCACCAGCGCGAAGCCGTCGCGCGGGCGCAATTCGTGGTGGTGGCTGCGGGTGAAAAACCACACCGGCAGGCACAGCGAAAAGGTGATCAGGCCGGTGGCGGAAAACACCGTTTCGGCGCCGTCGTGAAAATAAAACGACACCGCCGCCGGCACCAGCATCAGCACCGCGAGCAGCATGCCGAGCTTGACGAGAATATGCAGGGTGGGCAGGATTTTTCGCATAACAGAACATCAAAGGCGCGATAAAGGCAGCCTGAAAACGGCAAAAACGGTTTTCAGGCTGCCTTGTTTGGTGTTACCTGAATGTTTCAGGATGCTGGGATTCCGGGGTGTTTTGACAATCAGCATTGCAGCGGCTTTTGCGGCATAAACTTCCAATGCCGACAGCTTACGCAAGTCCGCTACGCTACCCCCGCGCAGGCGGGAATCTTGTTTCGGATTGGATATCGGACTGCTTATCCGCGCATTGCCGCCGTCCCAACCAAGATTCCCGCCTGCGCGGGAATGACGCTGCTTGGGCGAATCTTGGGTTTTGCCGGGGCTTTCAGGCTGTCTTTTGTATTTCAAAAGCCGATTGCCAACAGCTCCCTAGGCTTCTTTATTCTCCGCCGCTTTTTGTCGCAGGCGCAGGCCGAGTTCGCGTAGTTGTTTGTCGTCCACCGCGCCGGGGGCGTTGGTGAGCAGGCATTGGGCGCGCTGGGTTTTGGGGAAGGCGATGACGTCGCGGATGGACTCGGCGCCGGTCATCAGCGTAACCAGTCTGTCCAAACCGAAGGCCAAACCGCCGTGCGGGGGGGCGCCGAATTTCAGGTTGTCGAGCAAGAAGCCGAATTTTTCCTGCTGCTCTTCGGGGCTGATTTTGAGGGCGGCGAACACTTTTTCCTGCACTTCGGCGCGGTGGATACGGATGGAGCCGCCGCCGATTTCCCAGCCGTTGAGCACCATGTCGTAGGCGCGGGCGAGGCAGTGTTCGGGGTCGCTGTCCATCAGGTCTTCGTGACCGGGTTTGGGCGAGGTGAACGGGTGGTGCATGGCTGCCCAGCGGTCGTTTTCTTCGTCGTATTCGAACATCGGAAAATCGACAACCCACAAAGGTTTCCATTCGTCCACGAAGTAGCCGTTGTCTTTGCCGTGTTCCAAACCGACTTTGATACGCAACGCGCCGATGGCTTCGTTCACGACTTTGGTTTTGTCCGCGCCGAAGAAGATGATGTCGCCGTTTTGTGCTCCGGTACGCGCAATGATTTCTTTCAGGGCGTTTTCAGACAGGAATTTCACGATTGGAGATTGCAGGCCGCTGTCTTCGCCGTTGGAGAGGTTGCTGACATCGTTCACTTTGATGTACGCCAAACCTTTCGCGCCGTAGATGCCGACAAATTTGGTATATTCGTCGATTTCTTTGCGGCTGAATTTCGCGCCGTTCGGTACGCGCAGGGCAACCACGCGGCCGCCCTTCATGTCGGCTGCGCCACGGAAGACTTTGAACTCTTCCGTTTTCATCAGGTCGGTCAACTCGGTGAATTTCAGGCTGATGCGCATATCGGGTTTGTCGGAGCCGTAGTAGAACATGGCTTCGGCGTAAGGCATACGCGGGAAATCGCCCAAGTCCACACCCAGCGCGTCTTGGAAGACTTGTTTTGCCATGCCTTCGGTGATGTCCATGATTTCATCCTCGTTCAAGAACGAGGTTTCCAAGTCGATTTGGGTGAATTCAGGCTGGCGGTCGGCACGCAGGTCTTCGTCACGGAAGCACTTAGTGATTTGGTAGTAACGGTCGAAACCCGCCACCATCAACAGTTGTTTGAACAATTGCGGCGATTGCGGCAGAGCGAAAAACTCGCCCGGATGAACGCGGCTCGGCACGAGGTAGTCGCGCGCGCCTTCGGGGGTGGAGCGGGTCAGCATCGGGGTTTCGATGTCGATGAAGCCTTGTGCGTCCAGATAACGGCGAACGCCCATAGCGACTTGATAACGCAGGCGCAGGTTGCGCTGCATCACCGGACGGCGCAGGTCGATAACGCGGTTGCTCAGGCGCACGTTTTCGCTGATGTTTTCGTCGTCGATTTGGAACGGCGGCGTAGCGGCGGCGTTCAAGACTTCGATTTCTTTGGCAAGGATTTCGATTTTGCCGGAAATCATTTTGTCGTTGGTCGTGCCTTCGGGACGGTTGCGTACGCGGCCGGTAATGCTCAAAACGTATTCGTTGCGGGCGGAATCGGCAGTGGCAAACGCTTCGGGCGTGTCGGGGTCGATCACGACTTGGACGATGCCTTCGCGGTCGCGCAGGTCGATGAAAATCACCCCGCCGTGGTCGCGGCGGCGGTGCACCCAGCCTTTCACGGTAACGGTTTGGTCGAGATATTGTTCGCTGATTAGGCCGCAATAGTTGGTACGCATGGTTTTTCTTTCTGGTTTCAATAATAAAGTAGGGGAAAAGGGGTTTTAGAAACTGTTTTCAGGCTGCCTCAATTAAATCGTATTCTGCAAGGGCATCTTCCCACAGCAAATGACGGTTGGCGGTAAGCGTTCTTTTAACAATTTGTTTGAACAGCTCGGGTTCGGATACGGTTTCTTCAAACGCATAATGTTGCCAAATGCGTTTAATGGCGGCGCTGTCGTGGGCATCAAGCGCGATGGCTTGGGCGGTTTCTACATCGCAACAGCCGTAGCCGTCAAATGAAATGCGCCGTAAACAAACGGCATCGCCGTGGTTAATAAAGTCAATAAACGCGCAATCGCCCACGCAAAAATAATAATCGGCAGGGCGTGATAGGTTGTAATAACTGGGTTCTACTTGCATGGGGGCTCTTTTTAGGCAGCCTGAAAAGGTTTATTCGTTTTTGGTATCCGGTTTTTGCGGGGCATTTTCTTCGGCTTCCGCCTTCCATTCCTGAAATATCAGTTCTCTTAGGGCTTCTTTTTCGGCTGTGTCGGGTTGGCCGTAGTAGCGGAGGGTGAAGGCTTCGGTGCGTTTTCCGGATTCGTTGTGTGCAGGTATCCGGTCGGCTTCGTGAAACTGCGCGTGCGCTGCCACGGCATGTTGCTCGTTGATTAGGATATAGAGCTTGTTGTCGTCGCGCGGATGGCGCAGGGTGGAAGCGAGATAGCGTCGGCCGTTTATCCTTATTTCGCCGTTGGGGCCGCTCGAACTCAGGGCGTCTTCAATCCAAACCTGATCTTCTGCGGGGATTTCGGGCAGGATTTGGCTACGCCAAACTTGGCGGTAGGCGGATTTTTTGAGCAGCTCGGACAGATGGCGATCGGCTATCCATTCAATTTCTACGGATTTGGCGGCGGCGGGCGCGGCAAGGGCCAGCATCAGGGCAAGGGCGGCGGCAATTCGGGCAAGGCGGGGCATGGCGGGCATTTGATAAAACGGGTTAAAGCCTTTTCAGGCTGCCTGAAAAGGGCAAACGGGCGGATTGCAAAACTTTGTGCGGTTTTAATCGGGCTTTCAGACGGCCTCAGAGGCCGTCTGAAAAGGTTTATTTTTCTTCTTTGTCGGTGGCGAGTTTCTGCAGGGCGGCTTTTTCAGCATCAGTGGGTTTGCCGTAGTAACGGGTGGCGAGGATTTCTTGGGTGCCGTTTCTTTCGACATGCAGCACCACGGCGCGCTGTTTGTTCAGCAGGATGTAGATGCTGTTGCTGATGCAGTTATGCGGCTGGCACATGGTGGTGGCGATGTAGCGTTTGCCGTCCACCGTTACCGCGCCTTCGGGAACGGTGGGGCCGTCGGCGTCTTTAATCCAATATCTGTCGCTTTGGGGCGTGTGCGGCACGATTTGGCTGCGCCACACTCTGCGGTAGGCGGGTTTTTCGAGCAGGTAGAACAGGTAGGTGTCGGCGTCTTTTTGGCTGACCTGTTGGGATGTTTGGCCGGTTTGCGCGGGCTTGGCGGCGGCGGGGGCGGCTACGGCCAGCGCGAGGGTGAGGGTGGCAAGGGTTTTTAGGGTGAGGGTCATGGCAGATTCTCCTGGGGGTGGGGCAAGTGGAAAAATGTTTTCAGGCTGCCTGAAGCTGCCTAAGGCAGCCTGAAAAGGGCAAACGGGCGGATTGTAATGCTTTGCGGGCTTTTGTGCAGGTTTTCAGGCTGCTTTTTCCTGCTTTCAGGCAGCTTGAAAACGGTTTAGGGCCGAGCGGACAGCATGGCTTCCAGGCGGCGGGCGGCGGCGGCGATTTGCGGGTCGTCTAGCCAGCTGTCCAAATCGGCTTCGCTTTGGTTGTCGGCCAGATCCATATATTGCGCGACGCTGGCAAAGGCGGCGGCAAAGCATTCGTCGACATTTAGGCCGGGCTCTTGCAGCAGCATCCAGTTGTCGAGCAGCACCAGAAAGGCAAGGTTGTGTAGTTCGGTATCGCCGTTGCCGTGCTGCTGCTCGAGCGCGGTTAGGGCATCGAGCTCGGCGGCGATGGTTTCAGGCTGCCAATTATTGCTGCGCACGGCTTGGCGTAGGGCGTGAAAATGGGGCTGCATGGCCGGCGGCTCGCGCAGGAAGTTATCGGCCGGCATTTGGGCATCGACGGCGACGACAAGCGCCTGCACCAGCTGCCGCGCCTGCGTTTGGCCGATGCCGTGCAGGCGCTGGCCGAGGTGGTGTTGGAAGTCGTCGTAGCTGCGCATGGTTTTCAGACTGCCTTAGTCGGTTTCGCGGCGGAAGTCGCTTTCGAGAATAATGGCGGATGCGGGTTCGGCGGGGCTGACCATGCCGAGGGAGATCACGTATTTCAGGGCGTCGTCCACGCTCATGTCGAGAAAGCGCACATCGCTTTCGCGCACCATAATGTAGTAGCCGCCGGTGGGGTTGGGGGTGGTGGGAACGTAAACGGGAATATAGTTTTCGTCGGGCAAAACGGCGGCGATATTGGGCGGCAGGCTGCCGGATACGAAGGCCAGCGTCCAGATATCGGGCTGGGGGAAGGGCACCAGCACGGGGGTTTTGAAGGAGCGGCTGTTGTCGGAAAACAGGGATTCGGAGATTTTTTTAACGCTGGAATAGATGGATTTGACTACCGGAATGCGGCCAAGCAGGGAGTCCCAGCCTTCGAGTATGGTTTTGCCGAGTATGTTGGCGGCGAACACGCCGGTAACGAACAATACGGCCAGCGCCAGCAAAAAGCCCAGGCCGGGCAGGTTGAAGCCGAGATAGGTGGCGGGCTGCCATTGGGCAGGCAGCAGGTTGGTCAGGCCGTCGCTGGCGGAGATGATGTAGGCGATGATGCGGATGGTCACGACGATCGGCAGCCATACCAGTATGCCGGTAACCAGATATTTGCGGATGATTTTGCCGATGGTCGGCCGTGGTTCGCTCATTGGGGGAACTGTGCGGGGGAAAAGGCGGGATTATAGCGCAAAGCGGGCGGCGCCCGTATGGCTTTTGCGTGCGGGAAACGGTTTTTAGGCTGCCTGCGGCTTTATGGTGCGCAAGGCAGCCTGAAAATTGGCGGCAACGTGCTTTACAGACCGTCCCAGTCGCGGAACATCACGCCCAGACCGATGCCTTTTTGCTTGTGGTTGTAGTCGATCAGGTTTTCGCCGTAGCCGTAGAAGCCTTGCAGATAGGCTTTGAGCTTGCCTTTGATCGGGAAGGTGTAGCTCACTTCCATCGCGCCTTTGCCGCTGCCGAAATTGAAGCGGGTAAGGGTGGAGAGGGTGTGTTTTTCGTTGATGCGGTAGCTGGTGCGCAAATCGCCGTAGCCCATGTATTTGCCGATGTCGGGGTTGTCGTCCTTTTCTTTGCGGCTGGGGTCGATGCGCGCCCATACGCGCGGCACCACGGTGAATTTGCCCCATTCGGCGCCGGCCATCAGGTAAATGCGGTTCCACGAGCGCGACAGCGGGCGGCTCTGGCCGTTGGACTGGTGGACGTAACCGGCGCCCACCATCCGCAGCTTGCCGCCGAAGGGCAGCGCGGCTTTCACCGGTTGGGTGATGAAAATTTCCGGCTGGTAGTCGGAATTGCGGAAAGGCGCGGATTTCTTGCCCTGGTTGTAAACTTGCCAGTTCGACTGCTGGGTGTAGCCGAACCACACGTCGGCGCGGGTTTTGAACAAGTCCTGCAGCAGCTTGGTTTTGAAGGAAACCTGCATTTTGGTTTCCAGATGTTTTTGCTCGGAATGGACGTCGTTTACGGTAACGCCGCGGGTAGGCGTTTGCGGGTAGTAGTTGGGACTGCTGCGGTACCACAGCGGAATCAGGTACATCGGATTGTGCTCGCGCACCGACAGCAGGCCGTTTTCGTCGTTTTTGTCCAAATCGTAAAGCAGGCTCAGGTCGCTGTAGGCATCGGCGGTGTGCTCGGGCAGGTTGGCTTCGCTGAACACCACTTGCGGCGATTTGCTCTCAATGCTGCTGCGGTAGCTGTTTTCCAGATCGACGGTTTTTGACGCCTGATCGCCTTCGTGCGGTACAATCGGCTTGCTCGGCGGCAGCTGGCGGCCGTAGATTTTGTCAAAGCAGGCCAGGCGCACGATGCTGTCTTCAATCAGCGTGCAGGAGAGCGCGGCATCTTGGGGGTTTTCGGCGTGGACGGCGCCGGCAGCCAGCAGCAGCGGCAAAAGGGCGGTTTTTTTCATCAGAACGAATCCGGGGAAAAGGGTTGTTCGGGCAGCCTAAAAGCGGCTGGGGCAATGGGTTCAAAGAATTTTCAGGGCGGCATTCTAACCGATTTTTATGTGAAAACGGCAGACGCGAAAAGGCAGCCTGAAAACTTTTTCAGGCTGCCTGTGCGGCATCGGGATCAGACCGAGAAAGAAGAGCCGCAGCCGCAGGTGGTTACGGCGTTGGGGTTGCTGCGGATCACGAACTGCGAACCCTGCAGGCCTTCGGTGTAGTCGATTTCCGAGCCGAGCAGATATTGGTAGCTCATCGGGTCGATCAGGAATTTCAGGCCTTGTTTTTCGATTTCGAAGTCGTCGTCGTTTTTGATTTCGTCAAAGGTAAAACCGTATTGGAAGCCGGAGCAGCCGCCGCCGTTTACGAAGACGCGCAGCATCAGGTCGGGGTTGTTTTCTTCGGCAATCAGGTCGGCCACTTTGGCGCAGCAGGAATCGGTAAAGATAATCGGGCTTTCGTCGGACATGGTGTGTCTCCTTTCGGAAGATGTTGCAAGGGTGCGTTTATATGGGCGCGGGCTATGGGTTTCAAGACCGCGCAGGCGTAATGCTACGCCGAACGGGGCTAAAGGGCAATAAGCGTTTGTTGTAGCGGGCTAATTGCGACGCATTTGCATGGCGAAAACCGCCCACCTGTACGCTCGGGCAGCCTGAAAATTTACGCCAGCAGCTTTCGCCAGCGCTCGATCTGGCGGCGTACTTGTTCGGGCGCGGTGCCGCCGGTGTGGTTGCGCGCTTTCAGGCTGCCTTCGGGGGTGAGTACCCGGTAAACGTCGTCAGCAATCAGATCGCTGAAGTTTTGCAGCTCGGCAAGCGACAGGTCGGCCAGATCGACGCCTTTGCTTTCGGCCAGGCGCACGGCGCGGGCAACGGCTTCGTGGCTGTCGCGAAACGGCAGGCCTTTTTTCACCAGATAGTCGGCCAGATCGGTGGCGGTGGCGAAACCCTGCATCACCGCCGCGCGCATGTTTTCGGGTTTGACGCGGATGCCGCGCACCATTTCGGCGTAGATTTTCAGGGTCTGTACCAGCGTATCGACGGTATCGAACAGCGGTTCTTTGTCTTCCTGATTGTCTTTGTTGTAGGCTAGCGGCTGAGATTTCATCAGCGTGAGCAGCGCCATCAGGTGGCCGGTGATGCGGGCGGACTTGCCGCGCACCAGCTCGGGTACGTCGGGGTTTTTCTTCTGCGGCATAATCGACGAGCCGGTGCAGAAGCGGTCGGCCAGATCGATAAAGGCAAAACGCGGGCTCATCCACACAATCAGTTCTTCGGAAAGCCGGCTCAGGTGGGTCATCAACAGCGCGGCAGCGGCGGTGAATTCGATGGCGAAATCGCGGTCGGACACGGCATCGAGCGAGTTTTGGCACACTTCGTCAAAGCCGAGCAGGCGGGCGGTGGTTTCGCGGCTGACGGGGTAGGTGGTGCCGGCCAGCGCGGCAGCGCCCAAGGGCAGGCGGTTGAGCCGTTTGCGGCAGTCGGCCAGGCGCTCGCGGTCGCGGCCGAACATTTCCACATAGGCCAAAAGATGGTGGCCGAAGCTCACCGGCTGGGCAACCTGCAGATGGGTGAAGCCGGGCATCACGGTTTCGCTATGTTCGGCGGCCACGTCCAGCAGTGCGTGCTGTAAATCGGCGAGCAGTCCGGAAATGTGGTCGCTTTCGTCGCGCAGCCACAGGCGGATGTCGGTGGCGACTTGGTCGTTGCGGCTGCGGCCGGTGTGCAGGCGTTTGCCGGCATCGCCGATTTTTTCGGTGAGCCGGCGCTCGATATTCATGTGCACGTCTTCCAAATCGAGCGACCATTTCAGGCTGCCTGCGTCGATTTCTTCCAGGATTTCGGCCATGCCGCGACGGATGTCGGCCAAATCGCTTTCGCTCAATACGCCGGCTTTGCACAGCATCTGCGCGTGCGCCAGCGAGCCTTGGATGTCGTGGCGGGCAAGACGGTGGTCGAAGGGAATTGACGCGGTGTATTGTTTGACCAGCTCGGATACGGGCTCGTCAAAACGGCCGGACCAGGTTTTATTGTTCATTTTCGCTTCCTTTGTAGTGGGGCAGGTGCTTCGTTCAGGCAGCCTGAAAACGGAAAAACGGCTTTCAGGCTGCTTGGGGATTGGGGCAAATTAAAACAGGCGGCTTTCAGGCTGCCGGTATTTTTCAGGCTGCCTTTGGCTTTTAATGGTGTTCGCGCGCGTGGTTGATGGTGTATTTGGGGATTTCGACCACCAGGTCTTCATCGGCCATAACCGCCTGGCAGCTTAAGCGCGAATCGGCTTCCAAGCCCCAGGCTTGGTCAAGCAGGTCTTCTTCCAGTTCGCTGGCTTCTTCCAGGCTGTCGAAACCCTGGCGCACAATCACATGGCAGGTGGTGCAGGCACAGGATTTTTCGCAGGCGTGGTCGATTTCGATGTCGTTGTCGAGCAGGATGTCGCAGATGGTTTCGCCGCTGGGGGCGTTTTCGATGACTTTGCCTTCGGGGCACAGGTCGGCGTGCGGCAAAACGGTGATTTTTGGCATGGTTTGGCTTTCTTTATCGTTGGATGGTGTGCGGAAAACGGGCGGTATTGTAGCGTAAAAGCCTAAGCGCTTCAGCGCTAAAAACCTTACTTTTGCAGGCTTATTTTGCGGCTTTGTACGGCAAAGGCAGCCTGAAAGCGGCAGCGGGCGCATCCCCGAAAGATTGTCCGCCGGCGGCAAGGGCGGTATTATCCGCGCTTTTGTCCGCCACCGATTGCCATGCCGATACGCACGCATTACGACAATCTCCACATTAGCGCCGATGCCGACGCCGAAACCGTCAAGCAGGCCTACCGCCGGCTGTCGAAACAGTACCATCCCGACCTGAACCCCGATCCGGATGCCCACCGCATCATGCAGCTGATCAACCAGGCCTATGAGGTGCTGTCCGACCCCGAACGGCGCGCCGAACACGACCGCTGGATTGCCGAGCAGCAGGCGCGGCAGAAAGTGGCTGAAGTACGCATTACCGTGCAGCGCCAGCCCGCTGCGGCACCCGCTGCCGCCAGCACGCCGCCGCAGCCGGCTGCAGCCGCCGCGCCTACCAAGCAGCAAAAACGCTTGACGGCCGCGCTGCTGGCGGTGGCGGTGGTAATGGCCGGCGCCCTGCTGGCGTGGCAGTTGTCGCTGTTTTGGTCGGGTAGCAACGATGAGACCGCCCAAGATGACGCTTCTGCCGTCGCAGGCAGCCTGAAAGAAACGGCTCCCGCACCGCAGCCGCTGCAAGGCCGCATCGACCAGCCCGGCGGCGACGGCATCGAAATGTCGGAAATGCAGCCTGAAAACCCGCCCGCTGATGCCCAACCGCAGCAGCAGCCCGAATTGGCCGCGTTTCCCCCCGCGGGCGAGAACTATATCCGCCCCGCCACCGCCCCCAACGGTGCTCCGTGGCCGAAAACTTCGGGCTATATCGGCGGCTATCCGCAGTTTTCAAAACAGGGCAGTTACCGGATTTTCGTTGACAATATCCGCAATTCTTCCGACGTTTTCGCCGAGCTGATGCACGAAGGCCAGCCCATCCGCACTTTCTTTATCGAAGAGCGCAGCCAGCTGGCTTTGGAAAAACTCGATGCCGGCGAATACCGCATCCGCTACCGCCAGCTCGACAACGGCGAAGAAATCTCCAGCGAAACGCTGAATGTCGGCGGTAAAAACAGCGAAGCCACCGTTTATCTGCAGCGCGCCAAAGAGCGCCCCCTGTAAATGCCGCCAGACTGAAAAGCCCAGAAAAACATCCCGCTAAGGCAGCCTGAAAATTTTCAGGCTGCCTTTCGTGGCAATAATGCAGCATTTTGCCGAGATTGCCGCCGCACATCGGCCGCGATGCTGGACACTTATGCCAAATGCAGGCACAATCGCCACGCTTAACGCAGTTTGATGTTTGTCAAATTTCTTGCGGGTTTCGCAAACTCGCTGCGTTGCATATATCTATTAAATTCATTGAGTAAGGAGTTGAAAATGCCGCAACTTAAACTTTCCGTCGGCGGAATGTCCAGCAAACAAGACGGCGATCGTTTGGTCGAACAGACTTCCGGTGTTGCCGGTGTGCGTTTCGTCAATGCCAACCATGAAGAAGGCTATGTCGTCATCACCCACGGCGATGGTTTCGATGTCGAAGCCTACAAAGCTGCCGCCAAAGCCGCTGGCTTTACTGCCTGATTAGCTTATTTCCGATAGCAAACGGTTCCGTAAAACGGAACCGTTTTTATTTGTGAACGCATGTAAAATTTTCACCGCCATATACTTGACTGATTTACTCGGGTATCGGATAATCCGCCGCCATAAGAACAGCACCGAACCACCCAGAAACACATCATGCGTCTCACCACCAAAGGACGCTTTGCCGTAACCGCCATGCTTGATTTGGCGATGAATGCACAAGGCAATGCCGTCAAACTCAATGCCATCAGCGAAAGACAGAGCATCTCTCTTTCCTATCTGGAGCAGCTTTTCAGCAAACTGCGCCGCGCAGGTTTGGTTGAAAGCATCCGCGGCCCCGGCGGCGGCTATATTCTCGGTCGCCCCGCAGATTCCATCAATATCGCCCAAATCATCACCGCAGCCGAAGACCGGCTGGATGCCACGCTGTGCAGCGGTCAGGAAAACTGCCACGGCGGTGCCCGCTGCCTGACGCACAATCTCTGGGAAAACCTTAACCATACCATCAACAGCTATCTGAGCAGCGTAACGCTGGCCGGGCTGCTGGAGCAGGAGCAAAGCAAACAGAGCGAACAAACCGTAACCCTTACCCACATTTACTAACCCGAGAACACACGACAACAAGAGACCACACCATGACCGTAAAAATCCCCGTTTATCTCGACTACGCCGCCACCACCCCTGTTGACAAACGCGTGGCGGAAAAAATGATTCCCTACCTGACCGAAACCTTCGGCAACCCCGCATCCAACAGCCACAGCTTCGGCTGGGTGGCCGAAGAAGCGGTGGAAGAAGCCCGCGCCAATATCGCCGCGCTGATCAACGCCGATCCCAAGGAAATCGTCTTCACCAGCGGCGCCACCGAGTCCGACAACCTCGCCATCAAAGGCGCGGCAAACTTCTACAAAACCAAAGGCAAACACCTCATTACCGTCAAAACCGAACACAAAGCCGTGCTCGACACCATGCGCGAACTCGAACGCCAAGGTTTCGAAGTAACCTATCTCGGCGTGCAGGAAAACGGTTTGATTGATTTGGAAGAACTCAAAGCCGCCATCCGCGACGACACCATCCTGATTTCCGTAATGTGGGTGAACAACGAAATCGGCGTCGTGCAAGATATTCCCGCCATCGGCGAAATCTGCCGCGAACGTAAAATCATCTTCCACGTTGATGCAGCCCAAGCCTGCGGCAAAGTGCCTGTTGACGTAGAAGCCGCCAAAATCGACCTGCTGTCCATGTCCGGTCATAAAGTGTACGGTCCCAAAGGTATCGGCGCGCTGTACGTCCGCCGTAAACCCCGCGTCCGCCTAGAAGCCCAAATGCACGGCGGCGGCCACGAACGCGGTTTCCGCAGCGGCACCCTGCCCACCCACCAAATCGTCGGCATGGGCGAAGCTTTCCGCATCGCCAAAGAAGATTTGGCAAAGGATATGGCGCACTACCGCAAACTGCGCGACATCTTCCTGAAAGGCATCGAAGGTATCGAAGAAGTCTATATCAATGGCGATCTCGAACACCGCGCGCCTAACAATCTCAACGTCAGCTTCAACTACGTCGAAGGCGAAAGCCTGATTATGGCAGTTAAAGAACTCGCCGTATCCAGCGGCTCCGCCTGTACCTCCGCTTCGCTCGAACCCAGCTACGTCCTGCGCGCGCTCGGCCGCAACGACGAACTGGCGCATTCCTCCCTGCGCATCACCTTCGGCCGCATGACCACCGAAGAAGAAGCCGCCTATGCCGCCGAGCTGATCAAATCCAAAATCGACAAACTGCGCGAACTCTCGCCGCTGTGGGAGATGTTTAAAGAAGGCATCGATTTGGAATCAATCGAATGGGCGGCGCACTGATTTCAGGCAGCCTGAAAACCGTAACCGGCAAACAAACATAACTCGTTATAAGGAAACCACATCATGGCATACAGCGACAAAGTCATCGACCATTACGAAAACCCCCGCAACGTCGGCACATTCGACAAAGACGACAGCGACGTCGGCACCGGCATGGTGGGCGCGCCCGCCTGCGGCGACGTGATGCGCCTGCAAATCAAAGTGAACGACCAAGGCATCATCGAAGACGCCAAATTCAAAACCTATGGCTGCGGCTCCGCCATCGCATCGTCGTCGCTGGTAACCGAGCTTCTGAAAGGCAAAAGCCTGGATGAAGCGATGGCCATCAAAAACAGCGAAATTGCCGAAGAGTTGGAACTGCCGCCAGTAAAAATCCACTGCTCGATTCTGGCTGAAGACGCGGTAAAAGCGGCAGTAGCCGACTACCGAAAAAAACGTGATGCCTGATTTTTTCAGGCTGCCTGAAGATGCAGTATCCCTTTCAGGCAGCCTGAAAAGGCTTTAAGCACATCTCTATTAAAGGCACGGACGGTAAAAATACCGGCCGTGCCTTTGCTGTTTTGTACCACATGCGCCGCTTAAACGTTTTCGCTATAAGCCGGCAGGCAGCCTGAAAAGTTTTGTATGTTTCGGTAATCTTGTGTTGGATGCCTGATTTTATCGGCCTTAAAGTAGTTTTTTGTTTGAGACGACGGAAAAAAGATAAAAAAAATTTGAAATTTAGTTGCGTAAAATTAGCGTTATAGCCTAATCAATTTTGAAATCGGCCAAATGCGCCGCTTTTGGGCTTGTTTGCTGCGGCAAAATGAATTACATTCCATTACACAATTATGCCAGGTTGTACAAAGGCAGAGAAAAATAGAGGATTGATGGCGCTTGCCATAACGCAGACAGCTTCAGATACGGGCGGTCTGCGTCATTTTTTGTTTTCTCTTTTTCCCCCGCCGCAAGTACCGGCAGCCTGAAAACGGCTGTGCGGGCCAAGGCGGCCGGCTGGTACAATACGCGCTTTTTTTTCAGGCTGCCTGCAATGTATCTGTGGCTTAAATTCCTGCATCTGTTTTTTATCGTTTCCTGGTTCGCCGGCCTGTTTTACCTGCCGCGTATTTATGTAAATCTGGCGATGGCCGACAGCGAAAGCGAATATGCGCGCCTGCTGCTGATGGCGCGCAAACTGTTTAAATTTATGACACCGTGGGGCATCGGCGCGCTGCTGTGCGGATTATTGATGCCGCTGACACAAACCGCTTTTGCCGGCTGGATTTACGCCAAAATCGCACTGGGGCTGCTGCTGCTGCTTTATCACGGCTGGTGCGGCCTGCTGCTGGCCGCTTTTTCCCGCCGCCAAAACCGCCACAGCCACCGCTGGTACCGCGTGTTTAACGAACTGCCGGTGCTGGCGCTGATTGCTGCGGTATATCTGGCCGTTTTCAAACCGTTTTAACTTTCAGGCTGCCGGAGCAAACGCATGAGCCATATCGAAATCGAACGCCGCTTTCTTATCCGCAACGACAGCTGGCGCCAGCTTGCCGGTGAGCCGCAGCGGCTGGAGCAGGGCTATATGAGCGTCGATCAGGCCTGCAGCGTGCGCGTGCGCCTGTGCGGCGAGCAGGCGTGGCTTACGGTTAAGGGATATATTTCCGATCTGTCGCGCAGTGAGTTCGAATATCCGGTGCCGCCGGCAGACGCGCGGCAGATGCTCGCCCTATGTCCGTTCCGCTTGCAGAAACTGCGCTACCGCATCGCGCTTGACGGCGCGGTATTTGAAATCGACGAATATCTGGGCGACAACGCCCCGCTGCTGCTGGCGGAAATCGAGCTGCCCCACGAAAACGCCGCCTATCCGCAGCCGGAATGGCTGGGGCGCGAAGTCAGCAGCGATCCGCGTTTTACCAACGCCTATCTGAGCAAGCACCCCTATCCGCAATGGATGGATCAGGAGTAAACGCAGCCAGACGGCATTCAGGCAGCCTGAAAAGCTTTCAGGCTGCCTTTTTTACTTCACTTTGATTTACCCGCCCAGCTTTTGCAGCAGGCTTACCAAACCGGTTGCACAGTTTTCGGCTTTGGCTTGGACTTCTTCGCGGCTGTACAGTGCGGGCGAAGTACCGTGGAAATAGAATGGGTCGATATAGCGCATTTGCGTGTAATAGGCGGTTTGTTCGAGATTTTTGCAAAACTCCAATACCCGAAAATGTGCCAAGCCGTCGGCGCGGTAGTCTTCTTCGGGCGAGCCGACGGTAAAGCTGGGCACAAAATTCCGGCCTTTGAGTTTGTCGCCGTCGCGGCCGTAAGCAAAACCGTAGGTAAACACGCTGTCAAAATACTGCTTGAGAATCGCGGGCATGTTGTACCAGTAAAAAGGGTATTGGAACACCACAGTTTGGTGGCGCAGCAGCGCCTGCTGCTCGGCGGCGGCATCAATGCGGTAATCGGGGTAAAGGGAGGCCAAATCGCGCACTTCGATATCGGGCAGCACCGCCTGCAGATGCGCCAGTACGGCTTTATTGGCAACGGAGCGGGCAAAATCGGGATGGGCTAAAATAACGAGAGCCATGTTTTTCTCCTAAAACATATCGACATTGGGCTTTTGAGACGGGTTTCGCAGAGCAGCTTGTTTTGCTGCAAAGCGCGGCGATTGTAGGCACGCGCGCAGCCGAGCGGCAATAACTATCCTTTTAAACAGGTATCCCAAAATGAAAACAGAATGCCGCAGCGGCGCCTTCGCTTACAACGGCAAAATCTATCCCTGCACGCTGAGCGTGGCCATGGATCTGGTCGGCGGCAAATGGAAGGCCGTTATCCTTTACCACCTGCAGGAGGGCAGCAAACGCTTTGGCGAGCTGCACAGCCACCTGCGCGATGCCACCGAAACCATCTTAAGCCGGCAGCTCAAGCAGCTGGAGCACAGCGGACTGGTTTCGCGGCGGGTTTACGGCAGCAAACCGCCCCTGCGCAGCGAATACGCGCTAACCGAGTTCGGCCGCAGCTTCCTGCCGGTATTGGCGGCGCTCACCGAATGGGGCAACCGCGCGGTAATCGAGCGCGGCAGCTTTATCGATCCCCAGGCGCCGGCAGAAAGCGGTTAAACGGCCGCAAGCAGCCAAGCAGCCTGAAAACGATATTGGAGTTGCGACGTGCTTCGCTATACAATCGCCCGTTCCGTCCCTAAGGAGAACCCCATGCCCGGCTATTTTGAATTATTCGGCCTGCCCGAGCGTTTCGAGCTTGACGATGCGGCGCTGGAGGCGCGCTACCGCACGCTGGCAGCGCAGTTTCATCCCGACCGTACCGCGGCGGCTTCGGCTTTTGAGCAGCGGCAGGCGGTGATGATGGCGTCGGCGGTCAATCAGGCGTATCAGGCGCTGAAAGACCCGCTGGAGCGCGCCGCCTATCTGCTGGAATTGCGCGGCATTAACGCCGATGCGCCCGAGCATACGGCTTACGCGCCGGAGTTTCTGATGCAGCAGATGGAATGGCGCGAGCAGCTGGCCGATGCCGCGGCGGCGCAGGATGCGGCGGCGATGCGTTCGCTGGATCAGGAAATTGCCCAAGTGCAGGACGGACTCTACCGCGAATTGGCGGACGCTTTTGCCCAGAGCCGTTTCGAGCCGGCAGCGGACTTGCTGCGCCGCGGCCGTTTTCTGGCGAAAATGCGGCAGGAAGTGTATGCGGCGCTGCCCGAATAGGCAGCCTGAAAACCCCGGCACAACGCACAAACAAAAACCGCTTTCAGGCTGCCTGAAAGCGGTTTTGGCGTTTAAGACGGATTTACAGCACCGCCAGCGCGGCATCGTAATCCGGTTCGTTGGCAATTTCCGGCACCAGCTCGACATGCAGCACTTTGTCTTGTTCGTCTAGCACAATCACCGCGCGGGCGGTCAGGCCGCGGATCGGGCTTTCGGCCATCAGTACGCCGTAGTCGCGGGCAAAACTGCTGCGAAAGCTCGACAGGGTCAGCACTTTGTCCAAACCTTCGGCGCCGCAGAAGCGGGCTTGGGCAAAGGGTAGGTCGGCGGAAATGCACAGCACGACGGCGTTTTCCAGCGACGATGCGCGTTGGTTAAACGTGCGTACCGACTGGGCGCAGACGCCGGTGTCGATGCTGGGAAAAATATTCAGCACTTTGCGCTGGCCGGCAAAATCGGCCAGCGTTTTGTCGCTCAAATCGGCGGCGGCCAGCGTGAAGGCGGGCGCGCTTTGGCCGACGGCGGGCAGTTGCCCTTCAACGCGGGCGGGTGTGCCGCGAAAAGTAACTTGAGACATGCTTAATCCTTTCGGAAAGTGGTGGAAAACGCTGGCAGCATAATGTGTTCGGCCGCCCTTGCCAAGCGGCGGCGAAATGTTTTTCAGGCTGCCCCAATGGTGCGGGCAGCCTGAAAAGTCTGGGTTAGCGCTGGCGGGCTTTAAAGCGCGGGTTGGATTTACAAATCACATACACCTTGCCTTTGCGGCGGACGACTTGGCAGTCGCGGTGGCGTTGTTTGGCGGTTTTGAGTGAAGAGAGTACTTGCATTATTTGTCCTTTTTCAGGGCAGACATCATGCCTGCGTAGCGTTGGTTGAACTGGCTGGCGCGGCCTTCGCGGTTGTGCTCGCGCTGCTTGCCGGTATAAACCGGATGGCTGGCGGCGGAAGTGTCGAGCAGAAATACCGGATATTCTTTGCCGTCTTCCCACTGCATGGTTTTGCTGGTGGGGGCGCAAGAGCGGATCAGCCAGCCGGTTTGGGCGCCGCTGTCGTAAAACAGCACGGTGCGGTAGTTTTCGGGGTGGATGCCGGGTTTCATGGTTTCTCCTGTGGTTAAACTTGTTATAGTATAACACGATAAATTTGTGCGCGGCAAATTGGTGTGTAAAGAAGAAAACGCTTAAAAAGCAAAAACGGTTTACAAAAAATTACACTATTTGATGCAGGTCAAAATCCCTGAAAACAATAGGGCTATACTGTAAACGTTAGGTTGTAACAAATCACATAGGAGAAAATCATGTCCAAGCATCCTTCCTGGGTTTTGCTGCCTTTATCACTGGCCTGCGCCTGCGCGTTTGCGGATACCGGCGATGAAGGGGAGAGCCAAGAGCTGAATCCGGTTGTGGTCAGCGGCACGCCGACCGGCAAGGCCAATTCGGTGCAGTTCAACCCCAAAACATCTATCCAGCCGCTTCCTGCCAACGACGGCGCCAGCGTGCTGCAGTCGGTGCCCAATATGAGCATTATCCGCAAAGGCGGCAGCTCGGGCGATCCGTTGCTGCGCGGCTTGGGCGGCTCGCGGTTGAGCATTCAGGCCGACGGCCAGTTTATCTACGGCGGCTGCGGCAACCGCATGGATCCGCCCACCGCCTATATTTTCCCCGCCTCTTTCGACAAAGTGATTGTAACCAAAGGCCCGCAGAGCGTTAGCGAAGGCATGGGCATGGTGGCCGGTTCGGTGCGTTTTGTGCGCAAAACGCCGCCCAAGGCCGAAGAACTCAAAGCGCACGGCAATGCCGGCCTGACCGTGGGCAGCTTTGACCGTTTCGACATCTTCGCCGATGCCGAGCTGAACAACCGCTACGGCTATCTGCGCGCCAATGCCAGCTACAACAAATCCGGCAATTACCGCGATGGCGACGGCAACCGCGTCCACTCGCACTTCAGCCGCCACAACCAAATGCTGCAACTGGGCGTTACCCCCACCGAAAACACCGTGCTTTCTGCCGGCTACGAGCGCAGCCGCGGCGAAGCGGCCTACGCCGACCGCATGATGGACGGCAGCAAATTCGACCGCGACGCCTGGACGCTTAAAGCCCAACAGCGCAGCCTGACTCCGTGGCTCAGCGAAATTTCCGCCAGCTACGGCCGCAGCAAAGTCGATCACATCATGGACAACTACACCATGCGCCGCCGCGCGCCCAATATGCGCGCCCTGATCAATCCCGAGCGCATCGTCGATACCGCCCAGTTGCGCGCCACCATGAACTGGAGCGCCCTCGAGCTGCAAACCGGTCTCGACTGGACGCACGACCGCCACAACAGCCGCATGGCCAACGGCATGATGCGCATTAGCGGTGCCAATGTCGATCGTCTGTCGTCCTTCCCCTTTGTTGGCGACCAAGACTTCCGCCAATACGGCCTGTTTGCCGAAGCCACGCTGGCACCCAAAGCCGGCAGTAAAGTAATCGGCGGCCTGCGCTACGACCGAGTTAAAGCCGAATACTTGCGCAAACTCGCCCCCGCCGATCCCGACGCGCTCTACAACGCCCACCGCAACCAAACCTACAATCTGAAAGCCGCTTTTGCCCGCTACGAACAGCAGCTGGGCGAGTCCGGTAAATACTATGTTGGCCTCGGCATGGCCGAGCGCGCGCCGGACTACTGGGAGCGCAACCGCTCCTACCGTCTCAAAGCCGAGCGCAACACCCAGCTGGACACCGGCTACCAGTTCCAAAGCGGCAATGTCCAAGGCTCGGTATCGCTGTTTGCCGGCCACATCAAAGACTTCATTTTGGTTAAAGACGCCAGCGCAGACAACGTAAAAGCCGTACGCTACGGCGGCGAAGCCGAAGGCAAATGGAAATTCGCCCGCAACTGGGAGCTGGGCGGCAGCCTAGCCTACACCTACGGCAAAAACCGCAGCGACAGCCTGCCGCTGGCGCAAACCCCGCCCTTGGAAGCCAAAACCTTCCTGAACTGGGATAACGGTACCTTCAGCGCCGGCGCCCTGTGGCGCGTGGTGGCCGCACAGAAACGCTACGCCCGCGGCCAAGGCAACATCGTCGGCACCGACATCGGCCCGTCCGCCGGCTTCGGCGTGTTGTCGCTCAACGCCGGCTGGCGCTTCCACAAACAGGCCGTACTGCAGGCCGGCGTGGACAATGTGTTCAACAAAACCTACGCCGAGTTTGTCAGCAAGGGTGGCAACCCCGCCGCCGGTACCCAGACCATCCGCGTCAACGAACCCGGCCGCCAAGTCTGGCTGCGCCTGCAGGCCAGCTTCTAAGCGCGCGTAAAACCGCCGCCGTATGGTTTCCCATGCGGCGGCGGTTTATATCGGCAATAAGTCAAAAGCAGCCTGAAAACTTTTCAGGCTGCTTTTGTGCTGTCGTTTGCCTTGTCTTCCACCTAAATGCCGGCACTCGAAAAAGCAGCCTGAAAGCAGTAGCAAAAGTTTTTCAGGCTGCCTTTGGGTTTCAAACCAGGCAGCCTGAACCTTTCAGGCTGCTTTTGTACTGCCGTTTGCTGGTTGTTCATCCCAAACTGCCGGCATTTGAAAAGTAGCCTGAAAGCCAAAAGGCAGCCTGAAAACAGCATCAGACGATTTTCAGGCTGCCTTTGTGGGATTCAAACACAAAAGCAGCCTGAAAAAAAAAACGCGCCCTGCAAACGGGGCAGGGCGCATCTTGGATAAAAAGCGAAAGGCTTAGGCCAGCGGCAGGCGGACGGTTTCGCCGAACATGGCGCGGGCGGTGTTGAGCATCTGGCAGGAGAAGCCCCATTCGTTGTCGTACCATGAAAAGACTTTGACCAGATTGCCTTGTGAGACTTTGGTTTGGGTGGCGTCAAACACGCTGGCGTGGCTGTTGTGGTTGAAGTCGCCGGAAACCAGGGGCAGGGTGTTGTAGCCGAGTATGCCTTTCAGGCTGCCTTCGGATGCGGCTTTGATCAGCGCGTTGACTTCTTCGACATCGGTGTTGCGGCCGGCTTCAAAAGTGAGATCGACCAGCGAAACATTGATGGTGGGCACGCGGATAGCCAGGCCGTCGAGTTTGCCCTGCAATTCGGGCAGCACCAGGCCGAGCGCTTTGGCGGCGCCGGTTTTGGTGGGAATCATGTTCTGCATGCCGCTGCGGGCGCGGCGCAGGTCGGAGTGGCGCACGTCGGTGAGCACCTGGTCGTTGGTAACGGCGTGGATGGTGGTCATCAGGCCTTTGTTGATGCCCAGCGCATTGTGCAGGGTTTGGGCGACGGGTGCCAGGCAGTTGGTGGTGCATGAGCCGTTGGACACCACGGTCATGCCGGGGTTGAGTACCTGATGGTTGACGCCGTAAACCACGGTGGCATCGACATCGCCTTTGCCGGGAGCGGAAATCAGCACTTTTTTGGCGCCGGCATCCAGATGGACTTGGGCTTTTTCCTTGCTGCAAAAAGCGCCGGTGCATTCCATTACCAGATCGACATCCAGCGCTTTCCACGGCAGCTCGGCCGGGTTGCGGGTGGAGAAGAAGGGGATTTTGTCGCCGTTGATCAGCAGATTGCTGCCGTCTTCTTCAACTTTGGCGGCAAAGCGGCCGTGCACGGTGTCAAACTGGGTTAGATGGGCGTTGGTGGCCAGATCGCCGCTGCCGTTGATGGCGACGATTTTGAGTTGGTCGCCCAAACCGTATTCGTAGATGGCGCGGACAATTTGACGGCCGATGCGGCCGTAGCCGTTGATGGCGATTTTGATAGACATGAGTGTTTCCTTGACGGGTTGCGGACAAACAAAAACGGCAAAACTCGCGTTGCCGGGCGGCGCGGATTATACCGAAAACGCAGCCTGAAAACTACAGCGGGCTACAAACTGCCGCCGAGCTTTTCAGGCTGCCTGCCGCCGGCTGCGATCGAGATTTTTCAGGCTGCCTGAAAGGTTGGGCAAAACAAAAAAGCAGCCTGAAAACCGCCGCAAAGGGTTTTCAGGCTGCCTGTAAAAGTTTTATTTGGCGCTGGGCTGGATAATCACGCTGACGCGGCGGCCGCTTTTGGTGCCTGCCGCTTTGCCGCCGAGCACAGTATAGACTTCGCTTTTGGTGTTGTAGGTGATGACTTCGCCCTGGGCGACATCGCCGCCGCGCTGGACTTTGGCGTTGCCGGACAGGCGGATCATATTGCTGGCGGACGAATATTCGGCGCGGTTGCCCTGGCCTTCGACATAGCCTTTGTTTTCCAGCTGCTGGCCGAATTTGACCGGGCTGCCTTCGGCCTGCAGGGTTTGGTTGCCCTGTTTGTCGCGGGTCAGGCGCACGCGCTCGGCGCGCATATTGATGCTGCCTTGTTTGATGATGACGTTACCGCTGAACACGGTAACTTGGTTTTTCTGGTCGAGCGAGCCGCTGTCGGCGTCGATGGAAATCGGCTGTTTGCGGTCGCTCTCGAGCGCGTGGGCGCTGAAGCTGAGCGCCAGCAGGAGCAGGGCGGCAGGCAGGAATTTAGCGTTGCGAGTCGGTGTCATAAATCAGGGCTTTCACTTTGGCGGGCAGATCGAGCCGCCCTTGTTTGTGGTCGTAGCGCATGCCGTGGGCGCTGCCGCTGGAGCGGCCGTAGCGGTAGTTAACGGCTTGGTCGGTGTAGGCGGTTTGGGCGCGGGTATCGACGGTAAGCGAGGCGGTGCTGACTTGGGCGGCAGGGCGCTCGCCGTCGGCCGGTTTGTCGAGCAGCACTTCACGGTCGAACAATACCTGGCGGGTTTCGGTGTCGTAACGCGCCTGCGCGCTGCGTACTTGGTATTGCTGGCGGCCGTTTTGGTAAAGGTGCAGCTCGGGGCTTTGGAAATGGACGTAGCGTTTTTCCGGCAACTGCCAGGCGCGCTCGGCGCTGAGGCTCTCGCCAAGGCTGCCGTCTTCGGCAAAGCGCACGCCGCGCATCTGCGTCATCAGGTATTGCGGCTCGTCGGCTTTAAGCTTTACTTCTTCCAGCTTCACTTCGCTGATACGGCCGAGCCAGGCGCTCAGGCCGCCGAGTATCAGCGCCAGCATCAGCGGAAACATCAGATTGCGCAGGCGGCTCATTGCAGGTACCTGTCTAAGGCAGCCTGAAAGCTGCCCTGAGCGTACATAATCAGATCGCACAATTCGCGCACGGCACCGTTGCCGCCGGCAGCGGCGGTGGTGTAGGCGGCGCGTTTGCGCACTTCGGCGTGGGCGTTGGGCACCGCCACCGGCAGGCCGCAGCGGATCATTACCGGCAGGTCGATCACATCGTCGCCGATATAGGCGCATTGCGCTTCGCTCAGGCCGGTTTCGGCCAGAAGCGCCTGATAAACGGCTTTTTTGTCGCTGCTGCCTTTGCGGTAAAAACCGATGCCCAGCTGCGCGGCGCGCGCATCGACGGCGGCATCGCTGCGGGCGGTGATGATGGCGGTTTGCACGCCGCTCTCCTGCAGCATTTTGATGCCGTGGCCATCGAGCGTGTTGAAGGCTTTACTCATGCGGCCGTCGGCGTCAAACAGCAGCTTGGCGTCGGTCAGCACGCCGTCCACATCCATAATCAGCAGGCGGATGCGTTCGGCGCGTTCGATAAGCGGGCGGGGCAAGTGGGAAAACATGGTTTCAGGCTGCCTGAAAAACGGGGTTTATTCGCCGGCGGCATCGTTGCCGTCGGCAGGCTTGTCTTCGGCTTCTTCGCGTTCGGGGAAAACGAATGAAGCGACAATGCCCAGCGCCAACACCACAATCACCACCAGCAGCGAAGCATTGGGCGAAATCTCGTAGCCGACGCCGAAAATATGCTCGGAAGCGGCCAGGCCGAGTTTGGCGGCGATAAAGAACAGCAGCACGATCACCGCTTTTTCCAGATGCACCAGATAGCCTTTGAGCGCTTCGAGCACGAAATACATGGTACGCAGACCGAGAATGGCGAACATCATCGCGCTGTACACAATCAGCGGCTCTTTAGATACCGCAATCACCGCCGGCACGCTGTCAAAGGCAAACATCACGTCGGAAATCTCAATCACCGCTAGGCACAGAAACAGCGGCGTGGCCACCCAGGCGCCTTTTTTCATCTGGTGCGGATGGCTTTTTTCGGGATGTTTGACATCTTCGCCGGCCAATTCCAGATGCACGTCGGGATGGGCGGAGCGGGCTTCTTCCAGCTCTTTGGTATTCAGGAAGAAGTTGTGGCCGAACAGGCGCGGCCATACCGGAAAGAAGCGGTGCACCCAGCGGTAGGCCAGGTGGTCGGAGTAGTCTTCGTTTTCTTCTTCATCGTCGCCGGCTTTGAGCATCATCACCGCCGTCCAGCCGACAATCAGCGCAAACACCAGTTCGACATACGGCCCCAGCGCCAGCAGGCCGGTGCCGATGGCCACGAACACCATGCGGAACACAATCGCGCCGATAATGCCCCAGTAGAGCACGCGGTGGCGGTAGCCTTCCGGTACTTTGAACCAGGCGAAAATCGCCATCATCACAAACAGATTGTCCACCGACAGCACTTTTTCCAGCGCATAGCCGGTGATAAACAGGCTGGCGGTTTCGCTGCCGTGGTGAACCCACAGATAGCCGCCGAAGGCCAGCGACACCAATACCCAAAACACCGACCACAGCGAAGCGCTTTTGAGCGACATCGGCTGGTCGTTTTTATGGGCGAAAAGGTCGATGGCAATCGCGCCGACCGAGAGCAGGACAAATACGGCAACGGTTTCCAGCGGGAAGCCTAAATGGTTCATGTGCTTTTCCTTTGTGTGGAGTGTGGTGGTTGCGGAAAAAAGGCGGGGCAAAAGGCCGCCATTCTAATCTATTTTCGCGCTTTGGCGCAGGGCTTTTTCAGGCTGCTTTGCTGCGTTCAGGCAGCCTGAAAAGCGGTATTCAGCCGTCGGCCAGGCGGTATTTTTTCGACAGCCGGCGCGCGCGGCGGAACCATGCCTGCGCCACGGCGGCGGCCGGACTGCCGGCAGCGGCGTAATTGAGGCGGATATAGTCGTCGATCAAGGCTTTCAGGCTGCTTTCGAGCCGGTTTTGCCGTGCCAGCTCGCGGCGCAATTCCTGCGGGCCGACGGCGGCAAGCTCGGGATAGTCGGCGCCGAGCAGGCGGTATTTGAGCAGGGCGAAACCGTCGCGCAGCGGATCGGCATCCTGCCGGCGCGAGCGGCGCCACCACAGCCATACCGGCAGCAGCACCGGCAGCGCGCCCAGCGCCAGCAGCGCCAGGATGCTGAACACACCGACGCGGCCGAGGCCGAGCGAGGCAAACAGGCTTTTCTGGCGGTTGTCGTCGTAATTGACCACCCACTGCTGCCAGTAAAAACGGCTGCGGTCGAGCCAGGCGCTCCAGCGGCCGGTGTTGGCAATCATGCCTTCGGCTTCGCCGCTGGGCAGGGCGGCGGCCACGCCCTGTTCGATGCGGTCGGCGGAAACAGCGGCGGTGGGATCGTAACGCCGCCAGGCCTGGCGCTCGGGCAGCCATACTTCCGCCCAGGCATGGGCGTCTTTACTGCGCACCTGCCAGAAGCCGCCTTCGGCATCGTATTCGCCGCCCTGATAGCCGGTAACCACGCGGGCGGGAATGCCGGCGGCGCGCATCAGGCTGACAAAGGCATCGGCATAGTGTTCGCAAAAGCCGCGGCGGTGCTCGAACAAAAAGCGGTCGGTGGCATCGGCATCGGGCATCTGCGGCGGCTGCAGGGTGTAGGCAAAACGCTCGCGATGGAAATATTCGAGCACGCTTTGGGCGTAACGCTCGACGCTGCCGTTGCTGGCGGCAGCCAGCTTGCGGGCAAGGGCGACGGTGCGCGGATTGCTGGCGGCCGACGGCAGGCGGCGGTAGAAATCGGCTTCGCCGCGGGTCAGCCGCTGGTAGAGCAGGCTGTCGGGCAGCGCTTCAAGGCGCACACGGCGCACGCCGCTGTTTTCCGGCACGCGCAACACATTGCCCAATTCGCGGTTGAAACCGCGCTTTTCAAAGGGCGGCGGATAGTCGAGGGCGGGTAACATGCCGCGCTCGTCGGCAACAATCATCTGATAGCCGATGCGTTTGCCTTCCTGCGGCACGGCGTCATCCGCCACGTCCCGCACCGCCTGCCAGGCACCGTTTTCATAGGCGGACAGGGTCAGCACGCGCCAATAGAGCTGCTGGCGCTGCGGCATATAGCCCTGATCGAAAGTGGCGGTGAACGCCGGTTCGTTGCTTTGCACCAGATCGCTGATGCTGCCGGGCTTCATGCGGTCGGAAAGGCCGGTAACCGCCTTGTTTTGCGGGTTGGGCATCTGCCACAGCGGCGATTCGCGCCGCGGCATGGCAACAAACAGCAGCAGCATCAGCGGCAGCGCCAGCAGAAAGCCGGTCAGGCTCTGGCGCAAAGCCGGCCGCCACGGCATTTCGTTCAACAACGCCAGCACCAACGCCATCACCACCAGACACAGCAGCATCCACAAACCGGCCGCCGGCCCCTGGTCGAACAGCACCGAACCGGCGGTGAGAAACAGCATCGCCAGCACCAGCACCTGCCAGTCGCGCCGGCTTTTGCCTTCGTAAGACTTCAGCAGCGCCACCAGCAGCAAAAAAGCGATGCCGCCCTGCAGGCCGATAATGCTGCCCAGCAGCTTCCACACTGCGGCGACGATGGCGCCCAGCAGCGGCAGCAGCAGGCGGTTGTCCACCGCGCGCACGCCGGCCAGCAGCAGCGCCACCCGCACCGCCAGCAGCAGGCCGAACAGCACGCCCACGCTTAAGGGCAGTTGCAGCAGCAGCGGCAGCGACACCACCGATAAAGCGCCCAGCGCCAGCAGCAGCGTACTGAGCGCGGGTTGGGTTTCGAGGAAGGCGGGGCGGATGCCCGGTAGATGGTAGCTGTTCATTGTCGGATAAGCGGGAAAAAGGCAGCCTGAAAAGCGGCAGGCGGGGTTTTCAGGCTGCTTTTGGGGTTAAACGGCGCGCAAAACACTTTTCAGGCTGCCTGCTGTTACGCTTTCAGGCAGCCTGAAAACCTTAAAAGGTTTTGTTGAACTGAAGATAGGCATTGGCCTTTTGGTGGCCGTAGAAAGGATGGTTGCTGCGGGTTTTCTGCCACACCGCCACCAGCTTGGGCGTGATGCCCCACAGGTGGATGCGGCGGTTCCACAGCGCCAGGCTGCCGGAGTATTCCATGTCTTTGCGGATCACGTTGGTGATATCCACGCCGTCGTAGCGGCGCTCGCCGACGCTGCCGGTAAGCGAAGTGGAAAAGCCTTTGCCCCATTCGCGCGTCCAGCCCACACGCAGGCCGCGGCGGAAGTAGGCATCGCTGTCGTCTTGTGCGGTTTTGCGGCTGACGTCGACGCCGGCCATCCAATATTGGCGCGCGTTCTGCACAAAGAGCCAGGTAGCCGAGGCATTGACATGGTAGCCTTCAAGGTATTTGCGCCGGTCGTAGAGCTCTTTGCCCCACTCGGCGGCAGTCTGAAACTGCGTGCGCGGTGTAAGCCAGCGCGACCATTCGAGCCGCAGGCCGGTTTCGCGACCATATGGCTTGGTGCCGTACCAGCGGCGCTCGACATAGGGCAGGATGGCGGTTTCGGTGCGGGCGGTGCGGTACACGCCGCCAACGGTGGCGCGCAGGTTCAAATCATCGTATTTGTGGTTGTCCCAATAGCTTTTGCCGTAAACATCGACGGCGGTGCGCAGCGAATAGCGGCCTTTGAGATTCCAGTCGCGCGAGGCGCCGGCCTGATAGGAAATGCCCTGCGCGCGCTCGGGCTCGGGCAGCGTCCATACGCCGTTGCCGTGCCGTACCTGGCGGCGGCTGGGGGTGTTGTTGATGTTGTTGTCGCGGGTATAGTTCATGCCGCCGTAAACCGACCAGCCGCCGCGCTTGTCGATGGCTTCGATGTATTGGTCGCACAGGCTGCGGATATTGTCCGGCAGCTCCGGCTCGCTGCGCAGGCGGACAAACTGGTCGCGTGCCGCTTCGCTTTGGCGGTCTTCAAACAGCGATTGCGCCAGCGCCAGCCGCACAATCGACATCTCCGGCTTGCGCGCGAGCGCTTCGCGGTAGAGCCGCACCGCTTCGCCGTAACGGCCGTCGGCACGCGCCACCATCGCGCGGGACAAAATCAGCAGCAGCTCGGCATCGGCGCCGCGGCGGTACTGCTCCGGCAGCTGCAGATAAATCGGCAGCAGCACTTTCACCGCTTCAACATTGTTAAACAGCACCGACGAAAACAGCGCCCGCTCCAAAAGTTCAGGCTGCTTGAGCAGCTCTTCGGGGCTGATATTGAGCGTATCGCCGCCCTGCGCCGCCGGCTGCGGCGCGCTTGCGGGCGTTTGGTCGGGATTGGTCGGCTTCGTCATATCGAAGCGGGTTTCCGGTTCGTCGGTTTTAACGACATCATCGGCCAAAAGCGGCGGCGTCAGCAGCATCAGGCTGCAAAGCAAAAGGGTTGGGCGTTTCATATTCGGCCAATCGAAATCGGGTAGGGCGCCGTTTTCAGACAGCCTGAAAGCAGGCGGCGGCAAACTCGGGCGCTTTAGCCGGCGGCCACTTCAAAGCGGGTTTGCACTTGGCCGGCCAAATCCAATTCCAGCACATCGCCCGCCACCAGCGCGCCGACGCCTTCGGGCGTGCCGGTAAACACCAGATCGCCTTCGTTCAAACCATAATCGCGCGCCAGCGTGCACAGAATCTCTTCCAGCGGAAAAATCATGTTTTTCAGGCTGCCCTGCTGCTGCAGGCGGCCGTTCAAATGCAGGCTGAAACCGTGTTCGCGCACTTCATCCAGCGCGTCGGCCGCCACAAATTCCGATACGCAGGCGGCGTGTTTGAAGCCTTTGGCGCGCGTCCACGGCAGCCCTTTTTCCTGCGCCTGCCGCTGCCAGCCGCGCTCGGTCAGATCCAGCCCGACTGCCAGCCCCGCCACCACATCCAGCGCGGTTTGCGGCGTCAGTTCGTCTGCCGCACGGCCGATCAGCAGCACCAATTCGGTTTCGTAATGGACATTGTGCGCATCCGCCGGCAGCATCAGCTTGGCCGGCCCCTGCAGCAGGCTGCTGTTGGGCTTGAGAAACACCAGCGGCGCGGCGGGTTTTTCATTGCCCAGCTCGCTGATGTGGGCGGCGTAATTGCGGCCGATGCAGAAAATATTGTTGGCGCGGACGCTGCGTCCGCCAAGCGATACGGAAGTCATAATATTTGGGGAAATCGGAGAAACAGAATGTTCAGACGACAATGCGGCGTGATTCTGACAAGCATCCGCAAAAGCCGCGGATTGTAGCGGAAAAGCAGGGGATTGTCTGTTTGCCCCTTTCAGGCTGCCGCCAAACGAAAGCAGCCTGAAAAAGGCAAAATGCTTTCAGGCTGCCTGAATGTTACGGGGCAACAGCCTTATCAACACAACGGCTGTTCAGTAACCGAACCAGCGCCTAATCCGACCGAACCAACCGCTTTTCAGGCTGCTTTCCGTATACGCTATGCTTTGCAGCTCGGGATTGAGTTCGACCCATTCCAGCGCCAGGCGGCAGATGCGGTCGTAAACGGTATGATCACTGCTGCGCGCGGCGGCGGCCTGATTTAAGCGGGAGAATTCCGCAAAGTCCGGCAGGCGGCGGCCGCCGGCGAGCAGTTGTTCGAGACGCTCGAGCATACGGGCGCAGCCTGCGCTGTCCCAGTTGGCGCCGTCGTGGAGATAAACCGATTCCCACACCCGGCCGCTTAAGCGCAAAACTTCGCCCTGCAGGGTTGGCGCATAGCCGCTGGCCGGCACCAGCGCCTGCCACAGCAGCTTAAAGCGCACGTGCCAGTCTTGGTGGTCGCTGCCGGCAAAAGCATGGATGCTCGCGGGCAGATGGTTGTCTCGGTTCATAGGGAGTCTCGCTTATCGGGTAGCGAGTTTAACAGAAATTAAACCAAATTAAAGAAATTTGCCCCAAAAGCGGAAAATTTAACCTTAAAAAAGCAGCCTGAATCTGCCGAAACGGCTTTCAGGCTGCCTTTTGTGGTGGGGTGGCGCAGGCATGTACGGGGCTTTTGAGAGATTGGAAACCGCGTGCGTGGCAGAACCACACAGACTACGCATACAGACTACGCTTGCTACGCATGACCCACGCTACGCTTGCTCGCACCCTGCAGACTGCGGCTTGCTGCCTTGTATCTTTCTTATTTTATTTCACTATATCTTTTCACTATAAAATCCCGCGCAAACGAATGCCAGCCTCAGGAGAATCACATGAACTTCACCGAATACCGCCAACTCCCCCAGCCCGAAGCCGCGCAAGCCTATTTGCGGCAAATCGAATGGCGCGCAGGCCGGCACCTTGCCGAACTGTTGGAGCAACACCGCTTTCAGACGGCCTACGGACTTCGTTTTCAGGCAGCCTGCATTTGGGTTTTGATAAAGTGCAGGCTGCTTTTTCATATTGCCGACATGTGTTCCAATGCCTCCGCGAAATAATCCGCCACTGCCCTTACGCTGGGGCTGCGGCGCACGTCTTCGTGCATCACCAGCAAGAGTTCCTCCGAGAATTCGGGCGGCGGGGCATCCGGATTGAATGAGACGGGATGCAGCCTGTCGGCGGGGAAAACGGCGAAATCAGGCAGGATGCCGATGCCGATTTGTTCGCACACGGCTTGTTTGACGGCGGCGAAATCGTTGCTGGCGAAGGAAATGTCTGCATCTTCGCCGATTTGTTCGGCAAACCAGCGGGAAAAGCGGGTGTTTACGGCAATCTGCACGAAACGCCAGTCTTTGCGGCGGGTGGTTTCCAGGTAGCCCTCATCGCCGTAGATGCGGTAGGAAAAATGGGCGATGCGGCGCACGGTAAGGTCGTTTTGGGTGGGGCGGACGAGGCGCAGGGCGATGTCGGCTTGGCGGCCGTGCAGGTCGGCGAGTGCGGCATCGCTTTGGATGATAAGGCGTATATCGTTGTGTTTTCTGTAGAAATCGGTAATGTGGGGCATCAGCAGGAGTCGGGCGACGAATGGCGGTGCGGAAATGACGACGCTGTGCCGCAGTTCGGCCTGTTCGCGCGCGGTACGCTGCAACATGCTCATATCTTTGCAGATTTCGCAGGCATGGCGGTAAAGCCGTTCTCCTTCGGGGGTGAGTAGGTAGCGTTTGCCGATGCGGTCGAACAGGCGCAGGCCGAGGGCGTTTTCCAGCTGGGTGATTTGCCGCGAGACGGTGCTGTGCTGCACGCCCAAGTGTTCGGCGGCAGCGGTAAGGGTTTGTTTTTCCACGAGGGCGGTGAAGTGGCGGATGCCGTTCCAGTCCCAATCCATTATTGCTTCCTTTGTGCATTTTTTAGCTGCGTTTGCCAATTTATATTATTTTCGTGTTTTTATAAACGGTATAAACTGTGCAATATGGATTTTTTGATGGGAACGAGATGAAAAAACTGCCGAAAAAATACGCGGGCGTGCTGTTTTCTTTTTACGCTTCGAATGTTGCGTGAAAATCCTTTAAAATAAATTTTGCTTCTTAAACTCTTGTTTTTTTTGAATTTCAGACTGCTGAATACAGCCAAAAGTTCCTCTGGAAACCAGCCTTTGTTTACCAACCTTGCAGACAGGAGACACATATGTCCGACAAACCCATTCTCTACGTTGTAACCAGCAATGCCGTTAAAGGCGCAAGCGGTCAACCCACCGGCTTTTGGTTGTCCGAACTCACGCACCCCATGCATGAAACCGAAGCCGCTGGGCACCGAAGCGAAATCGCCGCCATCCGAGCCGGAGTCGCCCCCGTTGATGCCGATAGCCTGAATATGGATGACCCCGTGAACGCCCATTACTGGCAGCAAACTGACCTGCAACAACGCTTGCAAGCTGTGCCCGGGCTGGATGACCTGAACGGCGCGGACTATTCCGCCATTCTGTTTACCGGCGGCTACGGTACGATGTGGGATTTCCGCGAAAACCTTGATGCGCAACGCCTTATCCGTGAAGTGTATGAAAACGGCGGTATCGTTGCCGCCGTCTGCCACGGCCCTGCTGCGCTGGTGGACGCGAAACTTTCTAATGGCGAATATCTGGTTAGCGGCAAAAACGTTGCTGCTTTCACTAACGCCGAAGAAGAAGCAACGGGCGGAGCTAAAATCGTCCCCTTCCTGCTGGAAACCCAGCTCGTTGAACACGGCGCAAAACACCATGCCGCGCCGAACTGGGCGGAAAACGTGGTGGTGGACGGCCGTCTGATTACCGGTCAAAACCCTGCATCCGCCAAAGGCGTAGGGGTGGCGTTGGCCAAGGCATTGGGTTGATGAAGTATTGAAAAAGCAGCTTGCACTTGGAAAATTCAAAGTGCAGGCTGCTTTATATTGGGGGCTGACGTAGATTGGCCCTAAATTCCACACCAATCCCGCAGGATTTTAAGCTGTTGGGACGGTGTGCCGAAGTTAAATCGAAATTCGCATTCTTTCAAGAACAGTGGGAAAGATTTGCGGTCAGTCCCGTTGTATTTGCGCAAGACGCGTTTTGCCTGATTCCAAAAATTCTCAATGCCGTTATGTGTAGAAAACAACGCGGTTATTTTCTACAAATTAAGCAGCCTGAAAACGCTGTTTAGCTGTTTCAGGCCGCCTGAATGTTAGTCTTCGTTATCGGAATATTGGCTGGGGTCATACGGCTTAAATTTGATTTCGCCACCATCCTCGTTCTCGTCTTCATCCTCGTCTTCAAAATTCCCCAGCACGCCCGATTCAAACAGCCAAGTAATCGCCTCGCCCAGCGTTGCGCCCAAATCGTAGATTTTTTCCTCCTCGCGCGGCAACACATAATAGCGACCTTCAAACCAAATAATCTCGTCGCCATCCAAAGTATCCGCCACCGCGATAGATTGCAACACCTGCTCTTTGGTGAGCACGTCCGCGCCCTCGTCCCAAAACCAATATCGCGTGATGCGTTCCAGCCATTCAGGCCGCTCCTTCATAATTTGCTCAGGCAGATAAACGCGCAGATACACGCCCAAATCGCCCTCCCCGTAGCGGGTAACGTATTCGCGGTAATCGGCTTCAAACTGGGTGTTCAACGCCGCTTCGCATTGCGCAATATCCTCGGCAGTTGCCAAAAACAAATCGGTTTTGCCTGTTTGGTCATTGGGGATGATGGGGTAATTTGCGATGCTCATGGATATTCCTTTGTATAAAGTGGATAAAAATCGGATTGTGGTGTAGAAAATAACCACTTTTCCTGCCGCACCGCGACCACGTCTGCCTTTACGCCGTCCGCCGAAATAGCTTTCGTCCAACTCGACGGGGCCCTCAAAAACCTCATCGGCAGCCAAGGCCAAATGATGGCTGATAACCATACGGATTTTGCGGTAGAACAGAATGGCGGAGTTGGGCTGAATGCCCAAAATATCGGCAGCGGAACGGGCGGTAACTTGGAGCACAAAAAATTCAAGCAGTTTCTTTTGAATTCTCTTGCTTAATTTACAATTGGTTATCTTCATTTTCATAGCCTAGCATAACTGCTAATCTACGTCAGCCCCAAAAAGTTTATTTTCCATTTAATCCTCCAAAAAATCCATAAAAATTAATCACTCTGCCCCAAACAACAACCCTTCCTTAATCCCCCGAATCCTATCCCGCAACACCGCCGCCTCTTCAAACTGCAAATCTCGCGCCGCCTGTTGCATGGCTTTTTCGAGTTTGGCGATTTCTTTAATCGCGTCTTCTTCGTTGTGGATTTCGCCGACTTTGACTTTGTTTTTGCCTTGTCTACGACCTTTGCCGCTGTCTTCTTCGTGGTACACGCCGTCGATGATGTCTTTAACCTGTTTTTTAATCTGCTGCGGCACGATGCCGTGTTCTTCGTTGAATTTCATCTGTTTTTCGCGGCGGCGTTCGGTTTCGTCGATGGCGGCTTTCATGGAATCGGTGATTTTGTCGGCGTACAGGATGGCGACGCCGTTCACGTTGCGCGCGGCGCGGCCTATGGTTTGAATCAGGCTGCGGTGTGAGCGCAGGAAGCCTTCTTTGTCGGCGTCGAGGATGGCGACGAGGGAGACTTCGGGGATGTCGAGACCTTCGCGCAAGAGGTTGATGCCGACGAGTACGTCAAACAGCCCGAGCCGCAAATCTCTAATGATTTCAACGCGCTCGACGGTGTCGATGTCGCTGTGCAGGTAGCGCACTTTGATGCCGAGTTCGCTGTAATAGTCGGTGAGTTGCTCCGCCATGCGTTTGGTGAGGGTGGTAACGAGCACGCGTTCGCCTTTTTGGATGCGCTCGTTGATTTCGCTCATTAAGTCATCGACTTGAGTGGCGACTGGGCGGATGATGATTTGGGGGTCGACCAGCCCTGTGGGGCGGACGACTTGTTCGACCACTTGTCCGGCGTGTTCTTCTTCGTATTTGGCGGGGGTGGCGGAAACGAAAATGGTTTGCGGCATGACTTTTTCAAATTCGTGGAATTTGAGCGGGCGGTTGTCGCGGGCGGAAGGCAGGCGGAAGCCGTAATCTACAAGGTTTTGCTTGCGCGATGCGTCGCCTTTGTACATGCCGCCGATTTGGGTAACGGTAACGTGGCTTTCGTCGATGAACATGATGGCGTTGTCGGGCAGGTAGTCCATCAGCGTGGGCGGCGGTTCGCCTTCTTTTTTGCCGGAGAAGTGGCGGGAGTAGTTTTCGATGCCTTTGCAGAAGCCCATTTCGTAGAGCATTTCGAGGTCGAAGCGGGTGCGTTGTTCGATGCGTTGTTGTTCGACGGGGCGTTGTTCGCGGGCGAAAAATTCGATGCGTTCGCGCAATTCGTCTTTGATGCTCTCGCAGGCGCGCAAGACGGTGTCGCGCGGGGTAACGTAGTGGCTGGACGGGAAGACGGTGTAGCGACCGACGCGTTGGTGCAGGCTGCCTGAAAGCGGGTCGAACATATCGAGGCGGTCAATTTCGTCGTCGAACAGGCTGATGCGCAAGGCGTTTTCGGAGCTTTCGGCGGGGTACACGTCAATCACGTCACCACGCACGCGGAAGCTGCCGCGTTTGAAATCCAAATCACCGCGTTCGTACTGCATGGAAACGAGCGTGGCGATGATGTCGCGCTGCTCGATAGTGTCGCCTTCTTTGACGGACAACACCATTTGTTGATACTCGGTCGGGTCGCCGATACCGTAAATGGCGGACACGGTGGCGACAATAATCACGTCGTCGCGCGTCATCAGGTTTTTGGTGGCGGAAAGGCGCATCTGCTCGATGTGTTCGTTAATCGCGCTGTCTTTTTCGATGAACAAATCGCGGCTGGGCACATAGGCTTCGGGCTGGTAGTAATCGTAGTAGGAGACGAAATATTCGACGGCGTTTTCAGGGAAAAACTCGCGCATCTCGGCATAAAGCTGGGCGGCCAGGGTTTTGTTGTGCGCCATGATGATGGCGGGGCGGCCGCTTTGGGCGATGACGTTTGCCATGGTGTAGGTTTTTCCCGAACCGGTTACGCCGAGCAGGGTTTGGTAGGAAAGGCCGTCTGAAAGCCCTTCGAGCAGGCCGGCAATGGCGGTGGGCTGGTCGCCTGCGGGCGGGAAGGGCTGGTGGAGTTTGAAGGGGGAGTTTTCGTATTGGATGACTTGCATTTTTTCAGGCTGCCTGAACGCGGGAAAACGGCGGATTATAGCGCAGACGGATAGGGCTTTTACGGCAGCCTGAAAGCGGACGGCTGCTTTTTCAGGCTGCTTGCCGGGCAAAAGCAGCCTGAAACTTTGGCGCCAGATGGGCGGCGGGCAAGGTTGGCAAAGCGGATTTCTGTTGCGCCGAAAAGATAAGAAAAAGAGCAAAAAGCAGCCTGAAAAAGTTTTCAGGCTGCTTTTTGCCGTGCTGATGTGCCCTTACTGCTCCGTAGTTTGCGGCAGACGCAGGAAGTGTTCGCGGTAGTAGCGCAGCTCTTCGATGCTCTCCAAAATGTCGTCCAGCGCCTTGTGGGCGCCTTTTTTGGCAAAGCCTTTGTAAACCGGCGGATTCCAACGGCGCGCCAGCTCTTTGAGCGTGGAAACGTCGAGATTGCGGTAGTGGAAATGCGCTTCCAATTCGGGCATATAGCGCGCCATAAAGCGGCGGTCTTGGTGGATGGTGTTGCCGCACATCGGGCTAGCGTTGGCCGGTATCCATTGGCGGATAAATTCCAGCAGTTTTTGCTCGACTTCGCGCTCATCCAGCTTGGACTGGCGTACGCGCTCGGTAAGGCCGGTGCGGGCGTGGGTGGCGGTGCACCAGGCATCCATGCCGTTTAGGATTTCGTCGCTCTGATGCACGGCATACACTTCCGACTGCGCCAGCACGTTCAGATCTTTATCGGTGATGATCATCGCCACTTCGATGATTTTGTCGTTGTCGGGATTCAGGCCGGTCATTTCCATATCCAGCCAGCACAGATTGTTTTGGTCTTGCATATCGGGTTCGTTTCGGGGAAAAAGGGCGCGATTATAGCGGCAGCGGCTGGGGATTCAAAGGCAGCCTGAAAAGCGGGAAACGGCTTTCAGGCTGCCTTTGGGGTTTAGAACAGCCCCGTAATATTGCCGTCTGCATCCACATCAATCTTCTCGGCCGAGGGCACTTTGGGCAGGCCGGGCATTTTCATGATGCTGCCGCATACGGCGACGATAAAGCCGGCGCCGGCCGACAGGGTGAGGCTGCGTACGGTAATGGTGAAGCCGCTCGGGCAGCCCAAGAGTTTGGGATTGTCGCTAAATGAGTATTGCGTTTTGGCGACGCACACCGGCAGTTTGTCTAGGCCGAGTTTTTCCAGCGAGGCGATTTCGGCGCGGGCTTCGGCGCTGAATTCGACGTCGGCGGCGCCGTAGATTTTGGTGGCGATGGCGCGGAGTTTGTCGGGGATGCTGTCGTTGGTGTCGTAGGCGAAGGCGAAACGGTTGGGCTGGCTGTCGATGGCGGTGACGACTTTGCGCGCCAGGTCTTCGCCACCCGCGCCGCCGTGCGCCCACACTTCGGTGAGGGCGACTTCGGCGCCGCGTTCGGCGCAGGCAGCCTGAATCAGGGCGAGTTCGGCGTCGGTGTCGGACACGAAGCGGTTGATGGCGACGACCACGGGCAGGCCGAAGACGGTTTTAAGGTTGGCGATGTGTTTGAGCAGGTTGGGCAGGCCTTTTTCCAGCGCGGCAAGGTTTTCCGCGCCCAGCTCTTCTTTGGCGACGCCGCCGTTGTATTTGAGCGCGCGCACGGTAGCGACGACGACTGCGGCGTCGGGTTTGAGACCGGAGAGACGGCATTTGATGTCGCAGAATTTTTCCGCGCCCAAATCGGCGCCGAAGCCGGCTTCGGTAACAGCGTAGTCGGCCAGATGCAGGGCAAGGCGGGTAGCGGTTACCGAGTTGCAGCCGTGGGCGATGTTGGCGAAGGGGCCGCCGTGGACGAAGGCGGGCGTGCCGCCGATGGTTTGCACCAGATTGGGTTTGAGCGCGTCTTTGAGCAAGGCGGCCATTGCGCCTTGGGCGTTGAGGTCGCGGGCGAAAACGGGGCTGCCGTCTTTGGCGTAGGCGACGAGCATATTGCCCAGCCGCTCTTTCAAATCGGCCAGGTCGCGGGCCAGGCAGAACACGGCCATCACTTCGCTGGCGACGGTGATGTCGAAGCCGTCGGGGCGCAGCACGCCGTCGGTGGGCTTGCCGTTGCCGCTGACGATGTTGCGCAGCTGGCGGTCGTTCATATCGATGGCGCGGCGCCACAGCACGCGTTTGGGGTCGATATTGAGCGCGTTGCCTTGGTAGATGTGGTTGTCGATCATGGCGGCCAACAGGTTGTTGGCGGCGCCGATGGCATGGAAATCGCCGGTAAAGTGCAGGTTGATGTCTTCCATCGGCAGCATTTGCGCGTAACCGCCGCCGGCCGCGCCGCCTTTGATGCCGAACACGGGGCCGAGCGAGGGTTCGCGGATGGCGACGGCGGCTTGTTTGCCGATGCGGTTGAGCGCGTCGGCCAGGCCGATGGTGACGGTGGTTTTGCCTTCGCCGGCGGGTGTGGGGTTGATGGCGGTAACCAGAATCAGGCGGCCGTTTTTATTGGGCAGCCTGAACGCGTCGGCGGGGTTGATTTTGGCTTTGTAACGGCCGTATGGCTCAAGCTGCTCTTCGCCGATGCCAAGTTTGGCGGCAATGTGGCGGATGGGCTGGATGTCCGCTTCGCGGGCGATTTGGGCATCGGTTTTGAAGCTCATGGGGTATCTCCTGTGCGGCGGCCTGAAAAGCAGCCTGAAAAAGGGAATGGTGGGTTTTCAGGCTGCCTTGGGCGGAAAAGGGAAAAAGGCAGCCTGAAAATAGCAGGCGGGGTGCTGCTTAGAATGCGTAATTAAAGCCGCGCTCCATCTCAATCCATACCGGTTTGCCCTGCAAACGCGCAGGTTCAAATTGTGGTTGGCGTTCTATAGCGCGTACGGAGGCGCGATCTAGGCGGTGGTAGCCGGAAGAGCGGGTAACACGCGCGCCGTATGTTTTGCCGTCGCTGCCGACAACAAAACGCACGCGCACCATGCCTTGTTCGTTTTCTTCTATCGAAACCGGCGGGTAGGGCGGCGGCGGCAGGGGCACTTTACTAATACCGCTGATATCCAAATCCCGTTTTTGCTGGGCACCCACGACAAAAAATGCTTCCTGAACCGCCGTGCCTGCCACATTGCGGCATGAGGGCCGGTAATCGGGGGCGGTACCGTTGCTGCATTCTTGGATGGGCTGGATTTTTTTCGTCAAGGCCAAAGCAGCTGCCTGTTTGGCAACGGTGCGGTCGACATGCTGCAGGCGTACGCGCGTTACCTTGCCTTGTTCATCCACATCCAGCAGAAAAACCGCCCGGCCGGTTTGCGGAAAATTCTGGCTGTTTACGGCAGCAGCGGCAATCAGCGGCGGCAGTTTTGTACTTGCCGCCGTATCCGGCGCAGCATGAACGCTAAAAGCTGCCAGCAGCAGGGCAGCGGGAAAAATACGGGAAAAAGTCATGGTTTTCTCACAGTCAAAAAAAGCGTACGAGCAAAATCAAAACCAGCAGCACACTAATGCCCAGTCAGCTTAATTTTGTCCAGTTGCGGATGGTTTCGGCAGAGTCTTCCTGATCGAAATCAAACAGCCATGAAAGACAGCGGCCTTCGAGAAATTCGGCGCCGCCCCATGAAACAATCCATTTGCAAATCAGGCTGTAAACTGCGTAGGCAACTAGGATTTTCGTGATGGTATTGCCACCGAGAATGCCGATGACCCTATTGATTTTAAGCATACCGGCTCCTGTTATCGGAAATCGGAATAAACAAAAGGCAGCCTGAAAAACATTTTTTGCGTTTTCAGGCTGCCTGTCTGCTTTAGCCGCGCTCCTGCGAAGTGGCGTTCATATCCGGATGCAGCACCAGCAGCGGGTCGATGCGGCCGATGGCTTTTTCATCCTTGTTCGGGTAGTCGAGCACGCTCAGGAAGTGGCGGATGCAGTTGAGACGGGCGCGTTTTTTGTCGTCGGATTTGATGATGACCCACGGCGCGTCTTTGGTGTGGGTATGGAAGAACATGGCGTTTTTCGCTTCGGTGTAGTCGTCCCAGCGATCAAGCGACTGCACATCTACCGGCGAGAGCTTCCAATGCTTGAGCGGATCGGAATAGCGGGAGACGAAGCGGCGCAGCTGCTCTTCGCGCGATACGGAAAACCAGAATTTGAAAAGGTGGATTCCGCTGGCCACCAGCATGCGTTCGAACTCGGGGGTTTGGCGCATAAACAGCAGGTACTCCTGCGGGGTGCAGAAGCCCATTACGCGCTCGACGCCGGCTCTGTTGTACCAGGAGCGGTCGAAAAACACCATTTCGCCGGCGGTGGGCAGGTTTTGGACGTAACGCTGGAAATACCATTGGCCGCGCTCGGTTTCGGTGGGTTTTTCCAATGCCACCACGCGGGCGCCGCGCGGGTTGAGGTGTTCCATAAAACGCTTGATGGTGCCGCCCTTGCCGGCGGCGTCGCGGCCTTCAAACAGGCTGACGATGCGCTGGCCGCTTTCTTTAACCCAACTTTGCACTTTCAAGAGTTCGACTTGCAGTTTTTTCTTTTCGCGTTCGTATTCGCGCCGCCCCATGCGGGTTTTGTAAGGGTAGTCCTCAGGCAGCGGGGCGGTGCTGCTGTCTTCGCTGCTGACGCGGCCTTCGTATTTGACGACGGCTTCTTCAAAGATTTTGAGGCTTTCGCGCTGCTCGCCCAATTCGATTTTTTCAAACGGCTGGGGTTGGTGGTCGCTCATGGAAGTGTCCTTTCTGTTGTTAAGCGTGGGTAAAAAGGGGCGGTTGTTTCCTGATGTGCGTACGTTTGTTTTTCTGCCGCGAAAGGCGTTTTTCATGCCGTTCATACTAACATGATTTAACCCTTTCAAACAGTTTTCAGGCAGCCTGAAAACCGCTGCAGGCCACGCGCGCAACAGGCGGCTTGCCAAATCTGCCTGCCGTCTTATATAGTGACGCAAACGGCAATTCCGCCGTTTCGGCAGCCGCCGCTGCCGCAACTTGAAGAAGGAATCTCAACATGAGACACAATTCGTCCAAACGTGATTTTGAAAGCCAGAAAGAAGCGCTGATGCGCGAAATCCAAAGCGTTCTGGAACAGGCCGAAACCCTGTACGACAACACCGTGGAGCGCGGCGCGGAAGAAACCCAGGCACTGCGCCAGAAACTCCAGCGCCAGTTCGAGCAGGCCAAAGGCAAACTGGCCGATTTTGAAGAACGCGCGGCAGACCAAGTGAAATACCGCGTGAAACAGGCCGACGAATACATCAACGACAAACCCTATTACGCCATGGGTTTTGCCGCGCTGGTCGGCCTGGTGGTGGGCATTTTGCTCAACCGCCGCTAAAGAGCGGCTCCGTGGCAGCCTGAAACCGCAAGTGATGATGAAAAAGACGGTTTCAGGCTGCTTTTCCCCGTTTTCAGGCAGCCTGAAAAAACCAAACCAGACACGTCATGAATCTCAAACAGGAAATCCGCCACGCCAAAAACCAGCTGGGGCAGGGCGCCGAACTGCTGCTGCTGCGCCTGCGCCTGCTGCGGCTGGATGCCGAAGGCCAGTTGGGCGGCGCGCTGAAAATCGCCGCCCTGATTGCCGCCGCCGCGGTGCTCGCCTTTATCGCCCTGGCCGTGGCGCTGCTGCTGCTTTACCTGCTGCTGCCGCCGCATTGGCGGGTGCCGGTGTTTGCCGCCGTTGCCGCGGCGCTGCTGCTGGCGGTTTACCTGCTGCTGCGGCAGATTCCCGCCATCTGGCGTTTTCACAGCGGCCGCGTCGGCGAAACGCTGGCCGATCTGCAGGAAGACATCGCTCGCCTGCGCCGCGCCGCCGGCAGCAAGCCGCCGCCGGCCGAACCAACACAGGAGACGGAAAATGAATGAGCATCCGCGCCCGACCCGCGAGCAGGAACGCGAACTCTTGCAGCTGCAATGCCGGCTCGCCCGTCTCAAACTGCAAACCGAAAGCCGCCTGCACCGCCGCCGCCAAGCGCAGGAAAACCGCAAACACCACGCCCTGCCGCAACTGCTCGAACTGGGCAACCGCCTGCTGCAGCAACGCGGCCTGCTGAAACTGGCGCTGCTGCCGTCCAAATGGAAATACCGCCTGCTGCTGGGCGGTGTGCTGCTGGCTTTGTTCGGCAGCGACAGCAAAGAAGAAAACCGCTGAAGGTTTATGTAGATCAAAACGCCGCGTTTCAGGCTGCCTGAAACGCGGCGTTTTTTAGCGGTTTATCCGTATCGGCGGGTGGCCGTGTCGGAAACTATGGGCGGCCGGCGCTGGTTTTGCTTTTCGGCATATAGGACAAAAAAGGTGCTAAAAATCGCTGCAAGCCTTATGCTGCAAGGCTTTAAGCGGGGTCAAAACCTTTGAACACAAAAAATGCTTTTTCTGCGGCTCAAAACAGGTCAAAAAGAACGGCAGACAAAACGGCAAGCAGCGCTACAAATGCCATGATTGTGGCAGGCAGTTTGACGGCGGCAGACGGATAAACCCACAAGCCCTATGGCAAGCCTACACCGCAGGCAACAAACTGCCGCACAGCTTGCCGCCGCCTGCGGATGCAGCCGCCAAACCATCCTGCGCCATCTCAAAAAAGCCGCGCCCAAAGCACAGTTTGCCGCACCCCAATGCGCCAACGTCGTGATGGATACCACCTACTTCGGGCGCCGTTTCGGCATCATGGTTTTGTTCGACAGCATCAGCGGCAAAGCGCTTTCTGTTACCGAAGTCAAAAACGAAACCAACGCCCTTTACGCCGAAGCCATCGGCAGTCTGAAAGCCAAAGGCATTGAAATACAAAGCATCGTTTGCGACGGCCGTAAAGGTCTGCCGCAGTTATTCCCCGATATTCCCGTGCAACTATGCCATTTCCACCAAGTCAAAACCGTCGGCCGCTACCTGACGCGCAACCCACAAACGGCTGCGGGGCAAGAGCTGTGGCACTTGGCACTGACATTAAAAAGCAGCCGCAGAGCCGACTTTGAAAGAAGCCTGAAAGCATGGTTCGAACAGCACAAAGACTTCTTCAACGAACGCACAAAGAACCCCGAAACGGGCAAATCCCACTACACCCACCCAAGACTACGCAGCGCCTATTTCAGCCTGAAACGGAACATGGGCAACCTGTTTGTGTTTGAAGAGCATCCCGATCTGAACATCCCAAACACCACCAATCTGCTTGATGGTGCATTTGCCGGGTTAAAGCGGCATTTGGCGTGTCATCACGGCATGCGGATGGCAAATAAGGTTCGCTTTATTAAAGATTATTTCTCTATCTCTAGTGATGAGTAGCACCTTTTTTGTCCTATAGCAGACTGGTTCTCGAAAATAGCACCTTTTTTGTCCCTATATGCCTGCTTTTCAGGCTGCTTTGGGCGTTTGGCTCGCAAAGGCAGCCTGAAAACGTTTGGCGCAAGATTGTTACTGCTTGGGCAAACGATAAAGCCGGCCTGTCGTTAACTGACAGGCCGGCTCGCGTTTAACGGACGCTTAGTTTTTCTCTTTGTCGCAGGCACCACGGCGGGTAATGGTGATGCCCAGCTGCTTGAGTTTGCGGTAGAGATGGGTACGCTCCAGGCCGACTTTTTGCGCTACGCGGCTCATATTGTGGTTTTCCTGGTGGATGTGGTATTCGAAATAGCGCCGTTCCAACTCTTCGCGCAATTCGCGCAGCGGCAGGTCGAAATTGAAGCCGTTTTTGCCGTCGCCGCCGCTTTCCTGGTTGAACTGGTTGAGCATCCGTGCCACGGCGCCATCGTTCACTTCGCCGCAGCCGCTGTTGAGCACCAGACTTTTGACCACGCTTTTGAGTTGTTCCAAATTGCCCGGCCATTCGTATTGGCGCAGCTTGGTGAGGGCGGCGGAAGTGAAACGCACGCGCGGCATGTGCTGGCCGGTGCACGATTCTTCGGCGATTTGTTCGACCAGAAACGGAATGTCGTCGGATTGGAAGCGCAGCGGCGGGATGGAAACGGTTACGCTGGAGAGCAGGCCGAGCAAGTCGGTATCTTGGGCGCCGTCGCTGATAAGCTGCGGCAGGGGTATGGTGCTGGTGCAGATGATGCGGGTGCGGTGCTGGGCGGCTTTGCCGACGATGAAATTGATGCTCTTGCGGATGTCGCGCGGATATTGGGCGATGTCGCCCAGATAGAGAATGCCGCCGGTGGCGCGGTTGAGCAGATCGCCGGGCATTTCGGCGATGTGGGCGGCTTTGGTGGGTTCGATCCACGGGGTATTGTTTTTGTGCAGGCAGCGGGCAACGGTTTCGAAAGGGGAGCCGGATTCGCCCAAGAGCATCACCGGGCTGGTTTGCGCGGCAGCGTTTTCCACTTGCTGCATCAGCTCTTTTATCACCGTGCTTTTGCCCAGCTTGTCGAGCGAGATGGCGGCGGCAGACTGGCTGGCGTTGTATTTCATCGCCCGCTCTACCGTCGAGAGCAATTTTTGCATGGTAATCGGCTTTTCCAAGAAATCCAGTGCGCCGATTTTGGTGGCTTCGACGGCGGTGTCGATGCTGCCGTGGCCGCTCATCATCACCACCGGCATGGTGAGCTGGCCGTTGGTCGCCCATTCTTTGAGCAGGGTGATGCCGTCGCTGTCGGGCATCCAGATGTCCAATAAAACCATGGCCGGCCGGGTTTGGTTGCGCAGCCTGCGGGCTTCGCCTGCGTTTTCGGCCAAGGCCACGGTATAGCCTTCGTCTTCCAGCGTTTCCTGTAAAACCTCTCGGATGCCGATTTCGTCGTCTACGATCAGGATGTCGGTGTTTCGCATGATTCGTTGGTTTCTTGTGCGGGTGGTAATGTGATGCTGACGCAGGCGCCGCCGCTTTGGCGGTTGGACAGGGCGATGCGTCCGTGCTGCTCTTCGATGATTTTCTTCACAACCGGCAGCCCCAAACCGGTGCCGCCGGCTTTGTCGGTTACATAGGGCTCGAACGCGTGCTGCAGCATGTGCTTGCTGAAACTCTGGCCGTTGTTGCAAACCTCTAGGGCGATTTGCCCGTTTTCCACAAAGGTGCGGATATGCACCTGCGGTTCGGCATCCGCCGCTGCCGCTTCCGCTGCGTTTTTCAGCAGGTTGTGCAGCACTTGGCGCATGGCGGTGTTGTCGGCTTTCAACTCGGGCAGATGCCCGTCCAAATCGGCGCTAAAGCGGCAGGGCGTGCTTTCGTACAACACCAAGATTTCTTCAATCAGTACGTTTAAGTCGATATTGCTCAAACGTTTGATGCCGGAAGAGCGGGCGTAGTTGCGGAAGGCTTCCACCATCACCTGCAGCGCGGCAACCTGCTTGACAATGGTGTCGGTGGATTTCTGCAGTATCTGTTCGTCGGCCTCAGCCAGCTTGCCATGCAATTTGCGTGCCAATCGTTCCGCCGACAGCTGGATGGGCGTGAGCGGATTGCGGATTTCGTGCGCCAGCCGTTTGGCGATTTCGCCCCATGCCGCTTCTTTTTGCGCCATAACCAGATTGGTAATGTTGTCAAAAATCAACACTATGCCTTTGCCGTTTTCTTCAGGCAGCCTGACCGCCAAGCCTTGCAAAATCCGCTCGTCTTCTGCGGTGGGGTAGGCGATTTCTATGGCGCTGCCGCTTTCTTCGCTTGCCAGCAGTCGGTTGAAAACTTCGGCCAAAGTGTGGTGTTGCGGCGACAAATCTGCCCAATTTTGCCTGTTGTGGCCGATCAGTTGGCGCAGCGGCAGCGCCAAAATGCTTTCCGCGCTTTGGTTGTAGGTGTTCAGGCAGCCTGAACGGTCGAGCGTGATCACGCCGGAGCTGAGACTGTCCAGCACGCGCTCCAGATAATGGCGGGCGGCTTCCTGCTCTTTACGGTGCAACTCGTCCGACACTTTGGCAATGGCCAGCTGTTCGGTCATGTGGTTGAACTGCTCGGTCAGGCGGCCGAGTTCGTCGCGGCGGGTAACGGTGATGCGGCGGCTGAAGTTGCCATGCGCCACCGCCTGCGCGCCTTCGGCCAGCAGCAGGATCGGTTCAACGAAGCGGCGGGCGAAATACAGCGCCAGCGCCAGCGAAACCAGGCTGGCCAGCACGGTTGTCAGCGCCAGGGTAATGACAAAAAAGGTTTGCAGGCCGCGGTTGGCAAAGACCAGCTCGGCATATTTCGACCAGGCCGCTTCGATCAGTTGCGCGTCTTGGGCGGTATTGGCGGGCACCGGCTGGCGGAAAAACAGCGCATAGCGTTTGCCGTTACGCTCGGGCAGCGCCAGCCAGCCGCCGGCATACAGGGTGCCGTTGATGTTTTCCACGCCGCTTTCTTTGCCGCTCATGCGGATGCGGGTCAGTGTTTCGGCATCGAGTTCGGGCTGGCGCAGATGCAGCGGATTACTTTCGGATACCAGCTGCGGCTGTTGTTTGATTTCCCATACCGCCACATGGCTGAACTGGCGGGCGCGGGCGGTTTGCAGCGCGTCTTGCGGACGGTTTTGCAGGCTGGCGGCGGTAAGCTCGGCATACAGCAGACCGGCCTGGTCGGTGGTTTTGCGTACCGCGCCGTCCAAAGCGCTGCGACTGAGTTTCAGGCTGCGTTCGAGCGCTTCTCTGGTGTCGTCGCCAAACCAGGAATGGATGGTGCGGGTAATCATCTGCCCCGAAACCAAGAGCAGCAGCAGCGCCGGCACCATCACCGCCAGCGTGAAGGCGAGCGACAGGCGGCGGGCGATGCGCGAGCCGAATACGCGGCTGCGGCGGTCGCGCACAATCAGCCAGATATAACGCAGAATCACCGCGATCATCACCGCGATCAGCGCCAGGCAGGCGCCGCCGATATACCAGAAATAGGGCGCCAGACGGCTGCTGTTGTCGGTGGAAAGAACGAGCAGGAAGAGAATGGAGAGTGCGATAAAGCCGAGAATCAGAAGAAAACGCTGCATGATGGAAAAAAGCTTTCAGGCTGCCTGAGAGACGTGCGGCGGGTTAGTGCTGGGGTTTTACCTGCAGGGTCTGCCAGCCGGAATCCAGATTCCAGCTTTTGGAAGTCAGCGCGTTGATTTGGAAGGGTTTGGGCAGGTTTCCCATGCTCAGGTTGAGACGGATTTGCGCTTTGATTTCGTTGGCTTCGATATCGCTGAGCGCGTCTTTGTTGAGCACTTTCCAGTTGGCGATTGCGCCGACGGCTTTGAGCGCGGTCTGCAGGCTGTTGTATTCGGTGGAAAAGGTGCCGACGGTAATGCGGTAGCGGCGGGTGAGCGGGTGGTAGGAGAGTTTGTAGCCGACGGTGTTTTCGTTGCTGATCAGCTGGGTAACGCGAAAGCGGTAGGCCGCCAGCGTCGGTTTTTCCAGCTGGTAGGAGAGTAGAAATTCAAGCGGCACGCCCTGCTGCAGCGCGTCTTTGAGCTGGTCGGGCAGGTCGGTTTGGAAGCGGCTGCTGATGCTCAGGCGGCCGTCGGCCGTCAGCACGGCTTCGCGGCGGGTGGGCTTGATGCCTTCGGCCGCGGCACCCAGCGGCAGCGCCAGCAGTGCCAGCGCCAGCACGCACGCAGGCAGCCTTTTCAGGCTGCTTTTAAGGCGAAAAAGCAGCCTGAAAGGGGAATACGGCTCACAACGGCGGCCGTTTGCGGATAAGCGCGTAATAAAAGCCATCTTGTTTGTCGTTTGGCAGCAGAAGCTGTTCGGTTACGGATTCGGCATCGGGGTGGCGGCTGAGAAAGCGGCGGCACTGTTCTTGGTTTTCTTCTTCAAACAGCGAGCAGGTTGCCAGCAGCATCCGTCCCCCGGGTTTGACCGTCTGCCACAGCGCATCAAGCAGTGCGGCTTGCTGGCGGGCGGTCTTGACGCCGTCGGCGGGACGGCGCAGCCATTTGATGTCGGGATTGCGTTTGACGGTGCCCGAGGCGGTGCAGGGAATGTCCGCCAATACGGCATCGAAAGGGCGGCCATCATACCACGCGGCCAAATCCTGCGCTGGCGCGCAGTGCAGTTCGGCCTTGAAACCGAGGCGATCGAGATTGTCTTTTACCCGCTGCAGACGCTGCGGGTCGATGTCGATAGCGGTCAGCTCGCAGTCGGCCGATTCGAGTATGTGCCCGCTTTTGCCGCCCGGTGCGGCGCAGGCATCGAGCACGCGTTCGCCGTTTTGCACGTCCAAAATCAACGCTGCCTGCTGGGCGCCGAAGTCTTGCACGGATACCACACCTTCGGCAAAGCCCGGCAGTTTCGCCACCGGCACCGCCTGATCGAGCCGGATGCTGTGGCTGCCGAGGATTTTGCCGTCCAAACCGGCAGCCTGAAGGGTGGTCAGGTAGCTTTCGGCATCGCTGTGGCGGCGGTTGACGCGCAAGGTCAGCGGCGGGTGCGATTGGAAAGCGGTGGCGATATTGTGCCAGTGCTTCGGATAGCGGTTTTGCAGATAGGCCAACAGCCAGGCGGGCAGATTGTATTTGGCGGTGTCGTCGCGGCGGGCAGCAGCCTGAAGTTTTTCCTGCTCGCGCAAAAAGCGGCGCAGCAGCGCATTGGCGAGCGAGCGGTATTGGCCGCGGCCGATGCGGGCGATTTGCGCCACCGCTTCGTTCACCACTGCGTGCGGTGCGTTGCGGGTGTAGGCCAGCTGGTAGAGCGCCACCAGCAGCAGCGCTTCAAGCTGCGGATTAGACAGCGGACTGTTCAGCATACGGCCGAGCATAAATTTCAGGCTGCCTGCGTAGCGCTGCACGCCGTAGGCAAGGTCTTGCAGCATGCCTTTGTCTTGCGGCGACAAATCGGGATGCGCCCGCAGCAGCGCCGCCAATTCGTCGGCAAGATTACGGCCTTCGCCAACGGCAACAACGGTTTGCGCGGCCAGTTTCTGAACTTGGGAAAGGGACATGGTAGGGCGGTCTTGGAAATCAAATAATCAATAAGGCCAAGCTGCTTTCAGGCAGCCTGAAAACGGCAGGGCAGGCTTACAGCATATAGCCGGCACCAAGCGCATGGCCGGCGAGAAAGGCGGCGGCGTCCATGCGGCGGCTGCCGGCAGCCTGAAGCTCGGTAATCCGCAGCGCGCCGCTGCCGCAGGCCACGGTAATACCGCCGGCGTCGGCTTGGATAATGCTGCCGGCGCGGCCGCTGCCGTTTGCCGGCTCCGCGCGCCAGATTTTCAGCGGCTTGCCCTGGTATTCGACCCACGCCGCCGGCACCGGATTGAAGGCGCGGATTTTGCGCAGCAATAGTGCGGCGTCTTGGTTCCAGTCGAGATGGGCGTCTTCCTTGCCGAATTTGGCGGCGTAGCTGACGCCGTTTTCAGGCTGCGCAACGGCTTTCAGGCTGCCTTCGTGTGCCAGACGCTGCAAGTCTTCGACGATGGCGGCGGCACCCAACTCCATCAGCGCGTCGTGAACGTCCTGCGCGGTATCGTTATCGCCGATGGCGTAGCGGTGTTCGCTGACGACGGCACCGGTATCCAATCCGGCATCCATCTGCATAATGCACACGCCGGTTTCGGCATCGCCCGCTTCGATGGCGCGCTGGATGGGGGCGGCACCGCGCCAGCGCGGCAGCAGCGAGGCGTGGATGTTCAGACAGCCGTGCTTGGGCGCGTCGAGCACGGCTTGCGGCAGAATCAGGCCGTAGGCGGCGACCACCATTGCGTCGGCGCCGATGCTGCGGATGTGCGCCAGCGCGTCGTTGTTGCCGCGCAGTTTTTCAGGCTGCTCTACATTCAGCCCGAGCTCGAGCGCGGTTTGCTTGACCGGACTGGGCTGCAGTGCCATGCCGCGCCCTTTGGGACGGTCGGGCTGGGTCAGCACCAGCGGCACTTCAAAACCAGCTTGGACAATGCGTTTTAATGCGGCGGCGGCAAAATCGGGGGTTCCGGCAAAAATAATCTTCATGAGCGTTTGGCAGTTTTTATGTTTTCAGGCTGCCTTGATAAGCGCAAAGGCAGCCTGAAAGGGTGAAAAGATAAAGCGGCAGGAAGCGGCGGCAGTATTTTCAGGCTGCCTGCTTCATTTCTTTTTTGCGTTTTTTCATTTTGGTGCGGATGCGGGTCTGCTTCATCGGCGAGAGGTATTCGACAAAGAGTTTGCCGTCCAAATGATCAATTTCGTGCTGGATGCAGATGGCAAGCAGGCCGTCGGTTTCCAATGCCTGCTTGTCGCCGGCCAAATCGAGAAATTCGACGCGCACACTCTCGGCACGGGTAACGGTGTCGTACACGCCGGGCACCGACAGGCAGCCTTCTTCATAGGTGGTCTGGCCGTCTTTGTGGGTGATAACGGGATTGATCAGCACCAATAGGGAATCATGTTCTTCGGAAAGGTCGATAACGATAATGCGCTCTTGGATATTGACCTGGGTTGCCGCCAGACCGATGCCGCGTGCTTCATACATGGTTTCGGCCATGTCCGCAGCCAGCTTGCGGATACGCTCGTCCACCGCGGCAACGGGCTTGGCAACCTGGTGCAGGCGCTCGTCGGGGTGGACCAAAATCGGGAGTAATGCCATTTTGTTTTTTTCTTTCAATTGATAAATGCTATGTGTGCGTGTGAAAAATTTAAGTGAAATGTTGCATCCGGCACCACTAATGCGGGCGGGAAAACACGTTGCAAGGGGACAGAGTGTGGCAAACTTACCAATTTGCCTTTACGGAAAGCAGCGCAATACTAGCCGAAACACGGTTAAATGCACTATTATTTCGCCTATCCGTTAAAACATGTAATCCTAACCAAGGGGATGCGAATGCAAAAGCCTATTATAACCCTGCTTTGTGCGGCAGGCATGATAATTTCCACTCCGGCAATGGCAGAAAAACTGCGCATCCGGCCGAATGCGCCCAAGCAATATACCGTGAAAAAAGGTGATACCCTGTGGGGCATTTCCGGCAAATATCTCTACCATCCGTGGAAATGGCCGTCTTTGTGGAATGTAAACCGTAAGAAAATCGCCAATCCCCATCTGATTTATCCGGGTCAGGTGTTGGTGCTCTATTATGTAAACGGCCGTCCGGTGCTCGGCGTTAAACGCGGCAAGAGCAAAAAAGGCGGTATTCCCACCATCAAACTCAGCCCGAGAATGCGCGAGCTGAGCGCAGGCTACGGTATTCAGACCATTAATGTCGATTTCTACCGCCTGTTTATGAAACACCCCCAATTCCTGAGCGCCGAGCAGGCCACCCATCTGCCGCGCTTGGTGGGCGGCCCTGACAGCCGCGTGATGTACACCAACGGCGACCGTATCTATGCCGATGGTGTGAAAGAACCCGGTAAATATTTGGTTTTCCGTATGGGCAAAGATTTGATTGACCCGGAAAACGGCCGCAATTTGGGCAAACTGATCGAATTCAGCGGCGAAGCCTATACCGTTGCCGGTCGCGATCAGGTTTTGGCTGATCAAAGCGCCTATGAAGTTTCATTGGAAGAGCGTCAAGACGGCAAACGCGCGAAAAGCGTAACCGCCCACACCGCCCAAGCCATGCTGCTGGACAATGCGGTTTCCGAAATCCGCAAGGGTGATTACCTGCTGAAGAAAAACAGCGATTTCGATACTGCGTTCAACATGATGCCGCACGCTCCGGATCGTCCGGTTAATGCCCGTATCGTAGAAATCATGGACGGTGTTTCCGAAAGCGGCACCATGCAGACCCTTATCCTGAACCGCGGTACCGCCGACGGTTTGAACAAAGGCACCGTGCTGGGTATTTACAAACGCGGCAAACTGCTCAAATCCGAATGGCGTCCGCGTGACGGCGAAGATAAAAAAGGCCGTTATGTGAATACGCCTAATCAGGAAATTGGTTTGGCAATGATTTATCGTGCCGGCCCCCACGTATCTTCGGCGATTATTTTGGAAAGCATTACCAATGTAAGCAAAGAAGACCTGCTGGCAGAACCCGGCCGCGATCTTGAAACCTTTGGCCCCAGCAATGTGGGTAAGGAAAACATGATCCGCAACTAAACCTGCCGGAAACAAAAAAGCAGCCTGAAAACTTTTCAGGCTGCTTTTTGCATGTTTAATATTTTGAAAGTTAAAAACCTTTTTCATTACTCCGTTTCACGCCTGCCCAATGCAGGCGTTTTGCCGTTTCAGGCAGCCTGAAAACTGATGAAAAGTGCTAATGGTTCGCAAATACTAAAGAATAGTTCCGACTACTCCTTTCGGATAGGGTGGTTTCCGTATTAGGGCAACTGTTTTTTTTCGGGCGGCTGCTTAAGAATGGCATTGTCCGCGGCACAGGGGTGAAACCCTGAAACGGCGGGCATTTTCAAGATAAATAAGCTTGTTTTTCTACAGGATAACTTCAGGTCTCAAGAAGGACGAAAATGAAATCTCCAGCTTACAAACGCTATTCGGTATTGGTGTCCAGTACGGTGTCGTTCACCGTATGTTTCATGATTTGGATGATGTTCGCGGTGGTCGGCATTCCGATTAAAGCGCAACTGGGTTTGACCGAAGCCCAGTTTGGCCTGCTCACCGCCATTCCCGTGCTCTCCGGCTCGCTGGTGCGCGTGCCGCTGGGGATTCTTACCGACAAGTACGGCGGCCGCATTGTGATGTTTGTGCTGATGCTCGCCAGCGTGCCGTTTATTTTCCTGATGCAGTATGCCACTGAGTATTGGCAGTTTCTCACCATCGGGCTGATTATGGGCTTGGCCGGCGGTGCGTTTTCGGTGGGTACGCCCTATGTTGCCCGCTGGTTTCCCAAAGAACAGCAGGGCTTGGCAATGGGCGTTTTCGGCGCCGGCAATGCCGGTAGCGCGCTCACCAAGCTGATTGCGCCGCAGTTAATCGCATGGGCGGCAGCGGCAGGTGCGGCCGCCGCTGCGTGGAAAATCGTGCCCAATGTCTATGCCGCGATTATGCTGGCAACCGCCGTTATGTTTTGGTTTACCAGCTACCACGATCCCAAGCATCTGACCGATTCCAAAGTCAGTCTGAAGCAGCAGCTAGCCTTGCTTAAAGACCCCGGCGTTTTGCGCTACAGCCAGTATTACTCTGTGGTGTTCGGCGGCTATGTCGGCCTAGCTTTGTGGATGACGCACTATTACGAAGGCGAATACGGCATGTCACTCACCACCGCCGCGCGTCTGGCCGCCTGCTTTTCCCTGCCCGGCGGTGTGCTGCGGGCTTTGGGCGGATGGCTGTCCGACAAATACGGCGCCTATAAGGTAACTTGGTATGTGATGTGGGTGCTGTGGGTGTGTTTCTTTATTCTCTCTTATCCGCCGACCGATTTTGTGATCAGCACCACGCAGGGCGCCAAGTCTTTCCATATCAGTTTGAACGTGGTGGTGTTTACCGTTTTGATGTTTGCCGCCGGTATTGCGATGGCGGTGGGCAAGGCTTCAGTATTCAAATTCGTCGCCAACGACTACCCCGACAACATCGGCGCGGTATCCGGCATTGTCGGCTTGGCCGGCGGCATGGGCGGTTTCCTGCTGCCGAGCATGTTCGGCTTTCTGCTCGATTACACCGGCATCCGCTCGACCGCCTTTATGCTGCTTTATGGCACCGTATGCGTGTCGCTGGTGTGGATGCACTTTTCGTTTAAGCCCAACCGCGGGCAGTAGCACAAACAGGCAGCCTGAAAACCCCAAAAACGGTTTTCAGGCTGCCTGATGTACTTTCAGACGGCTTATTACCGTTTTTCAAACTGCCGTTGTTTCAGGCTGCCTGAAACCAAAAATCCAACCCATTGAGGAGCAACCCATGTCCCAACCCATCCAAGACTGGCGGCCGGAAGACCCGCAGTTCTGGCAGTCTACCGGCAAAAAAATCGCCAAACGCAACCTGCTGATTTCCATTCCCGCGCTGTTTCTGGCCTTTGCCATGTGGCAGGTGTGGAGCGTAACCACCCTGCGGCTCAACGGTATCGGCTTTCAGTTCACCAAAAACCAGCTTTTCTGGCTGACCGCCGTGCCTGCGCTGTCCGGCTCGGTATTGCGTGCCGTGTATTCGTTTATGGTGCCGATTTTCGGCGGCCGCCGTTGGACGGCGATTTCCACCGCCAGCCTGCTGCTGCCCGCCATCGGCATCGGCATGGCCGTGCAGGATACTTCCACCAGCTACGCCACCATGATTGTGCTCGCGCTGTTGTGCGGCTTTGGCGGCGGCAACTTTTCATCGAGCATGGCCAACATCAGCTTTTTCTACCCGCGCTCGGAAAAAGGCACGGCGCTGGGCTTGAATGCGGGCTTGGGCAACTTGGGCGTATCGGCGGTGCAGTTTGTCGTGCCCATCGTGATTGCCGGCGGCCTGCTGGGCAGCTTGGGCGGCGAGCCGCAAACCTTTACCGACGAAACCGGCACCAGCCAAATCTGGCTGCAAAACGCGGGTTTTGTGTGGGTGCCGGTTATTCTCGCCTCCGCGCTGGCCGCATGGTTCGGCATGGACGATTTGGCCTGCGCCAAAGCCAGTTTCAAAGACCAAGCCAGCATTTTCAAGCGCAAACACACCTGGCTGATGTGCGTCTTGTATTTGGGCACTTTCGGCTCGTTTCTCGGCTTTTCCGCAGGCTTTCCGCAGCTGGCCCAAACCCTGTTTCCGCACATCATTCTGATTAAATACATTTTCTGGGGGCCGCTCATCGGCGCGGTGATGCGCCCCATCGGCGGCTGGGTGGCCGACAAACTCGGCGGCGCGTTTATCACCAATATCGTCTTCGTCGGCATGATCGCAGGCACCGTCGGCGTACTCTCCTTCCTGCCCGACGCAAAGGGCAACGGCGGCAGCTTCTGGGGCTTTTTCTCCTGCTTTATGGTGCTGTTCGGACTGGCCGGTTTGGGCAACGGCTCGACCTTTATGCAGATGCCCGCCATTTTCAGCATTTTCCACAAAAACCGCGCCGAAGCAGGCCACACCGACCACGACACCGCAGGCCGCGACGCGCTGCGCGAATCGGCCGCCGTCGTCGGCTTTACCGCCGCGTTTGCCGGCTTTGGCGGCTTTTTCATTCCCACCAGCTACGGCCTCTCCATCAAAATGACCGACAGCGTCAATGCCGCCCTGTACCTGTTTATCGGCCTGTACGTCGTCTGCGCTGCGATTAACTGGTGGTACTACCTGCGCAAAAATGCCGAAACCAAGTGCTGACGGACAAGGCAGACTGAAAAACCGTTGCGATATTTTCAGGCTGCTATGAACTCCCTCTCCCGCTTGCGGGGGAGGGAATCAAGCGGCAGACTGTTCAGACGGTCTTACGCCGCCCAAGCTCAACCAAGCAGCCTGAAAGGCCGTTTGAAACCCCAAACCCACCCGCACGAAAGCACAAGTAGGGCGTGCGGCCAAGCGCATCGCCGTTGCCCAACGGTTGCTCCTAGGGGGCTGTTGACAATTGGTTTGCGAAGCGGATTTTTTGTCGGAAAGCGGCAGATGCAAGGCGAAAACGCGAGCCAATGCTGCCCATTGGCGAGTGTTTTCAACGTGGCAGATGCCGTTTTACGGCGAAAAAGCTGCCGCAATACCAAATGTCAACAGCCCCTAATTCACGATGCCCCGCACGCCCTACCTGTGTTTTTGCTTTCAGGCTGCCTAACCAGCTTTTTAGACGGCCTAAACCGCCACAAAGCAGTCTGAGACCCCAAACCCGCCACAAAACCGCAAAAGGAACACCCCAATGGCACTCACCCCCGTTCACGAACTGCAAACCCTGATTCGCGACAAAATCGCCGACCATCCCCAGCCGCTCGAAACCGAAACCGTGCACGTGGCCGCCGCCGTCGGCCGCGTTCTTGCCCAAGACATCGTCTCCGCCGTCAACATCCCCCCCGCCGACATCTCGGCGATGGACGGCTACGCCCTGCAATCGGCTGCAAACGCAGGCAGCGAGTGGGCAGTGGTGGGCGAATCCGTGGCCGGACAAGCCTTTTCAGGCTGCCTGCTAAAAGGCGCGTGCGTGCGGATTATGACCGGCGCGGTTGTTCCCGACGACTGCAACACCGTCATTATTCAAGAAAACGTCAGCCTTTCAGATGGCCGCATCACATTGGCAAAAGACGTGTCCGAAGGCGCAAACATCCGCCGCAAAGGCGAAGAAATCGCCGCCGGCGACACCGTGCTTACCGCCGGACGCATCCTGCGCGAAGCCGACATCATGCTCCTGGCCGCGCTCGGTTACGGCGAAGTGCCCGTACACCGCAAAATCCGCGTCGCCCTGCTCTCCAGCGGCAACGAACTTTTAGAACCCGGCGAACCCGATACCGGCCGCGACGACCAAATCTACGACAGCAACCGCGCCATGCTCGCCGCCCGCCTCGCCCGCCTGCCCGTCGAAATCATCGACTTCAAACAAGTCGGCGACGATTTGGAAGACATCCTGCACGTCTTCGACGAAGTCATCCGCACCGCCGACGTACTCATCACCACCGGCGGCGTATCCGTAGGCGACTACGACTTCATGCGTACCGCCGTCGAGCGCGTCGGTAGCGTCCACCACTACAAAGTCGCCCTCAAACCCGGCAAACCCTTCGTCTTCGGCCGCATGATGAAAACCTGGTTTTTCGGAATGCCGGGCAACCCCGTTTCCGGCTTTGTCGGCTTCGACATCTTCCTTAAAGCCGCGCTGTGGCAGATTTGCGGCGCGGCCGATATTCCCCAACCGCTGCGCTTTAACGCCGTATTGAGCGAACCCGTTACCAAAAACCACAGCCGCATGGACATCCAGCGCGGCATCATCGAGCGCCAAGCCGACGGCACATGGCACGCCCGCCCCTGCGGCAGCCAGGATTCGCACCGCATCCTGCAAGTCTCCCGCGCCAACGCCTATCTGGTCATCCCCGCCGAAAGCGGCTCGCTTGAAGCAGGCGAAAGCGTAACCGTGCAGCCCTTTGCCGACGCGTTTTTATAAGGAATTTATAAGCATGGGGGCAGGGCAGGGTACAATACGCCCCGCAGTTTCAGGCTGCCTTTGCCAAACAGGGCAGGGCAGCCTGAAAAATCAGAAAGGCCGTCTGAAACCCGTAGGCCGGATACCCGTATCCGACAGCCGCCCGCAAGGCGGCAAAAGGCAGCCTGAAACCCCGAAACCGCTGCCCGCAACGGCGACGCAAGACAAAGGAAAACCATGAAAACCATCGGCATCATCGGCGGCATGAGCCCCGAAAGCACCGTGCTGTACTATCAGGCCATCAACCGCGAAACCAATCGCAGGCTCGGCGGCAACCGCAGCGCGGACATCGTGATGCACAGCGTCGATTTTGAAGAAATCGTCCGGCTGCAAAAAAGCGGCGACTGGGCAGCGGCAGGCCGCGTGCTGGCGGCAAGCGCGGCCAAACTCGAAACCGCAGGCGCGGATCTGCTGCTCTTGGCCACCAACACCATGCACAAAGTCGCCCCCGCCATCGAAGCCGCCGTCAAGATTCCGCTGCTGCACATCGTCGATGCCACCGCCGCCGCAGTCAAACGGCAAGGCTTGGACACCGTCGGCCTGCTCGGCACCCGCTTTACCATGAGCGACGGCTTCTACACCGAACGCATGGCCGCGCAGGGCGTGCAAACCCTGGTGCCGGGCGGCGCGGAACAAGACGAAATCCACCGCATTATTTTTGAAGAACTGTGCCTGAACCAAATCAAGAGCGAGTCGGCGGCGTATTTCCACAACGCGATAGGCCGTCTGAAAGACGCGGGCGCACAAGGCGTGATACTCGGCTGCACCGAAATCTGCCTGATCGCAAACGAAGAAAGCAGCCCGCTGCCCGTGTTCGACAGCACCGCCATCCACGCGCTCGCGGCCGTGGACTCGGCCTTGGCGCAGGCAGCCTGAAACCGTAGGTCGGATACCTGTATCCGACAGCCGTTTGCAAAACGGCAAAAGGCCGTCTGAAAAGCAGCCTGAAACCTTAAATGCCGTCATTGCCACGCACACAGTTGCCAAACACATAAAGGCAGCCTGAAAGCCGCCAAAGGCCGTCTGAAAAACAAAAAAAGCAGCCTGAAAACCCCAAACCACCCCACCCGCACACCCCCGAGACACGCCATGAACAACACCGCCCCGCTTACCGACCCCTTCAACCGTCGTCTGAGCTATTTGCGCCTGTCCGTTACCGACCTGTGCAACTACCGCTGCACCTACTGCCTGCCCGACGGCTACCAGGGCAAGGCCAAGCCCGACGAAATGTCGCTTGCCGAAATCGAAACGCTGGTCAACACCTTTGCCCGCTGCGGCACGCGCAAAATCCGCATCACCGGCGGTGAGCCGACCCTGCGCCGCGATTTGGCCGACATCATCGCCGCCTGCAAAGCCGCGCCCGAAATCGAAAACGTCGCCCTGACTACCAATGCATTTAGACTTGGCAAACTCTTTCCCGCCTACCGCGCGGCCGGCCTCGACAAACTCAACATCAGCATCGACAGCTTCGACCCCGAAGTGTTTTACGAAATTACCGGCAAACGCGAGTGCAGCAACATCCTGCGCGACCTTGACGCCATTCTCGAGAGCGGTTTTTACGGCATCAAAATCAACACTCTGCTGCTGCGCCGCTACGCCGAACGCACCCTGGCCGACGCGCTCGATTTTGTTAAACACCGCCCCGTAACCCTGCGCTTTATCGAGCTGATGCAAACCGGCGACAACCTCGGTTTCTTCAACAGCCAGCACCTTTCCGCCGCCAAAATCGAACGCGGCCTGCAAGAGCAGGGCTGGCAGCTTATGCCGCGCCTGCCGCATGCCGGCCCCGCGCGCGAATACTTCCACCGCGATTTTGCCGGCAGCATCGGCTTTATCGCCCCCTACAGCGAAGACTTTTGCAAAAGCTGCAACCGCCTGCGCGTGACCGCCCAAGGCAAAATGCACCTGTGCCTGTTCGGCGGCATCGCCTACGATTTGCGCGACTATCTGAAAAACCAAGATTCAGACGGCCTGCAACGCTATCTTTACGAAACCGTCGCCCAAAAACCCGAACACCATTACCTGCACGACAAAAAAGTCGGCCTGATTACCAACCTGTCCATGACCGGAGGCTAAACCATGCACAAAGCCGCACCCGAATTCCGCCCTTTAAACATCCGCATCCTCACCGCCAGCGACACCCGCAAAGCCGCCGACGACAAAAGCGGCGACTATCTGGCCGAAGCCCTGCAAGGCGCAGGCCACATTTTGCAAGGCCGCCAAATCTGCCGCGACGAAAAATACGACATCCGCGCCGCCGCATCCGCCGCCATCGCCGACCCCGCCGTCGAAGTATTGCTCATCACCGGCGGCACCGGCATGTTTGAGCGCGACATCACCCCCGACGCGGTAGAAATCCTGTTCGACCGCAGCATTCCCGGTTTCGGCGAAGTGTTCCGCGCCGTTTCCATGCAGGAAATCGGCCTGTCCACCATCCAATCCCGCGCAACCGCCGGCATCGCCAACCGCACCCTGATCTTCTGCCTGCCCGGCTCCCCCGGTGCCTGCCGCACCGCCTGGGAACAAGTCATCGCCCCCCAACTCGACCCCCGCATCAACAGCTGCGGCTTCACACGCGTGTTTAATGCGTGGGATAAAGCCTGAGATTTTCAGACGGCCTGTTGCCAAAGCAGCCTGAAAACCGTTTACACCAAAGGAGAGAAAAATTGGGATTTTTCGACAAACTTTTCGGCAAAAAACGTGCTGCCGAACCGGTATCTTTCGTTCGGGAAGACAACGAGCAAATTCGGCAGGCAGCCGAAAAAGCACGTGAGACATTCAAATATTTCTGGCGTGAGTATTACTGGGAACAGCGCCGTATCGTCAAAGGGCTCAGCCATGCTGCAGTAAAAGCTCCGTTTTCTCAGGAAATCAAGGGAGTTATCGAAACCGAATACATGTAGCTGGACGATATTTACTTTGACGGCGTCAATATCAGCGGCACCTTAATCAACCAGCCGAATATTCTTACCATCGTTCGGAAAGGCGAGCGCATTACCGATCTGCCCTACCGCGAAATTACCGACTGGCTGCTGGCCTACGGTAAAAAAACCTGCGGCGGTTTCGGCATACAGGCGCTGCGCGCGCAGATGGACGAGCAAGAGCGCCGTGCCCATGATGAAGCCTGTGGGCTGGATTTCGGCGACGGCCAAAACGTGCTGCTGGCCATCGGTCAGGAAGAGCATCCCGAATACCTTGAGCAGCATCCGGCCGACATCAATATGTCCCCCGGCCTGCGCGATTATTTGGACAAACATCCCGCAGCGGCCAATGAAGCCGATGAAAACGGCCAAACCATGCTGCACCACGCCGCCATCGCCGGTAATGCACAGAGCGTGCGCGTGCTGCTGGAGATGGGCGCCAATCCCCGGCTGCGCGACGCGCGCGGCAACACCGCGGCCGATTACGCCAAAGAAATCGGCTGGCCGCAGCTGGCGAATATTTTGAATCAGTAAGGCAGCTTGGGTTGTCGAACCCAACATCCCGTATGCTTCAAAAACCGTTGGATCCCGACCCAAGCTACCGGCTTTCAGGCTGCTTTTTCAGACGGCCGCAAAGCAGCCTGAAACCTTAAACACCGTCATTCCCGCGCAGGCGGGAATCTTCTCCGACCCCAGCACACGGTGAAACAGCATGGCTAAAGGCCGTCTGATCCCGCCCCGCACACCATGCCCGACACCGAACCACTCCCGCTCCTTATCCTTTGCGGCGGCCAAAGCAGCCGCATGGGCAGCCCCAAAGCCCTGTTGCCCGTAGCAGGCGGCACGCTGCTCGATTATCTTGCCGCGCACACCGCGCCCAAGCGCCCGCTGTGGCTGGCCGACGACGGCAGCGGTTTGCCCGCGCCTGCCCGCGCCGTGCGCCTGCCCGATGCCTTGCCCGACAAACAAGGGCCGCTGTCGGCCGTGTTGTCGGCGCTGCAACAAGCGCAGCGGCAGGGTTTGGCGGGCATTTTTGTGATGACCTGCGATACTTTGATTAAGCCCGAAGCGATGATCGGCCGTCTGAACGCTGCGGGCGCACCCGATTGCGATACCGTATTGATGCTGCGCTCGCCCGAAACCGCTTATCCGCTCTTGGCCTACTGGCCGTCGTGCCTTTCAGACGGCCTTGCCGCCTATCTCGACAGCGGCAGCCGCCGCGTGATGCGCTGGGTGGCGCAAATCCAAGCCCGTGATACCGCCATGCCCGAGGCGTGGCAGCCCTACGCCAATTTCAACACCCCTGCCGAATTTGCCGCCGCGCTGGCTGCGTGGCAGGCGCAACAGGCAGCCTGAAAGCGCCGCCGCCGTTTGGGCTGAAATAGACCCTAATTCTTTCGGTCAAATTTACAAAAAATCACACTTCGGCTAAGATGGTGCCCGTTTTTGCCAAGGCGGCGCCAAGACCGTTTCAAGTAAAATATTTTTCAATAATTTCATATAAATACTGATAAAGGACTCCACATGAAAACCAGCGCGCGCAACCAATTGGTCGGCACTGTCAAAGCCATCAAACACGGCGCGGTCAACGACGAAGTCATCGTTGCCCTGAATGGCGGCCAGGAACTGGCCGCAACCATCACCTGCGACAGCCGCGAATATCTCGAACTCAAAGAAGGCAAACCCGTCGTCGCCCTGATTAAATCCACCAGCGTCATCATTGCCACCGATGCCGCCCACATCAAACTCTCCGCCCGCAACCGACTGACCGGCACCATCAGCAACATCAGCCGCGGCGCAGTGTATTCCTTGGTGGAAATCGATCTCGGCAGCGGCGTCTTCATCATCGCCGGCATCACCATCGAAAGCTCCGACGGTCTCGAACTGCAGGTCGGCCAAACCGCCACCGCGCTGTTCAAAGCCGGCAGCGTGATTTTGGGCGTACCGGCGTAAAGCGGTTTATCTGAAAAGAAAAGGCCGTCTGAACCAGATTGCGGGTTCAGACGGCCTTTTTTATTTTTGAGTTTGCCAACACGCTGATTGCGCCCCCCTAAGCAACGTCATTCCCGCCTGCGCGGGAATGGTGCCGCTTGGAGCAGTCTGCGGGTTTGGCAAAAGTTTCAGGCTGCCTTCCTGCACGGAAAAGCAGCCTGAAAACCTTTTGCCCGAACGGACTACTGCGGATCCAAACCGTCCACAATCCTTTGCGCGTCGCCCTTGCTCAGATTGTAGCGATAGTATTTTTGGTAAAACGCCTGGGTTTTGGCGGCCAGGTCAAGGTCGCGGAAGCGCTCGGGGTGGAGCAGTTTGCCCGCCCACAACACTTGCAGCGCGCCTTCGGCGCTGTAGCGGTCCCAGCCGAAAGTGCCGCCCGGGTTGGCGTGCAGACGGTTGTTTTTCACCGCCTTAATGCTCTGCCAGGACGGGTCTTTGCGGATTTTGGCGATGGCCTGCGCGGCATTGCGGCCGCCGATGATGACGATGTCGGGGTTGGCTTTGACGATTTCCTCCATCGGCACTTCGGCCAGGTTGGCGGTGTCCGGCAGGGCGGTGCGGCCGCCGGCGATGCGTATCCAGTCGCCGACGATGGAGCGGCCGCCGTCGATTTTGCGCAGGTTGCTGCCGTCGGAAATGTGCAGCACCAGCGGTTTTTGCGCGGCGGGGATGGCTTTGGTGCGCTCGGAAACCAGGCGGATATTGGCGTCCAGCTCGGCGTTGTACTGCTTGGCAATCTGCGGCGCTTTGCCGCCGATGACGTCGGCGGTGATGCTGACGGTTTTTTTCAGGCCGTCATAAGTTTGGAAATTGACCAGCACGGTTTTCAGCCCGGCCTGTTTCACCTGCTGCTGCATGGACGGCTGGGAAAGCAGCACCACATCGGGGCGGGCAGCAAGCAGCGATTCGCTCTGCACGCTCGAGCCGTTGCTAAGCGCGGGCACTTGTTTGATGCGCGGATAGACTTTGGCAAACCACGGGCGCTTGTGGATGGCTTCGACCGTGCCGACGAGTTTGTCCGCGCCGCCCAACAGCAGCACGACTTGGTTGTTGGCCGGCCACAAATCGGCGATGCGGTTGACCTGGTCGGGGATTTCGACAGCGTTGCCTTTGATGTCGCGCACGCTGCGGGCATCGGCGGGGTTAAACAGCAGTGCCGCACCGAGCAGGGCGGCGGCCAGGGTTTTTGCGGGGAATCGGAACATGGCGGGTTTCCTTGTTTGGGGTTGCGGGGATGGTTTTTTGTTCCCTCTCCCGCTTGCGGGGGAGGGCTAGGGAGGGGGCGGTTACAGCTTCTGAACAGTTCGCGGTGCAGGCATTTCTGTGAAATGCCACCCCCTCCCCAACCCTCCCCCGCGCGGGCGCAGGAGAGGGAGTTTGGTGGCTGTCGGATTGACTGTTTCAGACGGCCTTTGATGCCGTCTGAAAAGGTAGTTTTGCGTAGATCGGATACTTGTATCCGACTTTTCAGGCTGCTTCGCACATTTTGCGGCCGACAAAGCGAACGACGCTGCTGAGGCCGTTGTGGTAACGGCCTTCGTGCAGTTCGGTTTGGGTTTCTTCCAGCAGCAGGATATCGCAGCCTGAAAAGTCGCGGCGGATTTCATCGGCAGAAGACATCATGTCGGGACTTTGGGGGCCGCCAAGCGCGGGATTTTGCCTTGCCAAGGCAAAATGGGTTTTGGCGAACAGTTCGAGGATAACCGTGCCGCCGGGTTTGACGAGGTTCAGCAGGCGGCGGTGCAGCGCGGATTTTTGCTCTGCGGGAAAGTGGGCGAATATCAGTGCCAGCACGTCAAAGGAGGCAGCCTGAAAACCGGTGTCGTCCAGCGTGCCGACAAGGTAGCGCAGGGGCACGCCGCGTTGGGCAGCCAGGGCTTCGGCTTTGCGTTTCCCTTCGCGGCTCAAATCGAAGGCGCTAACCTGCCAGCCGCGTTCGGCGGCGTACACGCCGTTGCGGCCTTCGCCGTCGGCGGGCAACAGGATGCTGCCTGCGGACAGTTTGTCGAGCTGTTCTTTGAAAAAAACGTTGGGGCTGGTGCCGTAGGCATAATCGTCGGTTTGATAACGTTGGTTCCAAAAGGCTTGGCGTTCGGTTTGGGGCATGGCTCTCTCCTTCCCGGATGGTTTCGGCGGCAGCCTGAAAGGTTTTTCAGACGGCCTTTTCAGGCTGCCTTTATGCCGTCTGGAAGGCAGCCTGAAAACCTTTATTGTCCCGTTTTCGGCGGCAGCGGTGCGAGGGCGCAGACGCGGCGGCTCCAGCCGGGGATGTCGAGCAGGCGCAGGTCGGTTTGGTAGAGCGACTGCAGCGCGTCTTGGGTCAGGATGTCGGCGGTGTTGCCGCTTTGCACGGTGCCGTCGGCCAACAGCAGCGCGGTTTGGCTTTGCGGGTGGCGGCCGTGCAGCAGCAGCGGGTGTTCGGGGTTGTGGGTGGTATTGACTACGGTGTAGCCCGCTTCGGCCAAATCGGCCATCAGGCTGAGGATGGCGGCGGCGTTGCCGTAGTCAAGGGCGGAAGTGGGTTCGTCAAACAGAATCACTCGCGGCTCTTGGGCCAGGGCGCGGGCGATGTTGGCGAGCTGTTTTTCGCCGCCGCTGGTTTCCATGTAGATTTTTTGCGCCAAACGGGCGATGCCCAGTTTCTCCAGCGCGGCTTCGGCCACGGCGTAATCGGCTTCGGCGGGCTTGGCATACAGCGGTAGGCGGGCGGCGCGGCCGAGCAATACGTAATCGAGTACGGTGTAGCGGTAGGTTTGCGGGGCATTTTGCGAAACGTAGGCGATGCTGCGGGCGGTTTCGCGCGGGTTAAGATCGGCGGTATCGCGCCCGTTGAGCAGCGCGCGCCCCTGCTGCGGTTTGAACAGGCCGCTAATGCAGTTGAGCAGGGTGGATTTGCCCGCGCCGTTGCGCCCGAGCAGCGAGAGCAGCGTGCCGGCAGGCAGCTCGAGATTCACGCCTTGGAGTACGGCGCGGCTGCGGTAGGCGTAGTGAAGGTTTTGGATTTGGAGCATTTTTCGGGTGTTGGTTTTCAGGCTGCTTTGGGGCAGATGGTTTCTTTTTCCCTCTCCCGCTTGCGGGGGAGGGTTAGGGTGGGGGTGTTTGCGGCTGGATAAACGTTTGCGGTTCGACAGCCAAAGCATTTCTGCGAAATGCCACCCCCTCCCCAGCCCTCCCCCGCGCGGGCGCAGGAGAGGGAGCTTGATTGCTGCTGAATTAACTGTTTCAGACGGCCTAATCCGCCGGTTTCTGCCGCACCAGCACCCAGGCGAAAAACGGGGCGCCGATAAAGCCGGTAAGGATGCCCAGCGGGATTTCCTGCGTATAAAGGTTGCGCGCCAGCGTGTCGGCCAACAGCAGAAACAGCGCGCCGACCAGCAGCGACAGCGGCAGGCTGCGCAGGTTGTTGTCGCCCACGAGCATCCGCGCCAGATGCGGTACGACCAGACCAAGCCAGCCGATGGTGCCGCTGATGCACACGGCCGAGGCGGTGAGCAGCGTGGCGCAGACAATCATCAGCAGCCGCTCTTTGCGGGTGTCGGCGCCCACCAGCCGTGCTTCGCGCTCGCCCAGCGACAGCACGTTAATCCGCCAGCGCATCAGCAGCAACAGCAGCGCGGGCAGCAGCATCACCGGCACAAGCCACACCAGTTGCTCGGTTTGCGCCTTGGCCAGGCTGCCCATCTGCCAATAGACGATTTCGGCCAGCTCGGTTTCGGGGTCGGCCAGATATTTGACCACGCCGAGCGTTGCGCCCATAAAACCGGACACGACAATGCCCGCGAGCACCAGCACCACCGCCGAGTCGCGGCCGATCAGGCGCGGCAGGGTCAGGGTCAAGGCCACCGCCAGCATGCCGCCGCCGAAAGCCGCGCCCTGCATGGCAAGCATGCCGCCGCCGGCAATTACCGCCGCCGCCGCGCCGACGCACGCGCCGGAGGATACGCCGAGCAAATCGGGCGACACCAGCGGGTTGCGGAAAATGCCCTGATACACCGCGCCCGCCAGCGACAGCGCCATACCCACCAGCATCGCGGCGGCAATGCGCGGCAGGCGCAGGTTGAAGATGATGTTTTGGTAGGTTTCGTCGGCGTTGTGGCCGCTCAGGGTCTGCCACACGGCATCGAGCGGCACGGGATAGCGCCCCCACGACAGGGAAAACACGGCGGCGGCAGCAAGCGCGGCGGCGGTCAGGGCGAGCAGGACGGGGTAGGGAATGCGGGACATAGGAAACGGTGGCACAGGCAGCCTAAACGGGGTTTCAGGCTGCTTTTTTATGGTTCGGATGGCGGGCGGGTTTGGCGGGTTTCAGGCTGCCTTGTGCTTTCAGGCAGCCTGAAAAGGCCGTCTGAAACATGGCGGGTAACAGCGTTCCCTCTCCCGCTTGCGGGGGAGGGCTAGGGTGGGGGCGCTTGCGGCTGGACAAACGTTTGTGGTTCCGCAGCCAAAGCGGTTCTGCGAACCGCCACCCCCTCCCCAACCCGCCCCCGCGCGGGCGCAGGGGAGGGAGTTTGATTGCTGTCGGATTAGCCGTTTCAGACAGCCTTTTATGCCGTCTGAAAAGGCAGTTTGCGTAGGTCGGATACCCGTAACCGACTTTTCAGGCTGCCCCATTTGTTCCGTCATTCCCGCGCAGGCGGGAATCTTGCCGGAGCTTGGGCATGGTTTGGGAAACCGTCGGTCGTTTGTCTTCAAACAAGATTCCCGCCTGCGCGGGGGTAGCGTAGCGGACTTGCGAAGCTAATGACGGCATTTGCGCTTTCAGGCTGCTTTGGGTGCAAGGCTGGCGGTTTTTCCCTTTTCAGGCTGCCTGAAAACGAAAAATCAAAAAGGGCGCGATTCGACCATAAAGCGCGGCGGATTGTGATTGGTCGAAAGGATTAGTCCTTACGTTCTATATCAATACGCAAACAAAACCTTACAATTTCGCACCTTTTTTCCAGCCGTAGCCGAAAACCAAAAATTCAAGCGACAAATCATAATCTTACACAGGAAGCCTCAAATCATGAAACCCGCTTTGTTCAAACTCAATGTGCTCAGCGCCCTGCTGCTGATTGCCACCGGCGCCGCTGCCGACACCGATGATAATGCCGAAGCCGCCGACAACGGCGAATTGCAGACCGTCCACGTTACCGCCGAACGCCAGGCCAAGCAGCAGCTGGGCTCGTCGGTGATTACCGCGCAGGACTTGCAGAAGATGCCCGTTAGCAACGACATCTCCGAAATCGTCAGCAAAATGCCGGGCGTTACTCTCAGCACCAACTCGCCCGGTGGCACACGCGGCAACAAACGCCAAATCGACATCCGCGCCATGGGCCCGGAAAACACACTGATTCTGATCGACGGCAAACCCGTGCGCTCGCGCAATGCCGAACGCTACGGCCGCGGCGGCGTGCGCAACACGCGCGGTGACTCCAACTGGGTACCGCCCGAAATGATTGAAAAAATCGAAGTGTTGCGCGGCCCTGCCGCTGCCCGCTACGGCTCCGGCGCGATGGGTGGCGTGGTAAACATCCGCACCAAACCCATCACCCGCGAATTCCACGGCAGCGTGGGCACTTATATCGAACAACCGCAGAGCGGCACAGATCAAGGCGCCACCCGCCGTGCCAACTTCATCGTGTCCGGCCCCGTCGTAAAAAACACACTTGGCTTCCGCCTCTACGGCAACCTCAACAAAACCAGCCCCGATGATTTCGACATCAACAACAGCGTAAACACCGGCACTGCCCTTAGCGCCGGCCGCGAAGGCGTGCGCAACCGCGACATCGCCGGCCGCCTGCAATGGGACATCAGCCCCACCCAACGCCTCACTTTCGATGCCGCCTACAGCCGCCAAGGCAATATCTACAACGGCGACACCCAAAGCAGTAACGTACTCGTTCCTGCCGTACGCAACGTTGCCTTTCCGCTTATCGGCTCGGAAACTGCCCGCCTCTACCGCCAAAGCTACACCCTGACTCACAACGGCAACTGGGAATGGGGTGATTTGGAAAGCTACATCAGCTTCGACAAAACCGTAAACAGCCGCCTGCCAGAAGGCCTGCTTGGCAGCACCGAGGGTGCCTACAACAGCACCACCGGCTTTTCCGACAGTATCCTGAAAAACTACCGCTTCGGCAGCCGTGCCGATTTGCCTTTGGGTCGCCACACCCTCACCGTGGGTGCGGAAGGCGGCCGCTCCGTGCTCGACGATTCCGCCTCCATGAAGCAAACCATGCAAACCTACGGCAATATCCCGTGGCTTGCCAGCACCGGCCGTAGCGGCAAAGGCAGTCAGAATGATTTTGCCATCTATGTGGAAGACAATATTTCCCTCAACCAAGGCCGCACCTTCCTGATCCCTGGCCTGCGCTGGGACTACAACACCGCCTTCGGCTCCACCTTCTCCCCCTCGTTCAACTTCTCCCACGCCCTGAACGACAGCTGGCGGATCAAAGGCGGCATCGCCCGCGCCTTCAAAGCGCCCAACTTATACCAAACCCAGCCCAACTACATGCTGACCAATGCCAGCCACGGCTGTCCGATCGACGAACACAACCGCTGGGACAACCCAAATGCGCAAAATAACAGCGCCACCGGCGGTACCGGGGCGGGCAACGACCAGAGGCCGACCGATCCCTATCTCAACAACCGTCCTGGCGGCTTCGACTGGGGCCGCGCCTGCTACTTTGTCGGCAATAAAAATATCAAACCCGAAACCAGTATCAACAAAGAAATCGGTTTCGAGTTCAACAAAGACGGTTATATCGCCTCACTGGCCTATTTTCACAACGACTACCGCAACCGCATTATCGATAACGGTGAATTCATTACCACCATCGACGCCCCCACCGGCGGCTATGATCGCGATGTACGCCGCACAAACAACCGCGCGGGCATCAACATTTGGCGCAACTACACCGCCACCAACGTGTACCAATGGGGCAACCGTGGCAAGGCTGTACTCGCTGGCTTTGAAGGCAACTTAACCCTGCCGCTGATCCGCGACAAACTGAACTTCAGCACCAACTTCACTTATTTCCAGCGTAACGAAGAGAAGTTCTACGGCAACCCCGTATCGATTGTGCCCAAATACACCATCAACAGCACACTGAACTGGCAAATCACTCCCGAATGGGACTTAAACGCCACGTACACCCGCTACGGCCGTCAAAAAACCGGCTCCCGGCCCATCCGCTTCATCGACGTGTACTACGAAGACGGCGGCAGCAAGCTGAAAGAGCACGAATTAGGCAGCTACGGTGTGTTCGGGTTCAACATCGGCTACAACTGGAAAGATACCATCAGCCTGCGTGCAGGCGTGAACAACCTGTTCGACAAAACCGTCCTGCGCACCGCCGGCACCGCCCGCACCTACAACGAACGCCGCCGCAGCTACTATATGAGCATGCGTTATTCGTTCTGATGTAGTTTGTTTTGCAGAAAGCAAAGCAGCCTGAAAACCTTTCAGGCTGCTTTTTCGCATTTTCAGGCTGCTTTTTGCCGAGCCCAAAACTTTTCAGGCTGCTGGTCTTATCGGCAAAGCAGCCTGAGAACCTTTATCCGCAGTTTAGGCCTGATGGTAGGGGCGGGAGAGTTCGTGCACAGCATCGACCAGCACTTTGGCGTGTTCGGGGTCGGCGAACTGGCTGATGCCGTGGCCGAGGTTGAAAACGTGGCCGCTGCCTTTGCCGTAGGATTCGAGAATGCGCGCGGTTTCGGCGCGGATGGATTCGGGCGAGCCGTAGAGTGCGGCGGGGTCGAGATTGCCCTGCAGCGCCACGCGGCTGCCGACGCGGCTTCGGGCGCTGCCGATGTCGCAAGTCCAGTCCAAGCCCAGCGCGTCGGCGCCGGCGTCGGCCATCTGTTCGAGCCACAGGCCGCCACCTTTGGTAAACAGCACCACCGGCACGCGGCGGCCTTGGTGTTCGCGTTTCAGGCTGCCGACGATGCGGCGCATATAGGCGAGACTGAATTCTTCAAAGGCGGCAGGGCTAAGGGTGCCGCCCCAAGTGTCGAAAATCTGTACCGCCTGCGCGCCGTGTTCGATTTGGGTGTTGAGGTAGTCGGCAACGGCTTGGGCGGTGATGTCGAGAATACGGTGCAAGAGCTCGGGACGGGCGTACATCATGGTTTTGAGGGTGCGCCATTCTTTGCTGCCGCTGCCTTCGACCATATAGCAGGCCAGGGTAAACGGGCTGCCGGAAAAGCCGATCAGCGGCACGCGGCCGTTGAGCGCACGGCGGATGGAGGCGACGGCGTCAAACACATAGCGCAGCTTGTCCATATCGGGCACCGCCAGCGCGGCGATGTCGGTTTCGTGCTGCAGCGGTTTTTCAAACTTAGGCCCTTCGCCTTCGGCAAAATACAACCCCAAGCCCATGGCGTCGGGCACGGTCAGGATGTCGGAAAACAGGATGGCGGCGTCCAAGTCGAAGCGATCCAAGGGCTGCAGGGTTACTTCGGTGGCCAGCTCGGTGTTTTTGCACAAATCGAGAAAACTGCCGGCGCGCGCGCGGCTGGCGCGGTATTCGGGCAGATAGCGGCCGGCCTGGCGCATCATCCAAACCGGCGTGTAGTCGGTGGGCTGGCGCAGCAGGGCGCGCAGATAGGTGTCGTTTTGCAGGGTGTCCATTATTCGGGTTTCCGTGTGGGTCGGTTTGGCTGTTCAGGCTGCTTGGGGCAGCCTGAAAAAAGGCGGGTTCAGGCGGTCTGCCACGACAGCAGCGCCCATTTCATGCCGCAGTAGTCGGGGGTGAGACGGTGATGGTTGTTTTGGTACCAGTCGTGCAGGGCGGCGGTTTCGCCGTCGTTCAGGCTGCCGTATTGGGCGGTGGCGGCAGCCTGAAAATCCTGCCAGCTTTCGCAGTGCGCCCAGCGGCCTTCACTGCGGATAAAGCGGATTTCGGGGTCGTAGCCCATTTCGTACAGTATATTGGCGGAGAGTATGTAGTCGGGGAAGGCTTCGCGGTCGCGGCCGAGCAGGGCGGAGATTTCCGGCAGATCGAAACGGCCGCCGACGATTTGGCTGAAATAAACCTGCTTGGCGGCGTGCTTCGAGAGCTTGGCAAACAGCGCGGCCAAGTCGTGATCCAAACCGGCGCGCGAGCAGACAACGGTATCGCAGTGCGGCACCTGCGGCCAGTCGGCGTTTTTGTCGAGCAGAAAAGTGCTGTAATTGGCGATGCCGGCGGCGCGGGCGTTTTGTTCCAGCGTTTGCAGCATCACCGGGCTGTAGTCCAGGCAATAAACGTGGCGGCAGCGGCCGGCGGCGGCAAGGGCAAGCGCGCCGGTGCCGCAGCCGACATCGAGCAGGGTGCCGTTTTGCGGCCAGTCGATGGCAGCGAGCAGGGCGCGGATGTAGCGGCTCTCGCCGCCTTCGCGGCGGTTGAGCGCGGGAGCTTTGGCGTCCCACTCGCTGCTGGGCTTGGGGCGGTAGCCGACGCGCCGCATATGGCGCCGGTAGTGTTCGGCAAAATCGGTTTCGGGCAGGACGCGGCGGATCGGGTTCATGGCAAAACGGCTTTCGGCAGGCAGCCTGAAAAAGGCGGGGATAGGGAAAAGGCAGCCTGAAAACGCCGTTGCCGGCTTTCAGGCTGCCTTTGCCGCTTTATTCTTCGATAACTTGCGGCACAACGTACAGGCGGTTGCGCACTTCGGGCGCGCAGGCCTGGTATTCGGCGGCGTGGTCGCTTTCGGTCACTTCGTCCGAGCGCAGGCGCAGCGCCAGCTCGTGCGGGTGGGTCATCGGCTCGATGCCGTCGGTATTTACTGCCTGCATCGCTTCTACGGTGGCAAACAGTTTGTCCAATTCCTTAACCGATTGGATTTTTTCTTCTTCGCTCAGCGTCAGACGGGCAAGACGGGCGATTTTTTCAACATCGGCGATGCTCAGCGGCATGGTTAAATCCTTTAAATTTCGTTTAGCAAATCGGGGAAAGTAGGGTATGATTGCGCGCCGTCGCAGCCGCAAAGCTCGCGATTATAACTGAAAAAATTTCCCGGGCATGACGATTTTCCGGCGAAGCTGCCGCGTTGTCATGCTTTACTTATTGTTTGAACTCAATTTTTAGGATTGATTATGTTCCGCTTTCTCACCCGCTACTTTTCCAACGACCTGGCCATCGACTTGGGAACCGCCAATACCCTGATTTACATCAAAGGCAAAGGCATTGTGTTGGACGAACCTTCGGTGGTGGCGGTGCAGACCGATATCGATACCGGCAAGGAAGTCACGCTGGCGGTGGGCGCGGAAGCGAAAAAAATGCTCGGCCGCACCCCTGGCCGCATCCAGGCCATCCGCCCGATGAAAGACGGTGTGATTGCCGATTTGGACGTTACCCAAAAAATGCTCAGCGCCTTTATCCGCAAGGTAAACAGCAGCAAATGGGCGGCGGCGCCGCGCATCGTTATCTGCGTGCCCTGCGGCTCGACCCAGGTGGAGCGTAACGCCATCCGCGACTCGGCGGTTAATGCCGGCGCGTCGATTGTCAATCTGATTGAGGAGCCGATGGCCGCCGCCATCGGCGCCGGCCTGCCGATCGAAGAGCCGACCGGCTCGATGGTGGTGGACATCGGCGGCGGCACCACCGAAGTGGGCGTGATCTCGCTCTCCGGCGTGGTGTATTCCCATTCGGTGCGCGTAGGCGGCGACGCTTTCGACGAAGCCATCATCAATTATGTGCGCCGCAACTATGGCATGCTGATCGGCGAAGCCACCGCCGAAGAAATCAAAAAGCGCATCGGCTCGGCCTTCCCGGGCCTGGAAGTTACCGAAATCGAAGTCAAAGGCCGCAATCTGGCCGAAGGCATTCCGCGCTCTTTCACCATCTCATCCAACGAAGTGCTCGAAGCGCTGGCCGATCCGCTCAGCCAGATTGTGCAGGCGGTACGCAACGCGCTGGAGCAAACTCCACCCGAATTGGGCGCCGACATCGCCGACCGCGGCCTGGTGCTGACCGGCGGTGGCGCACTGCTCAAAGGGCTGGATCGTCTTTTGGCCGAAGAAACCGGCCTGCCGGTGTTGATTGCCGAAGATGCGCTCACCTGCGTAGCGCGCGGTTCGGGCAAGGCGCTGGACATGATCGGCAAGGTCAATTCCGTTTTTGCCAATATCTGATTTTTCAGGCAGCCTGAAAAATGTCGCAACCCTATCCCTTCGCCCGCCGCGGCATCAGTCCGGTCAATAAGCTGATCTGCCTGTCGCTGCTGTCGGTGGTGCTGATGGTGCTCGACGAGCGCTATACGGCGATGCAGCGTGCCAAGGAATATATCGCCGGCGCGCTGTATCCGCTGCAGTGGATGGCGCAGCAGCCGGTGGAATGGTACGAGTACGGCAGCGCGCTGTTTCAGTCGCAAGACTATCTGCTCACCGAAAACGAGCGTCTGACTTTGGAAAACTCGCGGCTGAAAATCGACCTGCACCGCGCCGATATGAACGCCCGGGAGCTCGAGCAGCTTAAATCGCTGGCGGCGCTCGGCAGCCACGGCTTGGGCGAAGCGCAAACCGCCGAAGTGGTGTCCAACGGCAAAGAGCCGTTGGCCAACCGCATCATCATCAATAAAGGCAGCCGCCAAAACATCCGCGCCGGCGATGCGGCGGTGGACGAAAACGGCTTGGTCGGCCAAGTCAGCCAAAGTTACCCTTTCAGCGCCGAAGTCCATCTGCTCACCGATGCCAAGGCGGTGATTCCAGTAATGGTGGCGCGCACCGGCGTGCGCACGCTGGTGTACGGCGGCAGCGACCAGCTCAGCCTGCGCTATTTCCCCAGCGATGCCGATTTGCAGCCTGAAGACCTGCTGGTTACTTCCGGCCTTGACAGCGTCTATCCCGCCGGCATTCCGGTAGCCAAAGTGGTGCAGACCGGCCGCAACACCGGCATGCCTTATTACAGCGCCCAGCTCAAACCGGTGGCGGCGCTGCGCAGCAGCAAATATGTGCTGGTATTGCCGCAGCAGCCGCTGCCGCAAACCGGCGAAACCGCGTCCGATGTCGCAGCCGCTTCTGTTCCGTCTGCCAAACCATGAACCATTTTGAAAAATATCCCGATACCGCATCCAAACGCCTGCTGCTGTTGAGTCTGGCATTTGCGATGATGGTTGACTTTATTCCGTTTTCAGGCAGCCTGTTTTACTGGCTGCCCGAGCTGACGGCGATGCTGCTGCTGTATTGGGTGATCAACGCCCCGCACCGCGTCGGCATCGGCGCGGCGTTTGTCGTCGGCCTGCTGGTCGATATCGGCACCGGCTCGCCCACCGGCATGCACTCGCTGGCGTATATGGCGGCTGCCTATCTGCTGATCCGCAACCTGCGCCAAATCGTGCTTTACGACTACGGCCAGCAGGCGGTAGTCGTGGCCATCGCCCTGATGAGCAGCGAAGTGGTGCAGGTGCTGGTGCGCCTGCGTTACGACCACCGCTTTTCAGGCTGGTTGGTGTTTCTTTCCCCCTTTCTCGGCGCACTGCTGTGGCCGATTCTGAATAAGGTCATGGTTTCCCTGACCAATCTGCGCCGTCTGAAACGATGAAAAGCCCGCGTTACCTATCCGCCCCCGGGCGGGAAGCCCGCAACCGGCAGCGAGACTTTCTGATCCGCCTGCTGGCGGCGCTGCTGTTGGTGCTGGTGATGTTCGGCGTGCTGGGCGCCCGCTTTTTCTACCTGCAAATCAGCAAATACGACGAATACACCGTTAAGGCCGCCACCAACCGCATCAGCCTGATTCCCACCGCACCGGTGCGCGGCGAAATCATCGATGCCAACGGCGTGGTGCTGGCGCGCAACTATCCGGCCTATTCGCTGGAAGTGATTCCCAAAGAAACCCACCGCAAAATTGAAGATCTGATCGAAGATCTGCGCGCTTATGTCGAAATCGACGAAACCGACATCAAGCGCTTCAAAAAATTCCGCGCCGATATGCGCGCCTATGAAAAAGTACCGCTGAAGCTGAAGCTCACGCCCGACGAAGCCTCGCGGCTGGCGGCCCAGCTTTACCGCTTCCCCGGCGTGGAAATCAACGCCCGCACCTTCCGCGAATACCCCTACGGCAGCCTGACCGCGCATTTTCTCGGCTATATCGGCCGCATCAGCGACAAAGACCAGAAAAAACTGGAAGAAGCCGGCCGCTCCGCCGCCTACCACGGCACCACCCACATCGGCAAATCCGGCTTGGAAGCCTTTTACGAAGCCCAGCTGCACGGCGTGCCCGGCTACCGCGAAGTGGAGAAAGATGCCGCCGGCAACATTATCCGCGAAATCAAATCCGACCCGCCGCAAACCGGCCAGACCCTGCGTTTGGCGATGGACATCCGCGTCCAGCAGGAAGCCGACCGCCTGATGGCCGGCCGCCGCGGCGCGCTGGTGGCGATCGACCCGCAAACCGGCGGCATCATCGCCTTTGTTTCCAAGCCCGGCTTCGATCCCAATCTGTTTATCGACGGCATCGATAGCGATACCTGGAAAGCGCTCAACGAAGACTGGCAGCGGCCGATGATCAACCGCGTAACCCAGGGTTTGTATCCGCCGGGTTCGACCTTTAAGCCGTTTATGGGCATGGCGCTGCTCGAAAGCGGCAAAATCAACCAGCACACCGTCATTCCAGCGCCCGGCGCGTGGAGCATTCCCGGCACCAAGCACCAGTTTCGCGATTCGGTGCGCAGCGGCCACGGCTCGGCCAATCTGATGAAAGCCATTCAGGTGTCGTCGGATACTTTCTTCTACCGCCTGGGTTTTGAATTGGGCATCGAGAAAACGCGGCTGTATCTGGCGCAGTTCGGCCTGGGGCAGAAAACCGGCATCGACCTGCCAGGCGAATACCAGGGCGTGCTGCCTTCGCCCGAATGGAAGGCCAAGCGCTTCTCCAAGCTGCCTGAAAACCGCCGCCGCTGGAATATCGCCGAAATGGTGCCGGTGAGCATCGGCCAGGGCTATAACGCCTATACCCCGCTGCAGATGGCGCAGGCCACTTCGATACTCGCCAACAACGGCGTGGTATTCCGCCCGCATCTGGTCAAAGAGCTGCTCGACCATGAAAACCAGCGCTTAACCCAGCTCGAACCCAATCCCGACCACAAACTGCCGTTTTCACCAAGCAATTTCAACTATGTCAAACAGGCGATGGCGCGGGTAATCCAAAGCGGTACCGCCAAGCGCATCAACAGCGGCCTCAAATACAGCATGGGCGGCAAAACCGGCACCGCGCAGGTGGTGCAGATTGCCCAAGGCAAGCGCTACAACGCCGCCGCGCTGCGCGTGCAGCACCGCGACCACGCCTGGTTTATTTCCTTCGCGCCGGTTGAAAAGCCGCAGATTGCGATTGCGGTGATTCTGGAAAACGGCGGCTGGGGCGCCAGTGCCGCGCCGATTGCCCGCCAGCTGAGCGACTTTTATCTTTTGCGCTGGAAGGAAGACAAACTGCAGCCCGCATCCGGCGGCGGCCGCCGTACCGCCAATCCGCTGTTGGAAGGCAGCCTGAAAACGGCCAGGCCGCAGCAAAACGTTCAGGCTGCTTTTGAAGCCGTAGCCAAAGAGCGCGCGCAAAGCGCCTCCGAAGCATCGGCGCCGGCCTCCGCTCCCCTTACCCTGCAACCGGCAAAGGGCCAACCATGACCAAGCAACGCGACGAAAACCTGCTGCTGAAGCTCAAGCACCTGCTGTGGGATCCGCTCGACCCCTGGCTGTTTTACAGTATGCTGGCGGTGTATCTGATGAGCATGTTTCTCTTGTATTCCGCCGACGGCCAGGACTGGGGGCGGCTGGAAAGCAAAACCCTGCACACCGTGCTTGCGTTCGGCGTGCTGCTGGTGGTGGCGCGGGTGCGGCCGCAGACTTTGAGCAATTTCGCGCCGCCGATGTATATTTTCGGCGTGCTGCTGCTGTTGGGCGTGCATTTTTTCGGCGTAACCGTCAACGGCTCGACCCGCTGGCTCAATCTCGGCCTGTTCAGGCTGCAGCCCTCGGAGATTATGAAAATCGCCCTGCCGATGGTGGTGGCGTGGTTTTTCCAACGTTATGAAAACGATCTGCGCTGGTACCACTATCTGATTGCGCTGGCGGTGGTGCTGGTGCCCGGCGCGCTGATTCTCAAACAGCCCGATTTGGGCACCGCCACCCTGATTATGGCCTCGGGGCTCTTGGTGGTGTTTTTTGCCGGCCTGCCGTGGAAAGTCATTGCTGCCGCGCTGATCGGCTTTGCCGCTTCGCTGCCGCTGATTTGGAACTACGGCCTGCACGATTATCAGAAACGCCGCGTGTTGACTCTGCTCGATCCCACCCAAGACCCGCTCGGCTCGGGTTATCACATTCTGCAATCGATGATCGCCATCGGCTCCGGCGGTCTGTGGGGCAAGGGCTGGCTCAACGGCACTCAAACCCGTCTTGATTACATCCCCGAATCGACCACCGACTTTATCTTTGCCGTGTACGGCGAAGAGTTCGGCCTGATCGGCAATCTGCTGCTGCTGTCGGTTTACACCATCATCATCGGCCGCGGGCTGTATATCTCGTTCAAAGCCACCACGCTTTACAACCGCACGCTGGCCGCCGCGCTGACCATGACCTTTTTCTGCTACGCCTTCGTCAATATGGGCATGGTCAGCGGCATTTTGCCGGTGGTAGGCGTGCCGCTGCCGCTGGTTAGCTACGGCGGCACCGCCACCCTGTCGATTATGGCGATTCTCGCCCTGCTGATGGGCATTGCCAACCAGAACAAAAAACGCTTCCGTTAAACGCTTCGTTAGCTGTTACCCCCGCGGTTTTCAGGCTACCTGAAACCGCGTTTTCAGGAGATGCTTATGCCGACTGCCGACAATACCCTCGTTCTCGTTATCGACATCCAAGAGCGCCTGCTGCCCGCGCTGTCGCAGGCCGAAGCCTTTAGCGCCGCCGCCGTGCGCTTTATCGAAGGCTGCCGCCTGCTGGATGTGCCGCTGCTCTTGACCGAGCAATATCCCAAAGGCTTGGGCGCCACCATCGAACCGGTTTCCCGCGCCTGCGCCGATGCGCCGCGCTTCGAGAAAACCCGTTTTTCCGCCTACACCCCCGAAGTGGCTGCCGCCATCGCTCAAAAGCAGCCTGAAAACGTTGTGCTGCTCGGCTGCGAAACCCATATCTGCGTGCTGCAGACCGCTCTGGATCTGCTGGCGCAAGGCATGCGGGTTTACGCGCTGGAAGACGCGCTTACTTCGCGCACCGAAGCCAACAAAGCCAACGGCCTGCGCCAGATGCAGGTGGCCGGCGCCATTGTCAGCAACAGCGAAAGCGTGCTGTTCCAGCTTTTGGCCGATGCCAAACATCCCCAGTTCAAAGCCATCTCCAAACTGATTCAATAAGGATACCGCCATGTTTACCGGCATCGTGCAGGGCACCGGCCTGATCCGTGCCATCGACAGCCCCGCGCCCGATTTCCGCCGCTTCACCGTCGAATTGCCCGAGCATCTGGCCGGTGGGTTGGAAACCGGCGCTTCAGTCGCCCACAACGGCTGCTGCCTGACCGTAACCCGCGTTTCAGGCTGCCTGGCCGAGTTTGATCTGATGGCGGAAACGCTGGCCAAAACCAATTTGGGCAGCCTGAAAGCCGGGGATCGCGTCAATCTCGAGCGCGCCGCCCGCTTCGGCGACGAAATCGGCGGCCATGTGATGAGCGGTCACATTATGGCCACCGTCGAAATCATCCGCATCGACGAGAACGGCTTAAACCGCACGCTGTGGTTCAGGCTGCCTGAAAAACTCAAACCCTATCTGTTTGCCAAAGGCTTTGTCGGGCTCGACGGCTGCAGCCTGACTGTCGGCATCGTTGGCGACGACGCCTTTTGCGTGCACCTGATACCGGAAACGCTGGAGCGTACCCTGTTCGGCAGCCGCCGCGCCGGCGATGCGGTCAATCTCGAAATCGACGCCCAAACCCAGGCGGTGGTGGACACCGTGGCGCGGGTGATGGCGCAAAAAGGCTTTCAGGCTGCCTGAAAGGCAGATTTTTCCAAGGATAAAGCGATGCAGGCTCCCCTTCCCATCAGCGTAACCATGCCGGTGAAAAACGCCGAAAAATATCTGGCGCAGTCGCTCGCGGCGTTATCCGGTTTCGCCGAAGTCATCGTGCTGGACAACGGCTCGAGCGACGCCACCATGGAAATCGCCGCCGGTTTTGCCAACGTGCGCCTGCACCAAAGCCCGTTTATCGGCTTCGGTCCGCTGAAAAACCTAGCCGCTTCGCTGGCCGAGCACGACTGGATTCTGAATATCGACAGCGACGAAATCGTCCCCCCCGAACTGGCCGCCGAAATCGCCGCGCTGACGCTGGACGAAAATACCGTTTACGCGCTGCCGCGGCTGAACCACTACTGCGGCCGCCCGATCCGCAGCTGCGGCTGGTCGCCCGACTATGTGCTGCGGCTCTACCATCGCGGCCGCGTGCGCTACAACGACCGCCGCGTCCACGAATCGCTGGCGCTGCCGGAAAACACCGCTATCGTGCGCCTGCGGCAGGACTTGCTGCATTATTCGTTTGACGGCGTATCCGAATTGGTGGAGAAAAAAGTCCAGCGCTATACCGATTTGTTTGCCGAACAGCAGCAGTTCAAACAGCGCACCTCTCTTTTGTCTGCCGTCGGCCACGGTGCCGCGGCTTTTGTCAAAAGCTATCTTTTTCGCGGCGGCTGGCGCGACGGCGCTACCGGCTGGGTGATTTCCGCCGTGCAGGCACAGGGTTCCTATTACAAATACGTCAAGCTGGCCGAAGCCAACCGCCGGCTCAGCGTTTCGCTGATTATCAGCGTCCGCAGCGGCGCCGATGCGCTGGCCGCCGTGCTGCAGTCGGTGCTGGCGCAGCAGACGGCGCCCGACGAAGTGCTGCTTGCCTGCGCGGAATGCGATGCCCGCACCGACGCCGTGGTCGAACAATACCGGCCGCTGATACCGTCTTTAAAGCTGCTGAGGCAGCCTGAAAAAGACGGCAGCAGGGCAGAATGGTTAAACCGCGCGCTGCTGCACAGCCGTTGCGACTACGTGCTGCTGGCCGATAGCGAAACCCTGCTGCATCCCCGATTTGTCGCCGACCACAAGCAGGCGGCAAAAAAAGGCGTGTTGGTGCAGGGCGCAGCAGGGCAATTGGATCAGGCCGCCACCGATGCCGTGCTGGCGCAGGCGGCAAACGGCAGCTTGTCTTTGCCGGCGTGGTATCGGCGCGGCCTAACAGACGCCTGGCACAAACGGCTGCGCTTGTGCCGCATTCCTCTGCTGGCCAAACTGCTGATCCGCAGGGAAAACCGTAACCTCACCGGCATCCGCGGCTGCAATATGGGTTTTTTCCGCGAAGACGCGCAGCGCATCAACGGCTTTAACAGCGATTTTGTCGGCTGGGGACGCGAAGACAGCGAATTTGCCGCACGATTTTTCAATGCCGGCGGCAAACGCGCCAATTTGAAATTCGCCGCCGTCACCTATCATTTGTGGCACCACGAAGCGTCGCGCCAGTCGCTGCCGGAAAACGACCGGCTCTTGGCGCAGGCGCTGGAAGGCAGCCTGACCCGCTGCGAAAACGGCATGGACCGCTTTGCCGCAGAAGCGGTGCAGAACGAGAAAGGCAGCCTGAAATGAGCGATAACGAACTGGAACGGTTTTTCCGCGAAGAAGCCTATACCGAAGTGGCGGAAACGCTGGCTTTCTTTTTGGAAGAAGCCGGCAGCGACGAAGCGCCGGATGCCGCCGAAGCCCGCTGCTGGCAGCAGCTTTTTGCCGCGCGTGGCGGTCGTTTTGCCAAACTGGCCGAAAATTGTGCGCGCTATGCGGAGGAAACCGGCGATGCCGCGCAATAAATGGCTGCTGCTGGCGCTCTTGTGGCTGCTGGCCGGCATCTACGCGCTGGTGCTGCGCGAAAACGACAACGGCAGCCTGAAAGCACCGTTTTCCCATTTCGACAAATTCGTCCACGCCGCGCTGTTTTTCGCCCAACTCTGGCTGCTGGCCAAAGCCTGGCTGGCCGAAAAACGCCCGCTGCCGCTGCGCGCACTGCTGGCGTTTGCCGTGATTTACGCCGCCGCCAGCGAGTTGGCGCAACATTATCTGACCCGTACCCGCAGCGGCGATATTCTCGATTTTGCCGCAGACTTGTGCGGCGCCGGCCTGGCGCTGTATTTCGCGGCGCAAATCCAGCAAGCGCGCAGCCGCCGAACGGAAGATATTTGAAACAATAGTGAAAAAGGCAGCCTGAAAAGTTTCAGGCTGCCTTTTTGCTGCGTTTTGCGGCGCTATACGGTTTGCGAATATTTGGTACGGGTTTCGCTGTGGCGTAGGTAGCGGTCGAAAACCATGGCGATGTTGCGGATCAGGAAGCGGCCTTTGGCGCTTACTTCGATGCGGTTGTTGCTGATTTTGAGTAGGCCGAGTTGTGCCAGCTGCTGCAGGTCGGCCAGTTCGGCGGCGAAATAGCGCGCAAAGGGGACTTCGGTTTCGGCGGCGTAGTCGGCAAAATCCAGCGCGAAGCGGCACATCAGGTCTTGGATGATGTTGCGGCGCAGAAGGTCGTCGCGATCGAGATGGTAGCCGCGCATAACGGGCAGTTGTCCGGCGTCGAGGGCGGCGTAGTATTTTTCGATGTCGCGCTCGTTTTGGCTGTAGGTATCGCCGACTTTGCCGATGGCGGAAACGCCGACGGCCACCAGATCGCAGTCGGCATAGGTGGAATAGCCTTGGAAGTTGCGCTGCAGCCGGCCTTCGCGCAGGGCAACAGCGAGCTCGTCGTCGGGCTTGGCGAAGTGGTCCATGCCGATAAACACATAGCCTTCGGCATCCAGCCGGCGCACGGCGTATTGCAGGATGTCGAGTTTTTCTTCGCTGGAGGGGACGGCATTGGTGTCGATGCGCCGCTGGGGTTTGAAAATATGCGGCAGGTGGGCGTAGTGGTAGAGCGCAAGGCGGTCGGGGGCGAGAGAGAGGACGGTATCGAAGGTGGTTTCGATGCTGGAGAGGGTTTGATGCGGCAGGCCGTAAATCAGATCGATGCTGACGGATTTGAAACCGGAATTGCGGGCGGCTTCGATGACTTCTCGCGTTTCTTCAACGGTTTGGATTCGGTTGACGGCGGCTTGGACTTTGGGATCGAAATCTTGGATGCCGACGCTCATGCGGTTGAAACCGAGCCGGCCGAGATGCCCGATGGTGGCGGCGCCGACTTTGCGCGGGTCGATTTCGATGGAGTATTCGCCGTCGTCCAAGAGCTGGAAGTGTTCGCGGATCATGGCGAACACGCGCTCGAGCTGGTCGTCGGAAAGAAAAGTGGGGGTGCCGCCGCCGAAATGCAGCTGCGCCAGCGGGTGCCGTCCGCCCAGATGGGGGGCGAGCAGCGCCATTTCTTTTTCCAGATAGTTAAGGTATTCGTCGGCGCGGGTTTTGTCTTTGGTGATGATTTTGTTGCAGCCGCAGTAGTAGCAGATGGTGTTGCAAAAGGGGATGTGCAGATAGAGCGACAGCGGTTTTTCAGGCTGCCCGGCAAGGGTGTCGCGCAGGGTGTTTTGGTATTCAGGCTGCCTGAAAGCGTCGTGGAAGCGGTCGGCGGTGGGGTAGGATGTATAGCGGGGGCCGTTGGCGGGCAGGGAGGCGATCAGGCGCCGGTCGAATTGGATGGTGTGGGTGTTCATAAGGATTATTTATTGTTGGTATAAATTTTGTTAGAATAAGCCTGTTTTTATAAAAATTCATTGACTTTTGTCAAGCAGATAACCGATGCCACACTCAATGACGAAAAAATCCATCCCCCTGACTTCGCAATGCGCAACCTGCTCGTTCTACGAATTGTGCACGCCGGTTACGCTGGAAAACGGTGAGTTCGAACTTCTGGACGCGGTTGAGCGCCAGAGCCGCCGGATTAAAAAGGGCGAATATCTGTTTCACGCCGGCGAAGAATTTTCTTCGCTGTTCGCCGTGCGTACCGGTTTTTTCAAAACCACCGTTACCCTGCAGGACGGGCGCGACCAGGTAACCGGCTTTTTTATGTCCGGCGAGATGATGGGCATGGACGGCATCGGTATGAACCGCTACAGCTGCGATGCCATCGCACTGGAAGACAGCGAAGTGTGCGAAGTGCGCTTGGAAAGTCTGGAAGAGGCCGGCCGCCGCGCGCCGAAAATCAACACCCATTTTTTCCGCCTGTTCAGCAACGAAATCGTGCGCGACCAAAGCGTGATGCTGCTGCTGGGCAATATGCGCGCCGAAGAGCGCCTGGCCGCGTTCCTGCTCAACCTTTCGCAGCGTTTGCAGCACCGCGGCTTTTCCGCCAGCGATTTTATCCTGCGTATGTCGCGCGACGAAATCGGCAGTTATTTGGGGCTGAAGCTGGAAACCGTCAGCCGCACTTTGTCGCGCTTCAACCAAAACGGCTGGATTGCCGTCGATCACAAGCACATCCGTTTATTGCAGCCTCAGGCGCTGCAGGATTTGGTGGCCAGCAGCACCAAGGAAGTGAAAGCAGGCTGAGTGCGGGCTTGGCTGCTGTTTTCAGGCTGCTTGAAATGTTAAGAGTTGTTATAATATAACAAATTCTCGTTAATTTTTGTTTGACTTTGCGGTTTTTGTGCTTTATAAACAAGGCAGATAAGCAGGCGTGAAGCCGGTTTGTCTGCCTTATTTCATTTTTGAAGGAGAGAATACGATGAAAGCAATGGTTTATCACGGCGCCAACGACATCCGTTTAGAAGAAAAACCCAAACCACAAATCATTGACCCCACCGACGCAGTAGTGAAAATCGTCAAAACCACCATCTGCGGCACCGACTTAGGGATTTGGAAAGGCAAAAACCCCGAAGTGGCCGATGGGCGCATTTTGGGGCACGAAGGCGTCGGCATCGTTGAAGAAGTTGGCTCGGCGGTGAAAAACATCAAAGTCGGCGATAAAGTCATCATCTCCTGCGTCAGCAAATGCTGCACCTGCGACTACTGCAAAACCCAGCTCTATTCCCACTGCCGCAACGGCGGCTGGATACTCGGCTATATGATCGACGGCACGCAGGCCGAATATGTGCGCACGCCCTATGCCGATAACAGCCTAATTCCGCTGCCCGCCGCCGTGGACGACGAAATCGCCCTGCTGCTGTCCGACATCCTGCCCACCGCCCACGAAATCGGCGTGCAGAGCGGAGACGTCAAACCGGGCGACACCGTCTTCATCGCCGGTGCCGGCCCCGTTGGCATGTCCGCCCTGCTGACTGCGCAGCTTTACAGCCCCGCCACGATTATCGTCTGCGATATGGACGAAAACCGCTTGAAACTGGCCAAAGAACTGGGCGCCACCCATACCATCAATCCCGCGTCGGGCGACATTTCCCGGCAGGTTTTTGCCATCGTCGGCGAAGACGGCGTCGATTGCGCGATTGAAGCGGTCGGCATTCCCGCCACTTGGGATATGTGCCAGGACATCGTCAAACCCGGCGGCCATATTGCTGTGGTCGGCGTGCACGGCAAGTCGGTCGATTTCAAACTGGAAAAACTGTGGATCAAAAACCTGGCCATCACCACCGGCCTGGTCAACAGCAACACCACCGAAATGCTGCTCAAAGCCGTGGCCACCAGCTCGGTGGACTACAGCAAAATGCTGACCCACCGCTTCAAGCTCTCCGAGCTGGAAAAAGCCTACGACGTGTTCAAACACGCTTCGGAAAACCAGGCGATGAAAGTGGTGCTGGTCAACGACTAAATTCCTGCTCTAGGTAAAACATCAGGCAGCCTGAAAAGTTTTCAGGCTGCCTGAAGCGTGTTTGCAACATTATCAAAGCGGCCGCAGCGCCATGCTTTACAGCATGGAGCGTCCTTTTTACAATGCCGCCTTTAATAAAATTAACATAGGTAAAATAATGTCCTTACGCTTCCGATTATCCGTTTTGTGCACCGCATTGGCGCTGGCCGTGGCAGCCGCGCCGCCGGCGTTTGCCGCTAAAAAAGCCCCTGCTGAAACTCCGACTGCAGCGTCTGACAGCAGCGCCGACAGCGCAAAAGAACAATTATTAAACGACATCCAGCAGAGGGCGCAGTCCGGGCCCAAAGTGATTGATTTGGGCATGCAGGGCAAGCTGAAGCTGCCCAAAGGCATGGTATTTATCGGCCGGGACGATGCCAACCTGCTGATGCAGATGGGGGGAAACAGCGAAAACCCCAACCGCTACGGTTTGGTGTTACCCGAGCAGGATGATGAGGATTGGTTGGTCGATCTGAACTACGTCGATTCGGGCTACATCAAGGACGACGATGCCAAAGACTGGGATACCGCCCATATGCTCGAAGCGCTCAAAGAAGGCAACGAAGAGCAGAACAAAGTACGCAAGGCCAAGGGCATTGCCGAAATCGAAACCCACGGCTGGATCGAGCAGCCGCACTATGATGCCGCCACACACCGCCTGATTTGGTCGATCGACGTCCATGAAAAAGGCAAAGCTGATGACAACCCCGCGGTAAACTACAACACCTACGCGCTCGGCCGCAAAGGCTACATCAATCTGACCCTGGTTACCGACAGCAAAGACATCGCCAAATACAAACCGGTGGCGCAGCAGCTTCTGGCCGACATCGAATTCAACCAGGGCGAGCGCTATGCCGACTACAACGCCGCCACCGACAAGGTCGCCGAATACGGCCTGGCCGCGCTGGTGGGCGGCGTGGCGGCGAAAAAACTCGGTCTGCTGGCGGTGATCGGCGCCTTTCTCGCCAAAGCCGGCAAATTCCTGATTATCGGCGCCGTGGCCGTCGGCGGCGCGATCAAATCCTGGCTCGGCCGCCGCCGCGGCTGATTTTCCCGCTTCAGGCAGCCTGAAAAAAGGGCAGGGCGCTGCCGTTTGGTTTCGCCACCGCTTTTTCAGGCTGCCTGAAAACTGTTTTCTCCCTTGTTACGGAGTTTTGGATGAACCCGATTTTCGAGCCGGTTTTCAAACAGCTCAACAGCGTGATTCTCGGCAAAGCGCCGGTACTCAAACAGCTCGTCGCCAGCATTCTTGCCGACGGCCACGTCTTGCTTGAAGACGTGCCCGGGGTGGGAAAAACCACGCTGGCCGGCTCTTTGGCGGCGGTACTCGGCCTGCGCTACCAGCGCGTGCAGTTCACCAACGACATGCTGCCGGCCGATCTGCTCGGCGTAAACGTGTTTATGCCTGCCGAGGGCGCGTTCAAATTCCATCCCGGGCCGGTGTTCAACCAGTTTGTGCTGGCCGACGAAATCAACCGCGCTTCGCCCAAAGTGCAGTCGGCGCTGCTCGAAGCGATGGAAGAGCGGCAGGTGTCGGTGGACGGCAAAACCTATCGTCTGCCGCAGCCGTTTCTGGTCGTCGCCACCCAAAACCCCAGCGAGCAGCTTGGCACTTTCCCGCTGCCTGAAAGCCAGCTCGACCGCTTTATGATGCGTCTGAGCATGGGTTATCCCGCCGAAGAAGCGGAAAAAGCGCTTTACCGCCAGGGCGGGCGCCGCCATGCCGCCGCGCAGCTGCAGGCGGTGACCACGCCGCAGCAGCTGGCGCAATGGCAGCAGCAGGTGCGCGGTTTGACCGTTTCCGATGCCGTAGCCGCCTATGTTTACCGGCTGGTGGCCGCCACCCGCCGCCCGGGGCTGTTCGTAACCGGTCTCAGCCCCCGTGCCGGCTTGTCGCTGCTTGCGGCTGCCAAAGCCTGGGCCTTTCTCGAAGGGCGCGACTTTGTGCTGCCGGAAGACCTTAAAGCGGTGTGGGTGCCGGTGGCCAACCACCGCCTGCAAACCCTAAACCAGCGCGACAGCGCCGACGTTCTCAACGAGATTGTCGCCCATGTCGCCGTTTGAGCCGGCCGCGTCCCTGCGTTTTGACAGCGAAGCGCTGCTGGCGCGCCGCCACATCCGCCTGCGCCCGACCCGTTTGTGTCTGACGCTGGCGGTTTTGGCTTTTGCGGTGTGGGTGGCGGCGGTCAATTACCAGGTCAATCTCGCCTATGCCGTGTGTTTTTGGATTGCCGGCTTTACCGCCGTTTCCGCGCTGATGACCCTGCGCCAGCTGCTCGGCCTGCGCATCGGCGCCGTTTACCGCGGCGAAGTGTTTGCCGGCGACACCGCCGAAGTCAGTCTCAGCATCAGCGGCGGCAAACGGCCGCGGCTGTTTTGGTTTCATGCCGAAACACGGCCGGACGAAGAAGAAGACGATACCGCCGCCGATAAGCTGTGGCAGCGCTGCGAAACCGCTGATAATGCCGATTTCAGGCTGCCCTGGCCGATTAAAGTGGTGCGCCGCGGCCCCTTTCCCGAGCCGCTGTGTTTCACCCTGGCCACCAGCGCGCCTTTCGGTTTGTTTTACGCCGAATGCCTGCTCGAATGGCAGACCGACGCGCTGGTCTATCCCGCGCCGCTGGCGCACAGCCTTGACCATGCCGGCAGCGGCAGCGATCCCGAGCAACCGCCCGATCGCGCCGGTTTGAACGGTGAAGATTTGGCCTATCTCAAGCCCCATCAAAACGGCGCTTCGCTGCAGCACGTTGCCTGGAAGCAATACGCCAAGCGCGGCGAAATGCTCGACAAAGTTTTCGACCAGGCGCCGCCGGTGCCCGTCAGCCGCACCATTTCCTACCGCGACTACCCCGCCGCCACCCAGCGCGACCGCCTGGCATCGCTGCTTGCCCACCGCGTGCTCGAAGCCGAACGCAGCGGCAGCCCCTATCTGCTCGAATTGCCCGCGCAAAGCCTGCCGCCGCAAAACGGCCAGCGCGAAAAAGCCTTAAGCGCGCTGGCGCTGATGTAGGCAGCCTGAAAGGATAGCCAGAGAAAACAGCTGTCGTTATGGCAAAAGGCAGCCTGAAAAGTTTTCAGGCTGCCTTTTTTGTTTGCGGAAATAACGGCAAGGTCTGCTTTCAGGCTGCCTTTTCCGTATTCAAAGCAGCCTGAAAGCCTTTTGCATCGGCTTTCAGGCTGCTTTGAATGAACAGCAGGCGCGTAGGTCAGATACTTGTATCCGACAAGATTGCAAATAGGCAGGCAAGCTGAAACAACGCAGATTTCCCTTCGGGGAAACATCGGATTCGAGCATTCGACCTACTCCCAAACCATCCTATCCAATCGGGTATTTTTCAGGCTGCTTTGTTCCAAGCAGCCTGAAAGCAAGCGTAAGTTGGGTGGTTAAACCCAACTTCTCCGATGCCAAAAGATATGTTGGGGCGCGACCCAAGCTACAACGCAAAGGCAGCCTGAAAACCTTTCAGGCTGCCTTTTGTTGCCGCCGGATTTGCGTATTCAGCGGCCGCAGCTGCACGAGCCGCTGTCCACCACCGTCAGCTTGCCGGTGGTCGGGTGGATGACCAGGCCGTGCACCTGCACCGAGGCGGGCATCAGCGGATGGCAGCGGATTTGTTTGACGGTGTGGCGCACGCTGTCTTCCACGTTGTCAAAACCGGTCAGCCAGGTATCCAGATGGATGCCGGCGTGGCGCAGGGTGGTAATGCGGTCTTCGGGAATGCCGGCGGCGCGCGCCTGTTCGAGAAAGTCCTGCGGGTTCATGCCGCGCATGCCGCAGTCGTGATGGGCGACGACCATAATCTCTTCAACGTGCAATTCCAGCACCGCCACCAGCAGCGAGCGCATCACCGAACCCCACGGGTGGCTGACCACCGCGCCGGCGTTTTTAATCAGCTTGGCATCGCCGTTTTTCAGACCGAGCGCGGCCGGCAGCAGCTTGATCATGCGGGTGTCCATGCACGAAAGAATCGCCAGCCGGCGGTCGGGAAATTTATCGGTAAAAAATTCGGCGTAGGCGCCGGACTCCACAAATTCTTCGTTGTGGGCGAGGATTTGTTCCAGTTGCGACATCTGTGTGTTTCCTTGAAGTTTGTGCGGCCGCGATTATAGCGAAACGGCAGCCCTTGCGCCGCCCGAAAATACCCCGCGCGGCAAACGTTAAAGCAGCCTGAAAAGCCGGCGGGCGTTTTCAGGCTGCCTGGGGGCGGGGCGCGCTTACTGGCTCAGCACGTCCACGCCTTTGGGCGGGGTGAATTTGAAATGGCCGCGTGAGAGGCTGGGCTTGGTGTTGATGCCGCCAAAGCGGATGGTGGTTTGGTTGCCGAAGCTGTCTTTCAGCTCCATCGCGCTCAAAACGTCGCCCTTAAAGCCGATGCGGATAAACTGGTAGCCGGCGTTGTTGCGCTTGGGCGTGGCCAGCACATAGTCGATGCCGTTGCTGCTGCCGTCTTCCTTGAGCGTGTAGCTGCTCTCGAGCGCGTCTTTGTTCGACAAAATCGCCGCCGGGCTGTCGCCAATGGTCTGGTCCTGGCCGGACTTGGTTACCTGCTTCAATTCGGTGTCGTAGAGCCAGATGGTTTTGCCGTCGCCCACGATTACCTGCTCGTAAGGCTTGCTGTAGGTCCATTTGAACAGGCCGGGGCGCAGGATTTGGAAGCTGCCCGAGCTGCTTTGCGTTTTCTTTTTCGATTTGACGGTTTGGCTGAAGCTGCCGCTGATGCCGTCGGTATCTGCATTGAATTTCTTCAGCGCGTCCACCGCACCGGCCTGGGCGGCGGCAGAAGCGGCCAGCACGGCGGCGGCCAGAACGGTTTTCCAGATGGGTTTCATAGCGTCTCTCCGGTTGCGGAACAAACGGCCGGCGCCTGCCGGCCACAAACGGCGCGCATCTTAACATTTCAGGCAGCCTGAAACACGCCGCCGCGCTGTGTAAAGGCCGGATGCTGCGGCAATTTGCTGTTTTTCCGCTGAAAAAGCGCGGATTTTTAACTAAAATTTAAACCCCAAAGGCAGCCTGAAAACGCATTCGGCGGCCGTTTGCAGCCGTTCAAACCGGTTTCAGGCTGCCGCTGCTTGGGGTATATTGCCCGTTTTTCAGCCATCGGGAAAACGGATATGCAAGAAACAGGCAGCCTGAAAATCGTTTACAGCGTTAGCGAGCGCGAGCGTGCGCGCCTGACCCGGCGCATGTGCGCCTATATACCCAAGCGCGACAAACGCCGCCGGCTTGCCGTTTCCCTGCTGGTGACAGCGCTGCTGCTGGTGCTGTATTACGGTTTTTTCCACAACTGGCAGGCGGCTTTGGACTATCTGGGGAGCGTTGGAGAAGACGTTTGCGAAGCGCTGTGCGACGAAAGCGGGCAGACCGCAGAAGATTGGGACGGCCTGATCAGCGGCGCCGCGGCTGCCCGCAGCCATGTGGCCGGCCTGATGTATTGGATGGCGGCGCTGGTGCTGTTTGTCTCTTTCTATATGAACTGGAGCTGGCGCAAGCATATCGCATCGCTGTTTGATTCGCTTGAGGGCAAACAGTTTTCGCTGGAAATCGGCGCCGACGGCCTGCTGCATACCGTCGGCAGCGATGTGCGGCTGTTTTACCGCTGGCCGGCGGTGCTGCGGATTATCCGCGACAATGAATGCCTGCTGTTTTATATCAGCCGCCACACCCCCTATTTCGTTCCTGCCGAATGCTTTGCCGATGCCGCAGCGGCCGATGCTTTTTACCGGCAGGCGCAGGCGTTTAAGGACGCGGCCGAAGCGCCCGCGCAGCCTGAAAACGCTTAAATTTCCATATACAAAGCAGCCTGAAAACCGCTTGCAGGGTTTTCAGGCTGCTTTTTGGCTTTCAGGCTACCTTTGATTGTTTAAGCGATCTCCAGCGGGGCAAAGGATTTGACGGTGTCGTCCACCGCTTTGACGCGCACGAGAAAGTCTTCCAACAGGCGCAGCGGCAGGGCGCTGGGGCCGTCGCAGCGGGCTTGGTCGGGGTTTTCGTGGCTTTCGAGAAACAGGCCGGCCAGGCCGGTGGCGGTGCCGGCCAGTGCGAGTTCGAGCGCCTGGGTGCGGCGGCCGCCGGATGCGGCGCTGCCGGCATCACGCTGCTGCAGGGCGTGGGTCACGTCGAAAATCAGCGGCGTGCCGGGGCAGCTGCGTTTCATCACGCCAAAGCCGAGCATATCGACCACCAGATTGTCGTAGCCGAACTGGCTGCCGCGCTCGCACAGCATCACTTGGCCGTTGCCCGCTTCTTTGAATTTTTCAACGATATTGCCCATCTGCTGCGGGCTGAGAAACTGCGGTTTTTTTACGTTGATCACGCGGCCGGTGGCGGCCATTGCCCGCACCAGGTCGGTTTGGCGGGCGAGAAAGGCGGGCAGCTGCAGCACGTCGCACACTTCGGCCACGGGCGCGCATTGGTGGGGTTCGTGCACGTCGGTCAGCACCGGCACGCCGAACTCGCGTTTGACGGCGGCAAAAATCTTCATGCCTTCGTCAAGGCCGACGCCGCGGTAGGAATGCACGGATGAGCGGTTGGCTTTGTCAAAAGAGGCTTTGAAAACGAAAGGGATGCCGAGTTTTTCGGTAACGCGCACATAGTGATCGCAGGCGCGCAGGGTGGAATCAAGGTCTTCGAGCACGTTGATGCCGCCAAACAGGGTGATGGGGCGCTCGTTGGCAACGGTGATGGAGTCGATGGAAATCATGACGGGTCTTTCTGAGTAAAAGGCAAAAATAAGGCAGCCTGAAAGCCGGAAAAACGCTTTTCAGGCTGCCTGACGGTCGATTTTACGGATTTGGCGGCGGATGTGCACGCTGCCGGGCAGGCGGCCGACCGGCCAGCGCAAAATGGCAACGCCGGCGGCTGCGGTGGCGCGGTTTTTGCGGTGGTCGGCTTCCTGGCGCTCGGGCAGCTCGTGGCTGGCGTCGTCGATTTCGATAGCGGCCAGCGGCGTGCCGTCGGTGCGGCAGATCACGAAATCGTAGCTCAGACGGCTGATAAAGTTGAACCAGTAATAGGTTTCTTTGTTTTTCGGCACTTCGAGCACGCGCGAGACCTGAACCTGCGGGAAAACCATATAGTCGGGCAGGGCATCGAGCAGCAGGGCGTAGGCGTCCATCTCGCTGTCGGTCATCAGCGGCCGGCGGCTGTAGGGCAGTTTTCCATTGCCTTCGAAAGGATTGCGCTTGCGCCGCCGCCAAAACCACCACAAAAGCGCCGCGCAAACGGCGGCGATCACATAGGCGAAAATCATCGGCGGCTCCGGCGGCTTTCAGACTGCCTGCAAGGCGGGGCGGGGTTTAGGGGCATGGCGCGTCCTGCTGGCTGTCGGCAGCGTCGCCGTGGTAATACTCGGCGGCGCCGCTGTGGAAAAAACTTTCCAAAATCGCCTGCGCGGCCACCTGGTCGAGCACGGCTTTGCGTTTTTTGCCGAATACCTGCGCCTGCGAGAGCAGCGCTTCGGCATGCAGCGACGAGAGCCGCTCGTCCGCCCAATACACCGGCAGGGCGAAGCGGCGGTGTAGGCGGCGGCCGAATTTGCGTGCCAGTTCGGTCATGCGGTGTTCACCGCCGTCGGTGTAAACCGGCAGGCCGACCAGAAGGCAGACCGGCTGCCATTCGGCCACCAGTTTGGCGATGGCGGCGAATTTTTCTTCATTGCTGCGGCCGCTGACAGTGGCCAGCGGATGGGCGATGGCCAAAGCGCACTCGCCCTGCGCCACGCCGATGCGGCTTTCGCCGAAATCAAAGGCCAGGCAGCAGCCTTGCGCGGGCGCCTTATGCATGGCCGACGGCTCCGCTGAGCATTTCGCTGCGGATGCCGAGTTTGGAGAGCGCGGCGTCGTAGCGTTTGTGGGCGGGGAGTTTGAACAGGATGTCTTCGTCGGCAGCCACGGTGAGCCAGGAGTTTTTTGCCAGCTCGCGCTCAAGCTGGCCGCCCGTCCACAAGGAGCAGCCGATGGTCAGCAGCACGTCTTGGACGGCGTCGCCGTCCATATTTTCGATGATGTCGCGCGAGGTGGTCAGCGCCAGATGATCGTTTACTTTCAGGCTGCTTTGCCAATGACCGGCCGGTGTGTGCAGCACGAAGCCGCGCTCGGTCTGTACCGGCCCGCCGACCATCACGTATTCGCTGCGAAAACGCGGCGGCGTGGCTTTGCCGGTGGCGGCGAACACGACTTCCATATTGATGGGCGAGGGCTTGTTCACAATCACGCCGGTGGCGCCTTCGCTGTTGTGCTCGCAAAGATAGACCAGGCTGCCTTCGAACATCGGGTCGTCGAGCGAGGGCATGGCGATCAGAAAATGGTTGCTCAGATTCATATCGTGTCGTGTGTTTCAAACGTTTGGCCGCGATAATGGGGCTGGCGGCGCGCTTTTGCAAGCGTCGGATGTCAAACGGCGGCCGTACCGCGCCGCGCTTTGGCAGTAAAACTCTATCCGCAAAAGCAGCCTGAAACGGCATTTCTGCACGGATTAGCAGATTTATGTATAATACCGGACAGCAAATTCGTATGTTCTGATTGTTATCCATATAGGAGTATCCAACCATGGCAAATGTTAAAGCAAACCGTCTGGCCAATTTCGAACTGCTGATTAAAGAAGCCGGCAGCATTATCGAGCTGTCGCGCCGCGCCGGTTACAACAAACCGGCCTATCTTTATCAGGTTCACGCCCAGCGCGAAAAGGCCAACGGCACCACCATGCAGATCGGCAAACGCGTGGCGCAGCGCTTGGAAGAAGCCATGGGCAAACCCGCCGGCTGGATGGATCAGGACCACAGCGCCGCTGCCGGCGGCCGCCGCAAAACGCGCGCGGCCAAACCGGCAGCCGTTGCAGTAGAAGCCGGTGCCGCCGCTTCGCTGGGCGTGGAAACCGTTACCCTGGCCTTTACCGGCGCTTCGGGCATGCCCTACGGCATCCGCCTGCTCGAATGCCTGCTGCAGGCCGGCAAAACCGTGTATCTGGTGTATTCGCAGGCTGCGCAGATGGTGGCGCAGCAGGAAATGGACTTTGATCTGCCTTCATCGCCGGCGGAAGCGCAAAAACTGCTGTGCAAGCACTTTAACGTTGCGCCGGAGCAGCTGCAGGTATTCGGCAAATACGAGTGGTTCGCCCCGATTGCTTCGGGCAACAGCGTGGCCGATGCGATGGTGGTCTGCCCCGCCAGCATGGGTACCGTTGCCGCCATCGCCTGCGGCACCGCCGACACCCTGCTCGAGCGTGCCGCCGATGTCTGCATCAAAGAAAAACGCCCGCTGGTGTTGGTGCCGCGCGAAGCGCCGTTTTCCGCGCTGCATCTGGAAAACCTGCTGAAACTCGCCAATTACGGCTGCACCGTGCTGCCGCCGTCTCCCGGCTTCTACACCAAACCGCAAAGCGTGGAAGACATGGTGGATTTCGTGGTCGGCCGCATTCTCGACCAACTGCTGATTCCCCACAATCTCACGCCCAAATGGGGCGCATAAAGCCCGTTTTTCCGGAATAAGGCAGCCTGAAAGCGGTTTTCCCGTTTTCAGGCTGCCTTTGCCCTTGCCTTTTTTATTTTCCTGATATGAGCTGCAAACTGATTCTGGCACCGATGCAGGGGCTGTGCGACCCCGTAATGCGCGATTTGCTGACCCGCATCGGCGGCTACGACGAATGCGTGAGCGAATTCGTGCGCATCACCCACACCGTCCATTCCCGCCCCACCTGGCTTAGGCACGTTCCCGAAATCGCCAGCGGCAACCGCACCGCCGCCGGCACGCCCTGCACCGTGCAGATACTGGGCAGCGACGAAAACATGATGGCCGCCAACGCGCTGGAAGCCGTGCGCTTCGGCGCCGAGCGCATCGACGTCAATTTCGGCTGCCCCGCCCCCACCGTCAATAAGCACCAGGGCGGCGCCGTGCTGCTGAAAACGCCGCAGCAGGTGCACCGCATCGTCCGCACCCTGCGTGAGCGGCTGCCGGCGCACGTCGTGCTCAGCGCCAAAATGCGACTGGGCTACGACGACACTGCGCTGGCGCTGGAAAACGCCCAGGCCGTAGCCGAAGGCGGCGCCGCGCTGCTGACCGTCCACGCCCGCACCAAAGCGCAGGGTTACAACCCGCCCGCCGACTGGTCGTGGCTCAAACGCATCCGCGAGCACATCGCCATCCCCGTGGCCGCCAACGGCGACGTTTTCACCCTTGCCGACTATCTGGCCATCCGCGAGCAAAGCGGTTGCGACATCGTTATGCTCGGCCGCGGTGCCGTCATCCGTCCCGATCTGGCGCGCCAAATAAAACGCCACGAAACTGGCGAACCTGTCGGTGAAGCCGGTTTCGACAGCGAAATCCGCGGCTGGATCCGTCAGTTTTTCGCCCTGTGCGAAGCCAAAGAAGGCGAAGGCCGCTACGCTTCGGCGCGCTTAAAACAATGGCTGGGCATGATGCGCCAGGCCTATCCCGAAGCGGAAGCGCTGTTTGCCATCGTGCGCCCGCTGAAAACCCATGCCGAAGTGCGCGCCGCCATTGCAGCCTGAAAACGGTGCAGCCCGTTTTCAGGCTGCCAAGTTTTCAGGCTGCCAAAGTTTTCAGGCTGCCTGAACAGGCGGTCTGTTTGATTGAAGGAAAGTTATGTCCCGTCCCTGCGTTTTGATTATCGGTGGCAGCGGTTTTATCGGCCGCCGCCTGGCTGCCGATCTGGCGGCCGAAAAGTGGCGCGTGATTATCGTCAGCCGCAGCCCGAACCGTGCGCGGCAGGCGGCGGGCGGGCAGTTTGAATATGTGTCGTCGCTCCGCCATCTGTACGACAGCATCCGTCCTGAGTTGGTGATCAATCTGGCCGGGGCTTCGGTGGGTGAAGGACGCTGGACGCCAGAGCGCAAGCGGGAGCTGCTTGAGAGCCGCCTGCAGCCGACGCAGGCGCTGGCCGATTGGCTGCAACGTTGCCCGCAGCCGCCCAAGCTGGTGATTCAGGCTTCGGCGGTCGGTTATTACGGCAACGGCTCGGCGGCGGGCTGGCCGCCGTGCGATGAAAACGCGCCGCCGCAGGATGTTTTCGTTTCCGATTTGTGCCGGCAGTGGGAAGCGCTGTCGCAGCGGATGCACGAAACCAGCGGCGTGCCGGTGGCGGTTTGCCGTTTCGGCGTGGTGCTGGGGCAGGGCGGCGGCATTTTGCCGCAGCTGTTAAAACCGGTGTCTTTCTGCGTCGGCCGCATCGGCAGCGGCCGCCAGCCGCTGCCGTGGATTCATTTGGACGACCTTTCTTTAGCGCTGCGTTTTCTGGCGGCGCAGAACTTAGCGGGCTGGCAGGCGTTTAACCTGACCGTGCCGGCGGCCACTACCCAGCTGGATTTTGCCCGCGCCGCAGCGAAAATCCTGCACCGCCCGCTGCTGTTTGCCGTGCCGCAAACCCTGATGCGGCTGGCTTTGGGCGAGCAGGCCGATTTGGTGCTCGACGGGCAGTTTGCCGAACCGCAGGCGCTGCGGCGGCTGGGTTTTGCCTTTCGTTTTGCCGATATTCAGGCCGCTTTGGCGGATTTGCTGCGCCGGCCTGCGCGCTGACCCAGGCAGCCTGAAAACGGAACAAAGCTTTTCAGGCTGCTTTGGTGTTTTTCAGGCTGCCCGCACTCCAGCGCGCCGGCGAAATCGGGTAAAATGCCGCTCGTTTTTTTCCTTCACTTTTTTGAAAGACAGCCATGAACGCTTCCCTGAGCTACCGCGACGCCGGTGTGGACATCGACGCCGGCGACCGTCTGGTCGAAAACATCAAACCCTTTGCCAAACGCACGCTGCGCCCCGAAGTGCTCGGCGGCCTGGGCGGCTTCGGCGCGCTGGTGGAAATCGGCAAAAACTACCGCAATCCGGTGCTGGTGTCCGGCACCGACGGCGTCGGCACCAAGCTCAAACTCGCTTTCGACTGGGATTTGCACGATACCGTCGGCATCGATCTGGTGGCGATGAGCGTAAACGATATTCTGGTGCAGGGCGCCGAGCCGCTGTTTTTCCTGGATTATTTCGCCTGCGGCAAATTGGATGTCGATCGCGCCACCGCCGTCATCAAAGGTATCGCGCAAGGCTGCGAACAATCCGGCTGCGCCCTGATCGGCGGCGAAACCGCGGAAATGCCGGGTATGTATCCCGAAGGCGAGTATGATTTGGCAGGCTTTGCCGTCGGCGTGGTGGAAAAAGAGCGCATCATCAGCGGCCAAAACATCCGTGCGGGCGACGTGCTGCTCGGGTTGGCTTCCAACGGCGCCCATTCCAACGGCTACTCGCTGATCCGCAAAATCATCGACCGCGCCCAGCCTGATCTGGATACCGAGTTTGACGGTGGCAAAACCCTGCGCCAAACCGTTATCGCGCCCACCCGCCTGTATGCTAAACCGCTGCTGGCGGCGATGAAGGAATTTGAAATCAAGGGAATGGCGCACATTACCGGCGGCGGCATCAGCGAAAACCTGCCGCGCGTGCTGCCGCAAAACTGCACCGCCCATGTCGATGCCAAATCGTGGGAAATGCCCAAGCTCTTCCAATGGCTGCAGAAAGAAGGCAATATCGCCGCCGCCGAAATGTACCGCACCTTCAACTGCGGCATCGGCATGATTGTCGTCGTCGCCCCCGAAGCGGCCGATGCGCTCGCGGCCTTCCTGAGCGATCAGGGCGAAACCGTGTACCGCCTGGGCGAAATCCGCGAGCGACAGGGCGACGAGCATCAAACCCAAATCGCGTAAAAGCAGCCTGAAAGCGCAAAGCAAAGCGGCACCGCGGCAGATGGCAGCAGTGTCCTTTGTTTTGCTTTGCGGATAGGTGGGAAATAAAAAAGCAGCCTGAAAACGGGAAAACCGTTTTCAGGCTGCTTTATTGCGGCGGAAGGTTTATTTCTTTTCTTCCTGTTCGTCTTGGGTAACAAAGCCGATTTTGCTCAGCTTGGCTTCGCGGGCGGCATCGAGCACCTGCAGAACGTTGTCGTAAGCAACGCTTTTATCGGCGGAGATGCCGACGACGACATCGGGATCGGCCTTGGCCAGCTCGGCAAGCTTGGTTTTGACGGTATCCAAATCAACGCGGTTGGCCGAATCGGCACCGACATAATAGCCGCCGTCTTTATCGACGCTGATAATCACCGGCTTGGTGTCCTGCTTGGGCTTTTCTTCCTTGGCGCGCGAGGTAGTGGGCAGCTCGAGCGGGATGGAGTGCGTCAGCACCGGCATGGTGATCATAAACACAATCAGCAGCACCAACATTACGTCAACCAGCGGCGTAACGTTGATTTCCGCCATCGGCGCGCCTTCGTCGCCGTCGCTCATATTGAAAGCCATAGCCTTACTCCTTGCCGGGTTGGTTGATCAGCTGCACATGCAAATCGTGGCCGAAGTTGTGCAGTTCGCGGGAGAGTTTTTTGTTGCTGCGGGTAAAGGCATTGAAAGCGAGTACGGCGGGAATAGCGGCAAACAGGCCGATGGCGGTGGAAACCAGCGCTTCGCCGATGGGGCCGGCCACGGCGGCAATGCTCATCTGGCCGCTTTCGCCGATGTTGATCAGGGCGTGGTAGATGCCCCATACGGTACCCAGCAGGCCGACGAAGGGGGCGGTGGCGCCGATGGAGGCCAACGCGGTCATGCCGTTGTCGTAGCGGCCCATAATCTGGGTGGTGCTGTGGCGGATTTCACGTTCGAGAAACTCGTTTTTCGGCAGGCTGGCCGAGAGCATGGTGTTTTGCGCGGCATTGAAGCTGCGGTTGGCGTCGATGGCGGCCAGGGTCAGCTCGCTGACCGGTGCGGGGTTTTTCTTGGCCTGGGATTCGGCGCTGGCAATGCTGTCGGACGACCAAATGGCTTCGGAAGCGGTACGGTTGGCGCTTTTGGTGCTGATGCGTTTGATGACCTGCATCAGGATGACCACCCAGGAGATGATGCTCATCGCGATCATAATCACGAATACGCCGATCAGTACCGGATCGCCGCTTTGGAAAACGAGTGCTAAATTCATAATGTTTGCCTTCTATTGGTAGAGTTGAAAAGGGTTCGTAAAACGCGGCTTCAGCTGATTCTGAAGTCGAAGGAGGTTTTGAACTTGGTGCGTACCGGAGAGCCGTCCACCTGTTTGGGGGCGTAGCGGGCTTTTTTTGCTGCGTTCAGCGCGGCGTTGTCCAAGCGTTTGTGACCGCTGCTTTTGGTTACTCTGGCTGAAGAAACGCTGCCGTTGGCTTCAACGATCACTTCCAGCTTGACCGTGCCTTCTTCGCCTTCGTCTTGCGACATCGGCGGATAAGGCGGATTGGGCAGGCCGATATAGCCGCCATCGACAATGCTGCCACCGCCTGCGCGACCGCTTTGTTTGTCGCCGTCGCCTTTAGCGCCTTTGCCGCCGCCGCCAACCTGGCCGCCGGTGCCGTTACCCGGGACTTTGCTGTTCGGGTCGGTTCCGCCGCCGCCGCCGGGAACGCCGTTGGCCGAGCGGTGGGGGCCGGCTGCGCCGCCGGTGCTTTGCGAAGTGCTGTTGGCGTTGCTGCCGGTGGAGTTGGCCGCAGTATTCTGGCTGGGCTTGGGCTGCTCGGCCGGTTTGGGCTGCGGTTTGGGCTCAGGCTTGGGCTCAGGCTTGGGTTCGGGTTTCGGCTCGGGTTTGGGTTCCGGCTTCGGCTCGGGCTTGGGCTCGGGTTTTTTCGGTGGCTCTTTCCGTTTTTCAGGCTGCCTTAAGTCCGCTTTGGCGTTGTCCTTTTCCACGGCCTTGATTTTCGGCTTTTCGACCGGCTTGGGTTCGGGCTTGGGTTTGGGCGGCTCGGGCTTGGGTTCTTCGGGCGGAGGTGGGGGAGGGGGCGGCGGTTCGCCGGCATCCAAAGGCGCAGGCGCGCCTTCCGCTGCCGGTTTGTCGTCGCCGTCGGGCGTGCCCAGATCGACAAAGGTCATGTTGTCGACGGTTACCGGTTCGGGTTCTTGGTGCAAAAAGTACAGGCCAAAAAAAAGCGCTACGTGAACCGACGTAACCACGACAAAAACGACAATGGCCGTGCCGTATTCCGGCTCGGGCTGAGAGTATCTTTTGAGCTTCATGGTAACCATACTAATAGAAACCATTCCTGTTTGCAATCATAAATTTGCTGTTTCCGCGTTGCTTCTTTGCAAATCATTACATTTAATTGCAATTATTTTTGGCTTGCTGCGGCGAGCCGGCGGTTTTTTGGGGTGTCGGCGCGTGGTTTTCAGGCTGCCTGAGATTGCCTATTTCCACAGCAGCATCAGAAACAGAATCAGCGCGATCACCGCCAGCCAGAAGTTTTGCCGCTGCTGGCTTTTGATCAGGTGGACATAGGCGTTGCGCATTTCTTTCTGCCGCGCTTCATCGACCAGCGCGTTGATTTTGCGCGGCAGCGAAGGCAGGATTTCCGCCCAGTCTGGTGCTTCGTTTTTCAGGTTGCGCAACAGCGCTCTCGGGCCGACCTGGCGGTTCATCCAGCGCACCAAAAACGGTTTGGCGGTTGCCCACAGATCCAAATCGGGATCGAGCTGGCGCCCCAAACCTTCGATATTGAGCAGGGTTTTTTGCAGCAGCACCAGCTGCGGCTGGATTTCCACATGAAAGCGGCGGCTGGTTTCAAACAGGCGCATCAGCACCAAACCAAAGGAAATCTGCGACAGCGGTTTGTTGAAAAAAGGCTCGCACACCGCGCGTACGGCGGCTTCGAGCTCTTCGGCACGGGTCTGTGGCGGTACCCAGCCCGATTCGATGTGGGCGGTGGCGACGCGGTGGTAGTCGCGGTTGAAAAAAGCCAGAAAATTGATGGCCAGATAGCGTTTGTCAAAATCGGTAAGGCTGCCGACGATGCCGAAATCCAGCGCCACATAGCGGCCGTCGGCTTTGACCAGAATATTGCCCGGGTGCATATCGGCGTGGAAAAAGCCGTCGCGGAAAACCTGGGTGAAGAAAATCTCCACGCCGTAGCGCGCCAGCTTTTTCAAATCAACGCCCTGCGCTTTCAGGCTGCCGATATCGGATACCGGCGTGCCTTCCATCCACTGCATGGTCATCACTTCGCGGCTGCAGTAGTCGAAATACACTTTCGGCACCACCAACATCTCGCTGCCGGCGAAGTTGCGGCCAAGCTGGCTGGCATTGGCCGCTTCGCGCATCAGATCGAGTTCGTCGTGCAGGTATTTGTCGAACTCGGCGACCACTTCGCGCGGGCGCAGGCGTTTGCCGTCGGCAAAAAAACGCTCGACAAAGCCCGCCGCCAGCCGCATCAGCGCCAAATCCTGCTCGATTACCGGCTTCAGATTCGGCCGCAGCACTTTCACCGCCACGCTTTGGCCGTCGAACAGCTCGGCGCGGTGCACCTGCGCCACCGAAGCGCTGGCCACCGGCGTGTCGTCGAAGCGGGCATAGATTTCCGCCAGCGGACGTCCCAACGAAGTTTCAATCTGGCGGCGCGACACTTCGGCGGCAAAAGGCGGAACTTTGTCCTGCAGCTTGGCCAATTCCTGCGCATAGGCCGGCGGCAGCAGGTCGGGGCGGGTGGAGAGCACCTGCCCCAGCTTGACGAAAATCGGCCCCAGACTCTCCAGCGCCAGCCGCAGCCGCACCGGCATCGGCTCGGCGGCAAAGCGTTTGGACTTGGGCAAAGCCAGCAGCAGCCGGCGCAGCCAGCCGGCGCGCACCAAACCGGCCACCAGGTCGGAAAGGCCGTAGCGGTAGAAAGTCTTACCGATAACGGTAAAGCGGGAAAACCATTTCATAAAGCACCGTGCCGCAGCAGAAACAAAGGCGCGATTATATAGCGAAGCGGCCCTGCAGGCAGCCTGAATCGGACAGGGGCGCGGGCGGCGTCGTTTGCCCGTAAGCAAGCAATGCCGGATTTTGCCCGCTGCCGCCGTTTGCGCTGCTTGGCTGCCGATACCGCTTGGTATTTTCGCGCTGCCCGTTGCGGCGCTTCGCTATATAATGCGCGGCTTTGCCGCCGGCCGTGCGGCAGCCTGAAAACCCTTTGCCAGCCGATGAGCCACGCCTTTTTGATACTCTGCCACCGTCCGCCGCGCTATTGGCTGCGGCTGGCGCAGTCTGCGCCCGAGAGCCGTTTTTACCTGCATTACGATGCCAAAGCCGATTGGGCTGAAGCCCGCGGGCTGGCGGCAGGCTGTGCCAATGTACGTTTTACCGACAGGCGCATCGACGTGCGCTGGGCGGGTTTCAGCATGGTGGCGGCAACGTTGGAGCTGCTGCGCACCGCGCTTGCCGAAAGCGGTAACGAGTGGTTCCATCTGCTCAGCGGCAACTGCGTGCTGCTGGTGAAACCGCAAGAGCTGGCCGCCCAGTGCGCGGCTTTGCCGCCTGAAACCCTGCTGCTGGAGAGCGCGCCCAGCCGGCGCCTGAACTACCGCGTGCGTTTTGATACGCCGCATGCCGACAGTACATGGCAGCGCAGCCTGCGCGGCAAAATCCTGACCAAATGCTTTCAGGCTGCCGACAGGCTGCTGCCCTGCCGCGAGCCGGCCGCCGCCGGCAGCCAGTGGTTTTCTGCCGGCCGTGCCGCCGCGCAACTGTTGCTGGCGGCGGCCGATGATGGGGCGCAGGATTTTTTCCGCCGCAAGCTGTGCCCGGATGAGCATTTTTTCCAATATCTCGCCGCCGCTCCGGCTTTGCAATCGCAGCTGAACCATATCCGCGACAACCGCCGCTACATCCGCTTTACCGGCAGCGGCAACCATCCGGCGCTGCTCGATGTGCCGCAGCTGCGGCAGGCGGCGGCAGCGGGCAGCTGGTTTGCCCGCAAGGCCGACGACGAAACCGCGCTGGCCTTTTGGCGCGAACAAACGGCTGCACAGGCAGCCTGAAAAGCCTTGCCGTTGTGTGCTGCAAACAGACTGTTTTTCAGGCTGCCTGAATGCGCAGGCAGCCTGAAAAGTGTTTTATCCCGTTTTGACTGACTGCCAGTAAGCCATGAAATTTTCCGTTTTGATGTCGATTTACCGCCGCGAGCAGCCCGAGTTTCTGCGCCAGTGCCTGCAAAGCCTGTGCGCGCAAACGCTGGCGGCCGACGAAGTGGTGCTGGTTTATGACGGCCCGCTGACGCCGCAGCTCGAAGCGGTGGTCGACAGTTTTCAGGCTGCCTTGCCGCTGAAAATCGTGCGGCTGGCGGAAAACGTCGGTCTGGGGCGGGCGCTAAACGAAGGGCTGGCGCATTGTTCGCACGACTGGGTGTTCCGTATGGACGGCGACGACATCTGCCTGCCCGAGCGTTTCGCTTTTCAGGCTGCCTATCTGCAGACCCATCCCGATACCGATATCGTCGGCACGCAGATTGCCGAGTTTGACGCCGATCCCGCCACGCCGCATGCCGCCCGCCGCGTGCCTTGCGATAACGATGCCATCCGCCGCTTTGCCCGCCGGCGCAATCCCTTCAACCACATGACCGTTGCCTACCGCAAGCAGGCGGTGCTCGCTGCCGGTGGCTACCGCCACCATCTGTATATGGAAGACTACAATCTGTGGTTGCGGATGCTGGCGGCAGGCGCCCGTGCCGCCAATCTGCCGGAAATGCTGGTGCTGGCGCGTACCGGTGCGGCGATGCTGCGCCGCCGCCGCGGTCGCGCCTATGCGGCGAGCGAATGGCGGCTCTATCGCCTTAAGCGCTCCCTGCGTATCCAGCGCCCGCTGCCTGCGCTATACTGCTTCGCCGCGCGCGCGCTGCCGCGCCTGCTGCCGCCTGCCGTGCTTGCCCGCCTTTATTCCCTGACCCGCCGACCATGAAACACGCCCCTTCGGTTTTTTTGCGCTTTGCCAGCGGCCTGATATTGATTGCCGCCACCGCCGCCCTGTATCTGTGGCAGAAAGACATCGACCCGCTCAATCCGAAAGTGATCAACAGCATGGTGCTGGTGGCGCTGGCCTATACGCTGGCCACGGTGTCGGTAAACAAGCTGATTGCCTTTCCCGGCCGCCAGACCTGGCTGCACATCCTGCCGACGGTGGGCATAGCCTACAGCGGCGTGTTTGCGCTGTTTGCGCTGTTTTTCGTTACCTTTTCCAATAGCTTCGTGCTGCTGAACGCCATCATCACCGGCGTGTTTTTCTATCTCGACTTTCTGCTGCGCTCGCGGCGCGAACCGCTGATGGCCTATATCCCCGCCGGCCGCGCCGCCGAAGCCGCCGCCATTCCCCATGCGCGCTGGCTGCGGCTGGATAAGCCGGTGCTGCCGCAGCAGGCGGTGCGCGCGGTGGTGGCCGATCTGCACAGCCCGCAGCTGGGCGGCGACTGGCAGAAATTCATCGCCACCTGCACGCTGCAGGGGATTGCGGTGTACAACATCCGCCAGGTGGAAGAATCGCTGACCGGCCGGGTGAAAATCCGCCATCTGTATGAAAACGACTTGGGGTCGCTCCTGCCTTCGCCGGGTTATATGCTGGTCAAGCGGGTAATCGACATTCTGCTGGTTCTTTTCAGCCTGCCGCTGACGCTGCCGCTGATGGCTGCCACCGCGCTGGCGATCCGGCTGGAAAGCCCCGGCGGCGCGCTGTTTACCCAAAACCGCGTCGGCCAGGGCGGGTGCGAGTTTAAAATCTACAAATTCCGCAGCATGTGCGCCGATTCGGAAAAAGACGGCGCCCGTTTGGCGCAGCAGGGCGACGCGCGCATCACCCGCGTCGGCCGCTTTATCCGCAAAACCCGCCTGGACGAGCTGCCGCAGTTTTTCAATATCCTGAAGGGCGACATGAGTCTGATCGGCCCGCGCCCCGAGCAGAAATATTTTGTCGATGAGTTCGAGCGCAGCATCCCGTTTTACAGCTACCGCCACATCGTCAAACCCGGCCTTTCCGGCTGGGCGCAGGTTACCCAGGGCTATGCCGGCAACGAAGACGAAACCCAGATTAAAATCGAGCACGATTTTTACTACATCAAGCATTTTTCCTTTTCGCTGGACGTGCTGATACTGTTTAAAACCCTGCACACCATTGTTACCGGCTTTGGTGCGCGCTAGGGGCTGTTGGCAATCAGCCCCTAAAGGCAGCCTGAAAACCCCTTCCCCCGATTATCCGCAAAGGAGCCATTATGAGCAGACAGGACCAACTCAAACGCGAAGCCGCCCTTAAGGCGGTGGAGTTCGTGCCGGAAAACGAATACATCGGCATCGGCACCGGCAGCACCGTCGATTTCTTTATCGAAGCGCTGGGGCAGAGCGGTAAGAAAGTGAAAGGCGCGGTATCGACTTCCCCGCGCAGCTCCGAGCTGATGTCGCTGTACGACATTCCCGAAATCCATCTCAACGACGTGATGCGGCTGGCGGTGTATGTGGACGGCGCCGACGAAGTCAACCACCTGCTGCAGATGATCAAAGGCGGCGGCGGCGCCCATGTGCACGAGAAAATCGTTGCCAATGCCGCCGACCGCTTTATCTGCATTGCCGACGAGAGCAAATACGTCTCCCGCCTGGGGCGTTTCCCGCTGCCGGTGGAAGTGGTGCCGCTGGCGCGCTCGATGGTGTCGCGCCAGCTGGTGAAACTCGGCGGCCGGCCGGAATTGCGCATCGGCTTTCGCAGCGCCGGCGGCAATGAGATTGTTGATGTGGAAGGACTGGATCTGTCGCAGCCCTTGAGCATGGAAGACACCATCAACCGCATTACCGGCGTGATCGACAACGGCCTGTTTGCCCACCGCCCGGCCGATCTTCTGGTGCTGGCGCGCGAGAGCGGCGTCGAAGTGCTCAAAGCGCAGGTTTAAGCGCCGTTTGTCCTTGTTTTTTACCCGCTGCAGGCAGCCTGAAAGCAGAGAATTCCGTTTTCAGGCTGCCTTCCCGATTTCTCCCGACGATTGCGAATTGCCATGCACGCCCAGCCCCTCGATCCGCGCAGCGTTCCACTGCAGGGTACCAATCTGATTGAAGCCTCCGCCGGCACCGGCAAAACCTGGAACATCGCCATGCTGTTTGTGCGGCTGGTGCTGCTGGAGCGGCTGCCGGTCGATCAGATTCTGGTGGTTACCTTCACCAAAGCCGCCACCGCCGAACTCAAAGGCCGCCTGCGCGCGCGTTTGGACGAAGCGCTGGCGCTGTTGGACGCGCCCGCGGCTGACGATAAAGACCCGCTGGCGCAGCTGGTGGCGCAGGCACGGCAAAACGAAAGCGAAGAGCGCCTGCAGCTGCGCCTGAAAGCAGCCTTAAGCGATTTTGACAACGCCGCGATTTACACCATCCACGGCTTCTGCCAGCGCGTGCTGCAGGATTTTGCCTTTTACTGCGGTGCGCCCTTTGAGCTGGAATTGGACGAGAGCGGCGATGGCGGCGCGCAAACCGCCGCTGAAGACTTCTGGCGCCGCCGCGTGGCTGCCGACGGCGAAACCGCCGCGCTGGCCTATGCCGCCGGCCTGACGCCGCAGTCGGTTTGCGACGCGCTCAAGCCCTATCTCGGCCGCCCCTATCTGGCGATCAGGCAGCCTGAAAGCAGCACCGCCGCGCGCGAAGATTACGCCCGGCGCTGGCAGGAAGTTGCCGCGCAGCTGCCGGCGCTGGACGAAACTTTTTTCAGGCTGCATCCGGCGCTAAACGGCAATGTTTACCGGCAGGCGACCTACCGCAGCAAATTCGACCGCCTGCTTGGCTGGGCGGCAGCGGACAGCCCACCCGCGCCATCGCTGCTGGCTAAAGCGCTGGCCAACAGCTCCGGCGGCAATCCCTTTAGCGCCGAAGCGCTGGAAAAAGGGCTGAAAAAGGGCGCCACCGCACCCGATGGTGCCATCGACGCGCTGGCGCCGCTGGCCGCGCTGCTTGATGCCGCCACGGCCGCCGCTGCGGAAACTACCGCCGCGCTGGTCGCTCTGCAGCTTGATCTGCTGCGAGAAGTGCGGCAGGCGCGCGAAGCGGCCAAGGCCGACGATCCCAAGCGCGGTTTCGATGATTTGCTGCTCGACGTTGCCCGCGCCCTGCAGCCTGAAAACCGCTACGCCGGCGAGTTGGCGCAGGCGATGGCGGCCAAATGGCGGGTGGCGCTGATCGACGAATTTCAAGACACCGACCCGCTGCAGTACGGCATTTTCGAGCGCGCGTTTGCCCAAACCGGCACGCCGCTGTTTCTGGTGGGCGATCCCAAGCAGGCGATTTACAGCTTTCGCGGCGCCGACATCTTTGCCTATCTGCAGGCCGCCGATGATGCCGGCGCCCGCTACACGCTCGATACCAACCGCCGCAGCCACCGCCGCCTGATCGAAAGCATCGGCCGCCTGTTTGCCCGCGAAGAGCCTTTCAGGCTGCCGAAAATCGACTACCAGCCGGTTGATGCCGCGCGTGACGAAAACCGTCTCGAGCCTGCCGATGCGCCCGTGCGCCTGCGCTGGCTCAACGAAGGCGAAGGCGGGGAAAACGCCGATACGCTTGATGAGCGCGCCGCCGAATGGTGTGCCGCCGAAATCGCCGCGCGGCTGCAGCAGGCGCAGCAGGGCAGCCTGAAAATCGGCGGCCGCCCGCTGGAAGCCGGCCAGATTGCCGTGCTGGTGCGCGCCCGCCGCCACGGCGAAATGGTGCAGCGCGCCCTTAAGCGCGCGGGTGTGCAGAGCGTGCTCGCCAGCCGGGCCGATATTTTCGACGGCGAAGAAGCCGAAGCGCTGTATGCGCTCTTGGGCTTTTTCCTGCAGAGCGGCCAAAGCAGCCGGCTGCATTTCGTGCTTTCAGGCTGCCTGTTTGATTATGGCGAAAGCGATATCCGCCGCCTGCAGGAAGACGAACAGGCGCTGCTGCAGTGGATACAGTCCGCCGGCACCACGCTTGATGAGTGGCAGCGCCACGGCGCCTATGCCGCGCTGCGCGGTTTTTTCAACCGTCACGGCGTCGAAACACGGCTGTTGGCGCAGGGGAATGAGCGCACGCTGACCAATCTGCACCAGCTGTTGGAGTTGCTGGCCGCTGAAGACGAAGCCAGCCACACCCCCGCATCGCTGCACCAGTGGCTCGGCCGGCGCATCGCCGCCGCGCGCGCGGGGCAGGGCGGCGACAGCGAAGCGGTGCTGCGGCTGGAGAGCGACGAAAATCTGGTTAAAATCGTTACCTTCCACGCTTCCAAAGGCCTGCAGTACCCGCTGGTGTACTGCCCCTTCGTCTGGCGCGCCGGCGGCAGCGGCGAGCGGCAGGACTGGCACATCGTCCACGACAACCGGCACCAAAACCGCGCCGAGCTGCTGCACCACAGCCAGCTTTCCGAAGACGACCAACAGCAAATCGAAGCCGAAGCGCTGTCGGAAGATTTGCGCCTGCTGTATGTGGCGCTGACCCGCGCCGAAGAAGAGCTGACCCTGTATCTGGCCGCCTGCCGCGACGGCGGCCGCAGCGCCCTGGCCTATCTGCTTGGCTGCGATGCCGCCACCGCCAAAGACAGCGCCGCCTACCGCGCCCGCTGGCAGGAATTTGCCAGGCAGAACGACGGCTTTACGCTCACCGGTGCGCCGCCGGCATTTTCAGGCAGCCTGAAAGCCGCCGCCGCGCCAAACGGCCGCTACCGCGCGCTCGACATCGCCCCGCGCCGCTTCCGCTTTGTGCGCCACACCAGCTTTACCGCCTTAAGCCGCAGCCGCGACGCTGCCGCCGGCGAAGACGAACTCTTGCCCGCACTGGATGGTGCCGAGCGCCGGCTGCCGGCGGCAGGGCAGCCTGAAAACGGCGCCGAAGCATCCGGCATCCACGCCTTTCCCGCCGGCCCCGCCGCCGGCATTTGCCTGCATGCGGTGCTGGAAAAATACCGTTTCGACCACCCCGCCGCCGCCCAGGCCGAACGGGTGGCGGAAACCCTGAACCGCCACGGTTTCGACAGCGAAAGCTGGCTGGCGCCGGTGCTGGCGATGATCGAACAAACCGCCGCGCTGCCCTTGGGCAACGGTCTGACGCTGGCCGCCATCCCGCCGCCGGCGATGCGCACCGAAATGGACTTTCTGCTGCACAGCGACTCTTTCCGCCTGCGCGACATCCGCGATTTTCTCGCCGTCGCCGGCCTGCCGCCGCTGATTCAGCAGGCCGCCCGCCGGCTCGATTTTTACGATGTCGAAGGCTATATCAGCGGCTTTATCGACCTGGCGGCGCTCAGCGGCAGCCGCGCACTGCTGGTCGATTACAAGTCCAACCTGCTCGGCAGCGATGCCGATGCCTACGGCCAAGAAGCGCTGGAAGCGGCGGTGGCCGAACACCACTACTACCTGCAGGCGCTGATTTACGCCGTTGCCGCCGCCCGCTACCTGCGCGGGCGCGGCAGCCTGCCCGAAAACATCGCCGTGCGTTATCTCTTTTTGCGCGGGCTCGACAACCCCGACACCCACGGCATCTGGCAATGGGACATCGCCACCGCCGATTTGGCACCGTGGCTGTAAAGGACCATTTTGCAGTCCCGCAAAAGCAGCCTGAAAGCGGTGTTGCCGTTTTCAGGCTGCTTTTGACCGTGCCGGCCGGCAGAGCAAACCGCCGCCGCCGGATTTTCAGGCTATAATCCGCGCCTTTTTATTTTCAGGCTGCCTTATGAAACCCGACCCGCGCAAAACCGCCGCCCTGGCCCGCATCCAGCGGCAGATCGGCCACCAGTTTTCCGACGAAGCCCTGCTGCGGCAGGCGCTGACCCACCGCAGCCATGCCGGATTGAACAACGAGCGGCTGGAGTTTGTCGGCGACAGCATCCTGAATTACACCGTGGCGCGGATGCTGTACGATGCCTTTCCCAAGCTGCCCGAAGGCAAGCTGTCGCGGCTGCGCGCCAATCTGGTCAATCAGAACACGCTGGCGGCGCTGGCGGGCGAAATGCAGCTGGGCGAAGCGCTGTATCTGGGCGCGGGCGAGATGAAAAGCGGCGGCAGCTCGCGGCCGTCGATACTGGCCGACGCGCTCGAAGCGCTGTTTGCCGCCGTGTGTCTGGATGCCGGTTTTGCCGCCGCCGAAGCGGTGGTGCGCCGGCTGTTTGCCGAGCGCGTGCGCGGCGTCGATCTCGACACCCAGGCCAAAGACGCCAAAAGCCGGCTGCAGGAAGCGCTGCAGGCCAGACGGCTGCCGCTGCCCAAATACCGCATCGAAAAACAAACCGGCGAGGGCAGCGAAGCGTGGTTTGAAGTTTCCTGCGACTTGGGTGAGCTGGGACATATCACCCGCGCCCAAGCCGCCAGCCGCCGCGCCGCCGAACAGCTGTGCGCCGCCGCCGCGCTGGAATGGCTGCAGTCGCGCGGCAAAGCAGCCTGAAAGGCTTGTCGCGTCCTTGCCGCGTCTGAAAAACAGCAACAAAAGGCAGCCTGAAAACGAATTTTCGTTTTCAGGCTGCTTTTGTTTCAGGCTGCTTTTGTTTCAGGCTGCTTTTGTTTCAGGCTGCTTTTGTTTCAGGCTGCTTTCGTTTCAGGCTGCTTTCGTTTCAGGCTGCTTTCGTTTCAGGCTGCTTTCGTTTCAGGCTGCTTTCGTTTCAGGCTGCTTTCGTTTCAGACTGCTTTCGTTTCAGGCTGCTTTCGTTTCAAGCTGCTTTCGTTTCAGGCTGCTTTTGGGTTTTGTCGTCGGTAGTTCGATGCGTGCCATTTATCCGGCGGCGGCTTACTGTGGCGGTTTGCGCCGGTGCAGGCTGAGGTATTGTTTGACGGCGTACATCAGCGTTGAGAGGGCGCCTACTGCGAGCAGGAATACCAGCGGCACCACCAGCAGTTTGGGGAAAAACCACAGCAGCAGGGCGGCGGCGAGCAGGGTCAGGCCCAGGCCGAGGTAGGCGCCGGTTTCGCGGCTGCCTACCTGGTTGGTGCCGTAAAAATTGCCTTCGAAAGCGTGCGAGAGCTGGAGCATCTGCCGCCAAACCGCCAGCGCCTGCTGGCGGTGGAGGATTTTCAGGTTCAGCAGCTTGCGCCGGCGCTGCTCGGCCACCGCCCGCTGCTCGTCGGCATCGAGCACGATTTCGGTGGCGTTGTTTAAATCCTGCAGAAACTGTCTCTCCATCTGCGCGGCGGCGGCGGCATCTTCGGCGATGGTGTCCAGCTCGCGGTTGAAATGCCAGCTGGAAAAATTCAGGTTGGTTGAGCCGATGCGCACCAGAAAGCCGTCGGCAACGGCGGTTTTGGCGTGAATCATGGTGCCGTTCCATTCGAAAATGCGCACGCCGGCGCGCAAAAGTTCGCGGTAGCGGGTGCGCGAAACGCGGGCGATCCAGCCGATGTCGGAAGTTTTCGGCACCAGAATCCGCACGTCCACGCCGGCTTCTGCGGCGTTGATCAGCGCCTGGGTGTAGAGACGGGTGGGCATGAAATAGGCGTCGGTGAGCCACAGGCGGCGGTTGGTGAGCGCCAGCAGCACCAAGTCCAGGCGCATCATATTGTTGTCGGCCGGCGTGGTGGCGACGATGCCGACGCGCGCATCGCCGCCGTTTTCGTTTTCAGGCCGCCTGCTCTCGGGCAGCAGCGCTTCAGGCAGCCTGAAACCCTGCGACTGCAGGCTGTCGGCCAGCGCGCGCACCACATCGGCCACCACCGCGCCGCGCAGCATCACGCCGGTGTCGCGCCACGGGGCGATGCCTTTTTCAGGCTGCCCTTCCCATGCCGAAGAAATGCACAGCCCGCTGACAAAAGCGGTTTCGCCGTCCACCACAATCGACTTACGGTGGTTGCGCGAAAGCAAGCCGATGCCGCTGGCAAAACCCATGCGGTTATACGCCACCACCAGCGCCCCGGCCTGCTTGAGCGGGCGGAAAAAGCCTTTGAGATCCTGCCACAGCGAGCCGAACCAGTCGTACACCAGCACCACCTGCACGCCCTGCGCGCATTTTTGCAGCAGCAGATCGCGCATCCGGCGGCCGAAGGCGTTGTCGGAAAAAATATACATTTCCACCAGCACCGAGCGCTCGGCTGCGCGCACCGCATCGAGCCAGGCCGGGAAGTTTTCGCGGCTGTCGTTCAGGATTTTCAGGCTGCAGTGCGGATACATCTCGCTGCCGCCGGCGCGCAGGCGCAGCTGTTCGAGAATGGCTGGGGAGGTATCGCTCGGATTGGGATTCATGGTGGGAAAATGCTATGTTGCTTGGGCAGCCTGAAAAATACAAAAACGGCATTATAGCGAAAGAGCCGCATCAGGCAGCCTGAAACGGCCGGCAGCGGTTTTCAGGCTGCCTGAATGCCGTTTGCGGCGCTTTGTGCCGATAACCAATCGGCTGCCGCACGCACGGCGGGCAGCGGCGGGCTGTGGGCGGCGCGGCACAGATAATAGGGTCGGCCGGGCAGGATAATATCCGACACGCTTTGCAGCAGGCCGAGGCGGAATTCTTCGGCCAGCAGGCTGCGGCCGAGCAGGGCGACGCCTTGTCCGGCCAGGGCGGCCTGAATCAGATGGCCGGCGTCGGAATAGCGGGTGCCGCCCTGCATGGTATGCGGCGGAACGCCTGCCGCCTGCGCCCAGGCCGTCCAGTCGGCGGCGCCCTGCGGTTTGTGCCAGTCCAGATGCAGCAGCGGCCAGTTTTGCGGTTTGGCAGGCAGCTTGGCGGCCAGCGCGGGGGCGGCTGCGGCGGTAAACGATTCGTCAAACAGCGGCACCGCTTCGATGCCGGGCGCCGTGCCGCCACCGTAGCGCACCGCCAGATCGGCTTCGCCGGCGGCAAGGTCGGCTGCGCGGTAGCCGGCGCGGATGTGCAGGTCGGTATCGGGGCAGGCAGCCTGAAAACCGGCCAGGCGCGGCACCAGCCATTGGCGGGCAAATTCGGGCGTCAGCGCCAGTATCACGCGGCTGCGTTCGGGGCGGCGGATGCGGGCGGCGGCCTCGGCGATGGCGGCGAAACTGCCGCTTACGGCTTCGGCCAGCAGCCGCCCGTCGGCAGTCAGCACCACGGCGCGGGTACGGCGCTCGAACAACGGTTTGCCCAGCTGCGCTTCCAGCGTGCGGATGCGGTGGCTGACGGCGGTGGGGCTGAGCGCCAGCTCGGTAGCGGCGGCTTTAAAGCTGCCCAGCCGTGCGGCGACCTCAAAGGCGTGCAGTGCGCCAAGAGAGAAGGGAATACGGTTCATAAGCATAGATATAGTGAGTCAAAATGAAAAAGATACAAGGCAGCAAGCCGCAGACAGTACAGGTAGTACGGCAAGGCGCAGCAACGCCGTAGATTTTTTATTTGGGCTCACTATGGATGAAAAAATTTCGGCCGTCGGCTGAGAAAACAGCGTTTGCCGGAATCAGGGCAGGGCGGCAGAATCGCGCTTCTGTTTTGTTTCGGAGAGCCAAAAATGACCACAATTTTACACATTGATTCCAGCGCCCGCAGCGGCATTTCCGGCGAAGATGCCTACGGCTCGCACACCCGCCGTTTAAGCGCGCGCTTTGTCCGCCGCTGGCAGCAGGCGCGTCCCGACAGCCGCATTGTTTACCGCGACGTCGGCCAGAACCCGCCCAGTCCGGTAAGCGGCCGCTGGATACACGCTGCGTTCACCCCGCCCGAAGCGCGCGAACCGTGGATGAGCGAAGTGCTGCGCGAAAGCGACGCGCTGGTGGACGAGCTGATCGCCGCCGACATCATCGTGGCCGGTGTACCGATGTACAACTTCGCGCCGCCCGCTCAGTTTAAAGCCTATATCGACAACATCGTACGCGTCGGCCGTACCTTCGGCTTCGACCGCAGCCGCAGCGGCAAGCCCTATTGGCCGATGCTTGCAGGTAGCGGCAAACGCCTGCTGCTGCTCTCTTCGCGCGGCGATTACGGCTACGACAGCGGCCAGGCCGATTACGCCAACCACGTCGAAGCCTCGGTGCGCACCGCCTTTGCCTATATCGGCATTACCGACGTGCAAAGCATTGCGGCGGAATACGACGAATTCGGCGGCGAGCGTTTGCAGCAGTCGCTGGCGGAGGCGGAAAGCGCCGTGGCGCGTGTGGCAGATGAATGGCTGGCGCAAACGGCCGGCTAGAATAGCCGGATAAGGAAAGCAGCCTGAAAACTGTATCGGAGGTTTTCAGGCTGCCTGTTTGGGCGCACTCAATCATTACGGCGGCCAAAATCCAAAAGCTCGGCGATGTCGTTTTCGCCCTGCTGCTCTTTGATGGCGCGTTGTGCGGCGGCGTAGCGTTCGTATTCGGCAGCGGCTTTTTTGTCGACCTGTTTTTTGCTGATGGCGCCTGCGCCTTGCAGCACGTTGCGGTCGTTAAACTGCAAAAACTGGTCTAATTTTTCCTGCCAGTCGCGCAAAAACACCTGTTTTTTGCGTTTAGACTGGTCTTCGGCGAAATCCAGCCACATGGTTACGATGCGGTTTAGTTCGCTGACTTCTTCTTGGTTCAGATAGTTTTTGGCGGTTTTGATGTCGGTTTTGCGCACATGACCGGTGGCGGTGTGGGTCAGACCCATCAGGGGCTGCGATGCATTGGCGCGGCGGTAGATGATTTCGGCGGCGGTGTGCCCCGTGCAGGCAAAATGCAGCTTGTTTTGGATGGTCTGGAAAAAGCGGGTGGTGTCTTTGAAATCCGGCTGATAGTCGGCCGCCAACGCGAAAATCTCGCGCACGCGCAGGTAAACGCGCTTTTCGCTGGCGCGGATGTCGCGGATGCGCTCGAGCAGTTCGTCGAAATAATCGGGCGCGGCCACCGTGCCGACGGGCGGGTTTTTCAGACGTTCGTCGTCAATGGCAAAGCCCTTTTGCAGATACTCGCCCAAAGTGCGCGTTGCCCATTGGCGAAACTGCGTGCCGCGTGTGGAGCGCACGCGGTAGCCGATGGCGATAATCATGGGTAGGGTGTAGTGGGCGATTTCGCGGCGGATTTTTCTGCCACCTTCGGTTTGAACTATTGAGTAATACTCAATAGTTGCTCGCTCAGACAATTCACCCTCGGCTGTTATTGCCTTGATATGTTTGTTGATATTGGAGACGGTTGTTTGGTACAGCGCGGCAATTTCTGCCTGCGTCAGCCAAAGCTGCCCGCCCAGCTCGCGTAAAACAAATTGGGCTTCGCCGTCTTGGGTGGTGTAAAGAATCAGGGTGTTGTCGGTCATTTTGCTTTTCCGGTTGGAAACAGGCCGTCTGAAATGCTGTTGATGCTTTCAGACGGCCTTTGCGTTTCGCGGCTTTAAGCCTGTTTCACCGCTGCGGCTACTTTGGCGGCGGCTTCATCCAGCGCGATGCTTTGCGCTTGGCTGTCGGTGCGGCGGGCGTATTCGACTTGGCCTTCTTTCAAGCCCCGATCGCCAATCACGAGGCGGTGGGGGATGCCCAAGAGTTCGCTGTCGTTGAGCAGTACGCCGGCGCGCTCGTCCCTGTCGTCGAGCAATACGTCCACACCGGCGGCTTGCAATTCGGCGTAAAGGCGGTCGGCGGCTTCGCGCACGGCGTCGGATTTTTTGTAGTTCATCGGCACGATCACGGCTTGGAAGGGTGCCATGGCGTCGGTCCAGATGATGCCGCGCTCGTCGTTGTTTTGCTCGATGGCGGCGGCGACGATGCGGGTGATGCCGATGCCGTAGCAGCCCATTTCCATGATTTGCGCTTTGCCGTTGTTGTCGAGGAAACTGGCGTTCATGGCGGCGGAGTATTTGTCGCGCAACTGGAAGACGTGGCCGACTTCGATGCCGCGCGCGAGTTTCAGGCTGCCTTGCCCGTCAGGGCTTGCGTCACCCTCAACCACGTTGCGCAAATCGGCAAATTCGGGCTCGGCGGCGTCGCGGCCGAAGTTGAAACCGGTGTAGTGCCAGTCGTTGTCGTTGGCGCCGATCACCCAGTCTGCACCTTTTTCGACGGCGAAATCGGCGTAAACCTTGCCTTTAAAGCCGACCGGGCCGAGCGAGCCGCCGTCTGCGCCGAATTGGGCGCGGATAAGTTCGGGCGCGGCCATCGTCAGCGGGGCTTTTACGCCGTCGAGTTTTTCGGCTTTGATGTCGTTGAACTCATGGTCGCCGCGCAGCAGCAGCAACACGATTTCGCCTTCGTTTTCGCCTTCGACGACGATGGATTTGAGCGTCTGTTCAACCGGAATATTGAGAAATTCCACCAACGCGGCGATGGTTTTCACATCGGGCGTGTGCACTTTTTCCAGCGGCTTTTCAGGCTGCCTACGCTCGTCCTGCAAACGCAGAGTCGGCGCCAGCTCGATATTGGCGGCGTAGTCGGAAGTGTCGCTGTAGGCAATCACGTCTTCGCCGCTGTCGGCCAGCACTTGAAACTCGTGCGAACCGGTGCCGCCGATGCTGCCGGTGTCGGCGGCGACGGGGCGGTAGTTCAACCCCAGGCGGTCGAAGATACGGCAGTAGGCGTCGTACATCGGTTGGTAGCCGTCGCGCACCAGCGATTCGTAGTCGGCGTGGAAGGAGTAGGCGTCTTTCATCACAAATTCGCGCGCGCGCATCACGCCGAAACGCGGGCGCACTTCGTCGCGGAATTTGGTTTGGATGTGGTAAAAGTTTTGCGGCAGCTGCTTGTAGCTGGTGATTTCTTTGCGCACGATGTCGGTGATGACTTCTTCGCAGGTCGGCCCCATGCAGAAATCGCGCTCGTGGCGGTCTTTGAGGCGCAAGAGTTCTTTGCCGTAAAACTCCCAGCGGCCGGATTCCTGCCACAATTCGGCAGGCTGCACCACGGGCATCAGCAATTCGACGCTGCCGGCGCGGTTCATCTCTTCGCGCACGATGTGTTCAACCTTGCGCAACACGCGCAGACCCATCGGCATCCAGGTGTACAAACCGGAGGCGTTGGCTTTGATCAAACCGGCGCGAATCATCAGCTTGTGGCTGGCCAGGGCGGCTTCGGCGGGGGCTTCTTTTAAAGTGGAAATGAAAAATTGGCTGGCTTTCATGGCGGCGGTTCCGTTGTCAGATCATGTAAAGACGCGATTGTAGCAAGGTTTGGCGGCTTTCAGGCTGCTTTGCTTGCGGGTAGGGCGTGTTGACAACCAACATGGCGGCTTTGGCGCCATAAAACGGCATCTGCCGCGTTAAAAATACTCGCCTATGGACGGCACACGTTCTAGGCAGCCTGAAAGACGGGTTGGCGCTTTCAGGCTGCTTTTAATAATGCGGTAAAGGCAGCCTGAAAGCGGTTGAACACTTTCAGGCTGCCTTTTTGATAAGCCGTTTTGGTTTCCGGCTTTAATTGCTGGCGGCAAACGCGCCCAGGTCTTCGCGGCGGTCGAACAGAGCTTTGACCGGCGGCTGGTGGCTGATGCCGATGACCAGGGTGTCGGGCAGTTCGCTTTTGAGCAGGCGCAGCAGGGCGGTGGCGGAGGCGTCGTCGAGCTGGTTAGTGGCTTCGTCGAGAAACAGGATGTCGGGGCGGGCGATTAGGGCGCGGGCGAGGCTGATGCGCTGCTGTTCGCCGCCGGAGAGGGTTTTGTGCCAGTCTTCTTCGCTGTGCAGGCACTCTTTCAGACGGCCGAGGCCGACTTTTTCAAGGGCGGCGGCAACGGCGTCGTCTTGCCTGCTGCCCTCGGGCGGGGCTGGGTAGCGGACGAGGTTGGCGAGGGTGTCCTGCGGCAGGTAGGGGCGCTGCGGCAGGAACAGGCTGCGCGCGCCTTGGATGCTGAACCGGCCGGCGTAATACGGCCACAGGCCGGCAAGGGTGCGCATCAGGGTGGTTTTGCCGATGCCGCTGCGGCCGTCGAGCAGCAGCCATTCGGGCGCGGCGGCGTTGAGATTAAGATGGTGCAGCAGGGGGCGACCTTCGGCGGTGTGGAGGTTTAAGGCGCGGATGGTGAGCAGGGTTTCAGGCTGCTTTGGGTTGGCGGCGGGGAGGTCGTCTGAAAGGTTTTCAGGCTGCCTTTGGGCTTTCGGGCTGCTGGTGATGCTGTCTGCAACCTGCTCCCTCCCCTGCGCTTGCGCGGGGGAGGGTTGGGGTGGGGTGTTGTTTCGGCAGAAACAATATTGGCGGATGTGTCGGCGGTTTGCCCCCACCCTAGCCCTCCCCCGCAGGCGGGGGAGGGAACGGCAGTTTCAGGCTGCCTGCTGTCGGCGGGGACTTGGTCGAGGGCAGCCTGAAAGTGGGCGAGACGCTCGACGACGGCGGCCCATTCGATGATGCGTTTGTAGTAGTCCATAAACCAGCCGAAGCCGTCTTGGACGTTGGAGAAGGCGCTGCGGGCTTTCATCATGTCGCCGAAGCTCATGCTGTGGGCGAGGTACATGGGCAGGGTGGCGATGATGGGGATGAACATCGACAGGTGCAGGTAGGCGGCGGAGAAGCTTTCAAGATAGAACTCGCGCCGTATCAGGCCGCGCCAGTTGTTTTTGACGGCGGCAAAGCGGTGCAACAGGCGGCTTTGTTCGGCGTTTTCGTCGTGGTATAGGGCGATTTGTTCGGCGTGGTCGCGCACGCGCAGCAGGGTGGCGCGGTAGTCGGCTTCGCGGTGCTGGCGCTCGATGTTCAGGGGTTGCAGTTTGCGGCCGATCAGGTGGGTGAGCAGGGTGCAGGCGGCGGAGTAGGCGAGCGCAATCCAGACGAGATAGCCTTTGACGGTGATGCTGTGGCCGAACAAGACAAAGGTTTGCACGCCGGAGAGCTGCCACAGGATTTCGATAAAGACGCCGAGTTTGGCGGCGTTCATAATGAAGTATTTGAAAAGGTCGATGCTTTTTTCCGACAGCAGGGCGATGTCTTCGGCGATGCGCTGGTCGGGGTTGTCGGGCTCGCCGGCAAGTTGCAGGCGGTAGTGTTTGTGGCCGCCGAGCCAGTCGGTTTGGAATTGGCCGGTGAGGTGTTCGCGCCAGCGGAAAAGCAGGACTTTGCGCAGCCAGTTGCCGCAGGCGACGAAGGCGGTTACGAGGGTGATGTAAACGAGGTATTCGAGTATCAGCGCGGGCATGGCGCGGCCGTCGAAGGCGGCCAGGGCGTCGTAGAAGGTTTTGTTCCAGTCGGTAATCAGCACGCCGACGCGGACGATGGCCAGCGAGAAGCCGACAACGGCGGCCAAAAGCAGCCAGTTGTACCAGGGGTTTTGCCGCAGCCAGAAGGGGGCGGCAAGGGTAAGGAAGCGGCGGAGGGTTTTCATGGTTCTGCCAAGATGGGAAGGCAGCCTGAAAGGTTTTCAGGCTGCCTTTGGGGTGGGAGATGCCGTCTGAAAAGGGGATTCAGACGGCTGAGGTTTAGAACTTGTAGTTGACTCTGAACATCAGGTTGCGCGGTTCGCCGTAGTAGTTGTTGGCGCCTTTGCTGCTGACTTTGTTGTTCTCGTAGTAGTAACGGTTGAACAGGTTGGTGGAAATCAGCGACAGCTTGAGGTTTTTGCTCGGCTGGTAATCAACATTGGCGTTGAATACGGCATAGCCGCCGCGGCTTACGCCATAGAGGCTGGCGGTTTTGCTTTGGGCGCTTACGCCGCCGCCGACTGTCCATTTCCTATCGGCAAAGGGCAGGTTGTAGCTGGTGTACAGGCGCAGCATGTGTTGCGGCGTGTGGCGGCTGAAGTTGGTGCCTTTGGGGGTGTTGCCGCGCGCTTCGGCTTCCAGATATTTGCTGTTGTTGAGCGTATAGCCGGCAAAGATTTTCCAATCTGCGGTCAGGTTGCCGGAGATTTCGGCTTCGATGCCGCGGCTGCGTACTTTGCCTACCGGCTCCCAATACCATTTCTGCTCGGCGGTGTCGTACACCTGCACGGCGCGGTTGTCTTGTTCGATGTCAAATAGGGCTACCGAGGTGTTGAGCTTGCGGTTGAGCCATTCGCCTTTCCAGCCGATTTCGTAGTTGGCGCCGACAACGGGATCAAGATACTGCTTGTTGCGGTCTTGGTTGCTGTTGGGTTTGAAAATCGAGGTGTAGCTGGCGTACAGGCTTTGCTGCGGCGTCAAATCGTAGGTAAGGGCGAAGTAGGGGTTAAAGCGCACAGTTTTGCGGTCGGTAACGCTGTCGGGATCGTTATCTACGCTGCCGGCCGTATAGAAATAATCGGTAACGTAGTGCGACTTGATGTGGTTCCAGCGCGTGCCGGCCATAATGTGCAGCTTGTCGGTAGGGTTCAGACGCAAGCCCAGCAGCAGGGCGTGGGCGGTTTTTTTCGACTTGGTTTCCCAGTACATCTGATAAGGCACGGCATCCCAGCTTGCCGGCTCGGCCACTTCGCTGCCGGTAAAGGTCATCGGATCGAAAGAGCCGCGGTAGTTGTATTGGCGGCGTTTGCCGTTGTTCAGAGTGCGGGTCAGCGTGTATTCGGTAAAGATTTCGTGGGTTTTGCCGAAGAGTTCGAATTTGCCGTTCAGATTGTTTTTAAAGGTGAACTGCTTTTCGTCGTTGTCGTAGCGGGAGAGCCAGCCTGAAGCGAGCTTGCCGCCGGTGGTGTAGCCCGGGTAGGTAGTGGCGGTATTGTAGATGCCGCCGACTTTCTTGGTGTTTTCGTTGTAGTTGTAGTCAAGTTTGCCGGTGTAGCGCCAGTTGTCGTTGAGATAGTGTTCAAGTTCGACAAAGACATTGGCTTTGTCGTACACGCCTTTGTTCCAGTTGTAGCCGAGGAAGATGTCGCGCGGCAGACCCAGTGCCACGCCCCAATCGTCGGGTTTGGTGTTTTTGCGCTGGTAGAGACCGCCCCAAGTCAGGGTAGTGGCTTCGCCAAGCTGGGCGTCCATTACGCCGTAGAGGGTGCCGTTGCCGCCTTTGACACGGTCTTTGAAGTTTTTGTCGCGCTCAAGGGCAACCACGGCGCGGCCGCGCAAGGTGCCGTTTTCGTTGAGTGCGCCGGAGAAGTCGCCGGCGGTGCGGATTTTGCCGAAGCGGTCAACCTGCACTTCGCCCTGCAGCTGGCGGTTGGAAGTGGGGCGTTTGCGTACGGCGTTTACCGTGCCGCCGGGTTCGCCGTTGGCCTGGGTCAGGCCGGTGGCGCCGCGCACCACTTCGATATGGTCGTAAATGGCGATGTCGCTCATGCTTTGCGCATCGTACATCGGGTTGTTGATCGCACCGGGCACGGTGGACGATACGCCGTCTTCTTCAATCTGGTCGATGTAAAAGCCGCGCGATTGGAAACGGGAGATGCCGCCGTCGCGGATGACGTTGACGCCGGTGGTGGTTTTCAGCGCGTCCACCATATTGGTGATGCCCTGCTGCTCGATTTGCGTTTTGGTAATCACGCTTACCGACTGCGGCGTTTCTTTGGGCGATAGCGCTAGGCCGGTGGTGGTGCGCATGGCGGAGGTGGTGTAGGAATTGCGGTTTTCGGTGCGGGTGGAGCGGTTAACGCCCTGTACGCTCACGGTTTGCAGGCTTTGGCCGTTGTCGGCGGCGGCGGTGTCGTCGGCCGCTGCGGGCAGGGCGATTAGGGCGGACAGGGTAGTCAGAACGATAGGTTTGAGGGTGGGGCGGATGCCGGACATGGGCGGTCTCTCTGTGTGTGGTAAAAAAAAGCGGCGCATGATAATCGAATTTTTTACGCTGAAAATGGAAAAATTTTCAGGATGTTGTCAAATGTAATCGCTGGTTTGTGCTTTGGTTTTCGGCGGATGCCCGTGTTTGACGATGTTTCAGGCTGCCTGCTGCGTTCGGCCGTGCAAAAAACTTTCAGGCTGCCATAAAAAGGCAGCCTGAAAAGCAGAAAAATGTTGCGCGCTGAAAGGTAAAGTGATGCTTTTATACAAACAGTTGCGCCAGATAGCACCACGCCAGTACCAAAATAATCACCAGCGCGGTGCCGATTTTGGCGACCACGCCGAGAATAAAGCCGATAAAGGTGCCGATGCCAACTTTGCCCGCCTGCAAAAGGCAGCGGCGGGCGGCATATTCGCCGACGGCGGCGCCGGCCAAGGGCCCCAGCAGCAGGCCGGGGATGCCGAGAAACATGCCGGCGATGCCGCCGATAAAGGCGCCCCACACCGCTTCTTTACTGGCGCCGGTGTATTTGGCGCCGAGCAGGCTGGCGAAAAAGTCGGTGGCAAAGCCGACGGCGGCCACCACGCCCAGCACCGCCAGCGTCCAGCCGCCGACGATTTGGTAGTCGCTGCTGTAGGCCAAAAGCCAGGCGCCGCCGAACATCAGCGGCAGCCCGGGAACGGCGGGATAGACGGTGCCGGCCAGGCCGGCAAGCAGGCAGATAAGGGCAAGGATGATAAGCAGGGCGGTCATGGGGTGTGCTGTGTTGGGATGCAGGCAGCCTGAAAACGTTCAAACCGCTTTCAGGCTGCCTTTGCGGTGTCAGCCGATCAGCTGTTTGAGCACTTCGGCTTTGGCTTTTTCGTAATCTTCGGTGGAGATCAGGTTTTGGTCGAGCAGGGTTTTGAGCTTGGCGAGTTTGGCCTGCGGGTCTTCGCCGGCAGCGGGCGCGGGGGCGGCCTGCGCGGCCTGTGCCATATTGGCCATGGCGCCGGCCATTGCCTGGCCGATGCCGGCGCCCACGCCCAGTCCGGCACCGATGCCGGCGAGTCCGCCTTCGTTTTGCGCGGCCAGCGGGATGGCTTCGGCAGTTTGGTACTGGGTGTAGCGGCCAAGGTCGCCGATGATGCCCATCGACATTTTGCTGTCGAGCGCTTTTTGCACGTTTTCGGGCAGGGTGATGCTCTCAACGGTGAAGTTTTCCAGCGCCAGACCGAGCTTGGCGAACTCGGGCAGCAGCAGCTCCTGCATTTTCTGCGACAGCAAAACCTGGTTGGCGGCCATATCCAAAAACGGCACGCCGGAATTGCCGAAGGCGGCGGCCATCTGGGTCATGGCGATGTTGCGTAATTGGTTGTCGAGTTCGCCGCCGCTGTATTGCTCGGCGACGCCGGCAACTTCGGTGAAGAAGCGGGCGGGCTCGCTGATGCGGTAGCTGTACATGCCGAAGGCGCGCAGCTGGATCACGCCGAAATCGGCATCGCGCACGGTAACCGGCTGGGCGGTGCCCCAGCGGCGGCCGAGCTGCTGGCGGGTACTGAAGAAGTAAACGTCGGATTTAAAGGGGGATTGGAACAGTTTGTCCCAGTTTTTCAGATTGGTGAGCAGCGGCAGGGTTTGGGTGGTGAGGGTGTAGCGGCCGGGCTGGAAAACGTCGGCGGTTTTGCCTTCGTCCACAAACAGCGCCGCCTGCGCTTCGCGCACGGTCAGGCTGGCGCCGTTTTGGATTTCCTGGTCGGCCACCGGAAAACGCCACATCAGCGTTTCCGGCTCGGGGTTCGGCCATTCGATAACGTCGATAAACTGCTTGCGGATAAAGCCCAGCATGGGAAGCTCCTTGTGTGAATGGTAGGGCAGCCTGAAAAAACGGCATCAGCCGCTGAGACTGGCGGCGTTGAGCAGGCCGATGGCCAGCGACAGTGCGCAAAACAGCGCGCCGACGGCGGTATTGCCGTTTTCCAGCTCGACCGATGCCAGCGGAATCAGGCGGGTGGCGGCGAAATACACGCCGATCTGCACCAGCGCCGCACCCACGCCCCACAGCATAAAGTCGGGCAGGCTTACGCTGTGCGTCATGCCCGCGGCCAGCGCGATGCAAAAACCCAGCACCGCGCCGCCGAAAGACAGGGCGCAGGCCAGATTGCCGCTGCGGATCAGCGACAACTCGCGCGCGGGCGTGATGCGCAGATAGGCGCCGGCAAACAGCACGGTCATCGCCGCGGCTGCCAGCATGTATTGCAGGTAAAGCAGGTATTGGCTGAAGGAAATCGACATGGCTTCGCTCCGGCGTGGTGGAAAGGAACACCGATTATAGCCCAAAGCGGGTGGCGCGGCGCGGCTGCCGCAACGGTTTTCAGGCTGCCTGCGGTTTTGTTTGCGCCCGAGATTGCCGGATGCACGCCGCAGACGACGGCAAAGCAAAAGCAGCCTGAAAACTTTTCAGGCTGCTTTTAGGTTGCCTGTGCCGCTGCTTTAGGCTTTCTGCTTGCACGGCAGGCAGCTTTCGGCTTCGGCCTGTTGCAGGCGCAGTTTTTTGCGCTGCTCGGCGGCTTCAAAGCGGCATTTTTGCGCTTCGCTGGTCAATTCCAGCGGCGGCACCGGCACCGGTTTGCCGTTTTCCACCGCCACCATGGTGAAGTAGCAGGAATTGGTGTGGCGCAGGGTGCGTTCGCGGATATTCTGCGCTTCGACGCGGATGCCCACTTCCATCGACGTGCGGCCGACATGGTTGACGCTGGCGAGAAAAGTTACCAGCTCGCCGACGTAAATCGGTTCTTTAAAGGTTACTTTGTCCACGGAAAGGGTAACGCAGTAATGGCCGGAATAACGGCTGGCGCAGGCGTAGGCGACCTGGTCGAGCAGTTTGAGCAGATCGCCGCCGTGGACGTTGCCGCTGAAATTGGCCATATCGGGCGTCATCAGTACGGTCATCTGCAGTTCGTGCTGGGGTTGGACGGGTGTGTTCATGGTGGTTTTTCCTTGTGTGGTGTGTGTAAAGGTGGGCTTGGGAAAAGGCAGCCTGAAAACTGGAGTTGGGGTTTTCAGGCTGCCTGCGATATGCGTGGAGGCAGCCTGAAAAACAAGCTGTTCCCCTATGGGTGTGATCGGCGGTTTTTTAATGATGCGGGCGGCGGTGCGGGTCATGGAACGGGTGGTTTTCAGGCTGCCTGAACATAAAGGGTCATTGTTTTTCCATTAGGAAGTAAGTCAAATCGTCTTGCGGGAAGTTTTTATCGCCGCGATAGACGAATCCGTAGTCTGCGAGTTTCATTTCGGGATGCTGCGCCATGATTTCGCCGGCGAAGTCGCGTTTGAACAGGCGTTCGTTGTGTCCGCGATAGTTAACGGTTACGGGGCTTGGGTTGTAGTACTCGACAACGAGCAGGTAGCGTCGGCTGCTGCGGACGAGTTTCTGGTACACGCGCGGCAGTTCGTCGGGATTGATGTGGATCAGCACGCCTTTGATCAGGGTCAGATCCCATTGTTCCGGGCTGTCCCATTCCAAAATGGATTGATGGCGGATGCGCTCGGCCGGGATCACATGTTGCAGTTTGGCAACGGCTTTTTCGTTGATTTCTATGGCGCTGGCTTCCAACTTAGGGAACAGCAGTTGCAGGGCTTTGAGGTTCATGCCGCGATTGGCACCGAACTCTATCATGTTCTCAATCGGCTGGACGCGGCGCAGGGCTTGGGAGAACAGGGCGAGGTTGGCGGCGAGCATTTGTTCGCCCTGGTTGCGCTCGACGTATTCGTCGCCAAAGCCGCCTGCCCAAAAGTGTTCTTGTTCGGTTTGATACATGCTTGGAGTCCTTTTCTTTAAAAGATGGTTGCGGGCAGCCTGAAAACGGATTGGGCTGCAAACGGGGATGATGGTTTTTCAGGCTGCCTTTCGCACATTCCAAAGGCAGCCTGAAAACCGAAAACCTAAATCTTGCCGATTTTATGCCGATTGGCTTCCACCCATGCTTTAAGCTCGTCCTGCGACATCCATTGGCTGTTGTTGTCGCTGGCGTAAACAAAGCCTTCGGGCACTTTCACGCCGTCTTTGATGCGCTCGGGGGTTTTGTCCCAGCCGTTGATGGCGGGAAGGATTTTGAAGTGCTCGGGGTATTCGTAGGTGTGCCACGAGTCTTCCGCGCCGATCATCTGCTCGTGCAGTTTTTCGCCGGGGCGGATGCCGACGGTTTTTTGTTCGCATTCTGGGGCGACGGCGCGGGCGAGTTCGCAGATGTTCATCGACGGGATTTTTTTCACATAAATCTCGCCGCCGACCATGTCGTCAAAGGCGTGCCAAACCAGCTCTACGCCTTGTTCCAGCGAAATCATAAAGCGGGTCATGCGCGGGTCGGTTATCGGCAGTACGCCGCTTTCGCGCTGCGAGAGGAAAAAAGGGATGACGGAGCCGCGCGAGCCCATCACATTGCCGTAGCGCACCACGGCGAAGCGGCAGCCGTGTTCGCCCGAGTAGGCGTTGCCGGCAACGAAGAGTTTGTCGGATGCGAGCTTGGTGGCGCCGTAGAGATTGACGGGGCTGCTGGCTTTGTCGGTGGACAGGGCGACGACTTTTTTCACGCCTTTGTCTATGCAGGCGTCGATCAGGTTCATCGCGCCGTTGATGTTGGTTTTCACGCACTCAAACGGGTTGTATTCGGCGGTGGGGACGATTTTGGTGGCGGCGGCGTGGACAACGTAATCCACGCCGTCCAGCGCGCGGTACAGGCGGTCTTTGTCGCGCACGTCGCCGATGAAAAAGCGCACGCGTTTGTCGCCTTGGTATTGTTTTGCCATGTCCCACTGCTTCATTTCGTCGCGGGAGAGGATGATGATTTTTTTGGGGTTGTAACGGGCGAGGGTCATGGGCACGAAGGTGTTGCCGAATGAGCCGGTGCCGCCGGTGATAAGGATGGTGGAGTTGCTGAGCATGGGAATGGGGGAATCTGAAGTTGGTCGGTTTTCAGGCTGCCTTTTGATTAAGGCAGCCTGAAAGGGGGCAAAGCGAAGCGGTCAGATTTTCAGGCTGCTTCGGCAAGGATTTTCGGCAGGATGCGTTTGAGGGCGGCCTGCCAGTCGGGCTGGCTGTAGCCCAAGCGGCGGATTTTTTCGCAGTTGAGCACGCTGTAGGGCGGGCGCGGGGTGCGCTCGCAGCCGGCGGGAATTTCGTGCAGACGGGCGTTTACCGGCTGCAAAAGGGCGAGTTCTTGCAATACGGTTTGGGCAAACTGGAAGCGGTTGACGGCGGTATCGCCGCAGTAGTGGTAGATGCCGCGCAGGGTGGCGGGCTCTTGCGCCAGATTAATCATCAGGCGGGCGAGATCGCCGGCGTAGGTGGGGCAGCCGGTTTTGTCGCTGACCACGTCGATGCGCTCTTGGCCGGCTTGGTCGACAATGGCTTTGACGAAGTTGCCGTCGTATTCGGAAAACACCCACGAGCTGCGGACGATAATGCTGTCGGCGTGGTGCGCGAGTGCCAAGAGTTCGCCGGCGAGCTTGGATTTGGCGTAGATGCTCAGGGGGTTGGGGTAGTCCGATTCGGTGTAGGGCGCCTGTTTGGCGCCGTCGAATACGTAGTCGCTGGAAATGTGGATCAGGCGGATGCCGGCATTGGCGGCGGCGCGGGCAAGGTTGCGCACGCCAGTGGCGTTGACGGCGAACACTTCGTCGGGGTGGCATTCGGCGGCTTCAAGATTGGTGTAGCCGGCGGCGTTGATGATGACGTCGGGCTCGAAGTTCTGCACCATGCCGGTGATGGCGGCCGAATCGGTGATGTCGAGCGTGGCCGAATCGGCGGCGATCATTTCCCAGTCTTCGGGTTTTTGGGCGCGCAGGCAGCGGCCGACCTGGCCGTTGGCTCCTGTCAGTAATATGCGCATCGTGTGTGCTCCTTGCTGTGTGGGTTTCAGGCAGTCTGAAAGGTGGACGGTTTCAGTCTTCCACCGGTTTTTCGGCGGCCACTTGGTCGATCAGTTGCGACAGACTCATGCCGCGCTCCAAAGAGCTGTCGTAAACGAAATGCAATTCCGGCGTGCGAAACACGCTGATGCGCTTGGACAGTTCGCTGCGCAAAAAGCCTTTGGCATGTTCCAAGGCTTCGGCGGTGACTTCGCGGGTGTTTTCGTCGAGCACGGTGTAATAGACGGTGGCGTGGCTGTAGTCGCGGCTGACTTCGACGTCGTTGATGGTAATAAAGCCGGCGCGGGGGTCTTTCAGGCCGGTGCGCGTCAGTTCGGCCAGCTCGCGGGTAAGCTGCTCTTTGACGCGGTCGATGCGGGCGAAGCCGCGTTGCGGTTTTCTCATATCGGCAAAACAGTTAAAAATCGGGTAAAAACGGCGGTCATTATAGCAAGGCAGCAGCAGGCGCGGGGCGGGGTTTGCGATATAATCGCGCCTTTTTTCACGGGAGCCGCCATGAACACCCTGCCGTATCAAGCCGAAATCGCCCGCCGCATGGAAGCCGCCGGCGAAGGCCGCATCCGCCCCGATGCCGAGTTTTACCATACCGCCAACGGCTATTGGATTGCCTGGCAGCAGCCGCAGGCGGCGGTGCTGCCGGAAAACCTGCCCGAGGGCGAGCCTTGCGACTGGGTGGAAGGCGCCGAAACGCTGGCCGATTTGGTGGAATTCATCGAAAGTGGCGACTACGAAGCGCTGGCCTATTTCGAGGGCAGCGAGGAAGAATGGCAGGAGCACGAAGGCTGCAGCTGCGGCTGTCAGCACCAATAAAAGGCTTTCAGGCTGCCTGAATGCATAATCGGGCAGCCGTACTGCTAGGCAGCCTGAAAGTTTCAGGCTGCTGCTAGTTAATGCCCGAATATCGCCAACACGCGAAACCGGATAGGAAAACACACACCATGAATCTGCTGGCTTTGTTTAACGATGCCGCCGCCATTGTGCGGCTGCGCTACCGTCCCGCCGAAGAATACCGCTATGGCGCGGCGGTAACGGCAGCGGTGCTGCTGGCGCTGGGTGCCATCCATTCTGCCGCCGTCGCCCCCTTAATCGGCAGCGGTTACGGCACGGTGGCGCTGTCAGTGCTGATGATCAGCGTGCGCTGGCTGGCGCTGTCGCACTGCATAGCCGCCGTGCTGCATTATTTCGGCAGCCCCAAGCTGCCCCTGCGCGGCTATATTCTCGCCAGCGAAGCGCTGGCGCTGCCGACGCTGCTGGTGATGTACATTCCCGATCTCGCGCCCCTGTCGCTGCTTTGGGGGCTGTGGACTTTCTGGGCGCAGGCCATCGGCCTGATGCGTCTGGGCGGCCAGCGCGGCAGCCGCGTACTGCTGGGCTATCTGGCCGGCCTGTTGGTGATGGGCATCGCCTATCTGCTCTTATTCGGCATCTTCGCCGCCGCCGGCTGGATCGATATGGAACAGGCTTTGCGCAATATGCAGCAGATGCAGCAGGCGCCGCCGGGGAATTGACGTATCGCAAGCAAGCCTTAATCTGTTTTCAGGCTGCCTGGAAAGGCAGCCTGAAAAAATTTATTTTGCCGGAATGGCGCTATATAATGGCTGCCGTTTTCATTTTTGAGCAAAAAGGACGGTCTCCATGGCGCAGCAGAGCATCCAACGCGCAGACGCGCTTGCCCCCGGCAGCCAGCTTCACGTTTACATCGTATTGAAAGTGCTCGGTTCGGGCGCGTTCGGCATCACCTATCTGGCCGAACACATCCATCTGGGCTCGCAGCACGTTATCAAAGAATACCTGCCCGACAGCGGCGTGCGCGTCGAAGGGCTGACCGTCCAGGCCAAAAGCAGCAGCGATCAGGAGATTTTCAACTGGGGCCTGAACGGCTTTTTCAACGAAGCCAAACTGCTCTACGGCTTAAACCACCCCAACATCGTCAAAGTAACCGATCTTTTTGAAGCCAACGGCACGGCTTATTTCGTCATGCCCTATCTGAGCGGCATCACCCTGCACCAATGGATCAAAGACCACCCGCACGCGGGCGAAGCCGAGCTGCAAAACATCTTCATCCCCCTGCTCGAAGGGCTCAAATACATCCACGAGCGCCAGCTTCTGCACCGCGACATCAAGCCCGAAAACATCTTCATCACCGAAAACCAAACCCCCGTGCTGATTGACTTCGGCGCCGCCCGTCAGGCAGTCGGCCAGAAAAGCCGCCCGCTCACCCAAATCCTCACCCCGCCGTTCGCGCCCATCGAGCAATACCACTCGCGCGATGTGTTCATGCCCGCGCTTGATTTGTACAGCCTCGGCGCCTGCATCTACCAAGCCGTTGCCCACCGCCTGATTGAAGAAGCCCCCGCCCGCATCGCCGGCGAAGACACCCAGCCCAAACTCGCCGGCAGCGAATACGAAAAACAATACAGCCACGCCTTTCTTGCCGCCGTCGATTACGCCCTGAATGTACGCGCCGAAAACCGTTTCCAAAGCGCGATGGACATGCAGCAGGCACTGCTCGGACAAAAAGAACTGCCGCCGCCCGTTCAGGCTGCCCCTGCCTACAGTGCCGCCCCCGCCACCCAAGCCGCTTACAACGGCGCCACTGCCGTTTACAGCGCGCCCCAAGCCGCCGCAGCCGCCGCCCCGCGTCCGAAAAACAAACTGCTGCTGTGGGGCGGCATCGGCGGCGCAGCGGCCGTACTGATTGCCGTCATCGCCGTCTTTGCCTTTGGCGGCAAAGAGAAAGAACCCGCCGACGAACCCGCGCAGACCGCTTCCGCCGTCCAAACCGCCGCCCCCGCCAACGACCCCATCGTCCTCCCGCCCGCCGACAACGGCGGCAGCCTGCCCGGGGAGCAGCCAGAACAGCCGCAACAGCCCATGCCCGTCGGCGGCAACAGCAACACCGCCCAAATCGCCGCCCAAGTCGAAAAAATGAACCGCGAACTGCCCAAATCGCTCGGCGACGGCGTGCGCTGGGAAAAAGCCCTCTACGTCGAAGCCAGCAACACCATGATTATGCAGGTCACCCTCACCAAACTACGCCGGCGCGACATCAGCAACGCCCAATTAGAGCAAATCAAATCCGCGCTCGGCCCCGAAATGGCGAAAACCTCCTGCCAAGACCCTAATGTCGCTCCATGGCTCACCAGCGGCGGCACACTGCTGATAGCGTTTTACGACCGCAACAACAAACACTTGGTGGATGCAAGCATATCGGGCGCGGACTGCCGCCAATAGGCAGCCTGAAAACGGATTTGCGGGCTTTCGCCAAGTCCAAACCCGCAAGGCCGTCTGAAACCCGCTTTTCAGACGGCCTCTGCCAAGCAATAGTGAAGCGACACAGAAAGATACAAGGCAGCAAGCCGCAGACAGTACAAGTAGTACGAGGCTGGTTTACTTGGCATTTTTAATGCCTTAGCAAACCGCCCTCTTCGAGCTAAGGCGCAGCAACGCCGTAGATTTTTGTGTCGCTTCACTAAAAACACCCAAAGCAGCCTGAAAACCGGCAAGGCCGTCTGAAAAACCAAAACGGCAGATTCCGCATCGCACGCCCAAGCGTTCAGACGGCCTCCGCCCCAAGCAGCCTGAAAACCAAGTCCGAAGGAATCCCCATGCAGCCCGATTTCCACCAAGCCCAGCACATCGGCCGCCGCGAAGAACAGCAGGACGCACTCGGCAACCTCGTTCTCGCCCCGCGCCACACCCTCTACGTCCTTGCCGACGGCATGGGCGGGCAGCAAGGCGGGCAAACCGCCGCCCGCGCCGTTGTCGCCGCCATCCTCGACCACTTTCACCGGCAAAACCCGCCCGCCGACAGCCGCGCGGCCGAAAACCAACTGCACGCCGCCCTTAACGCCGCCAACCAAGCTCTCGCCCGCATCCTGCAAAGTCATCCCGAACTCGACGGCATGGGCAGCACCCTCATCGCCCTGATTGCCGATGAAAACACAGGCACATACAGCTACATCAGCGTCGGCGACAGCCCGCTCTACCTGCTGGAAAACGGCCGACTGCGCCGCATCAACGCCAACCACGCCTTCGCCGAAGACCTCAAACGCATGATAGCCGCCGGCGAAATCACCGCCGAAGAAGCCGAACGCCACCCCGCCCGCCATGCCGTTACCAGCGCCGTTACCGGCAAAGACATCGCCCATACCGACTGCCGCAGCGGCAGCCTGAACCCCGGCGACACCCTCCTGCTCGCCAGCGACGGCGTGCAAACCCTGTCTGACCGCGAAATCGAAGACACCCTCAACGCCGCCGCCGACCCCGAAGCCCAAGCGCAAGCCCTGATCAGCGTCGTCCTTGCCAAACAAAACCCCCATCAGGACAACACCTCGCTCATCCTCGTCCGCCACCCCGCCGACCCGTCCGCCCCCGCCACCCAAACCCTTCCCACCCAAGCCGCCCCCGCCGACAGGCAGCCTGAAAACGGCGAACAACGCCCGCCCGCAAAAAGCAGCCTGAAAGGCGTATTCGTCGGCTTCCTTCTCGGTGCCCTGCTGATCGGCGGACTGGTCTACCATCTCACCCGCCCGACCGAAGAAACCGTCCCGCCGCCCGCCGCTTCCGAACCTGCCGCGCAAAGCGCATCCGAAGCCGCCGCGTCTGTCCCAAGCGCCCCACCGCCTGCCGCCGCGTCCGAGACACCCGCCTCCGAACCCGCCCCGCAATCCGCGTCCGAACCGCCCGCCGCCGCTAAACAAGAAAAAGGCGGCAAAAGCAAAACCCCGCCCCTGCCGCATATTTCCAAACCGCTGAGATAATATTACTAGGGGCTATTCACATTTGGTATTGCGGTGGCTTTTACGCCATAAAACAGACTCTGCCGTGTTGCCAATCCTCGCAAGGTGTCCAACTTTGCTGCGGTTTGCGCCTTGCATAGCCTGTTTTCTGACCTAAAATCCACTGCGCAAACCAATTGTAAACAGCCCCTAGGCAGCCTGAAAACGGTTTCAGGCTGCCTCTGATTAAAAACCTCCTGCCTGTCATACAAATAAAGGATTCCCCCATGAAACTCTGGCGCACGATTTTATTGTCCCTGTTTTTCGCCGCCGCCCCCACGGCGCAGGCCAACCAGCCCGATGTGCTTAAAGCCGCCGAATCGGTTTACCGCCTGTGGATAGGCGTACCGTTGCCGCCGCAGGTGGCCGCACAAATGGTCAACCAGCAGATGCTCTCTGAAATCAACGACAAAGGCTATGTGCGGATTATGACGCCGCAACAGCAGCTGCTCACCTTCTTCAAGCAAAACGGCCAGCTTTACCTGTTTGCCGGACACGGCTCGGGCTATCTGGTTTCCAATCAGGGGCATATCGTTACCAACGACCATGTGGCGAACGCCGATGTCGGCGAAATGGCGCAGCTGGGCAAGCCGCAGGTGTTTCTGGTGCGCAAAATCGCGCCGCAGCTGGAACTGATGTCCACCCAGCCTCTTGTAAGCGACAGCGCAAAGGACTTGAGCCTGTTGCAAGTGAACGGTCTGACCGGCAAACCGCTGCCGCTGGCCGACGGCAAATTCGTCCAGCCTACCCTGCCGGTATTTTCCATCGGCTTTCCCGGCGCGTCCGACGAAATCACCGCCGGCTACGGCTTCGGCGATCCGGACGCCTACATCCAGCCGGGCATTGCCGAAGGCAGCCTGAAACGCGAATTTAAAAACTACGGCAACCGCAGCTATTGGGAACACCATGCGCCCATCAGCGGCGGCAACAGCGGCGGCCCGCTGGTCAACCGCTGCGGCCAGGTGGTCGGTACCAACGAAGGCGCGCACAAACAGCAGATAAACACCGTGATCGCCGTATCCAATTCCGAACTCGTGCCCATGCTCAAAAGCCACAACGTCAGCTTTACCCAAGCGGCGGGCGAATGCGTGGACAGCGCCACCGCCGGCACGCGCCGCCAGCTGACGCTGCTCTACACCGGCATGGGCTTGCTGGTGCTGCTGGCGGCAGGCGGCGGCGTGTATCTGCTGCGGCTGAAAAAACAAGTGAAAGCGGGCAGCCATCCGCCGATCAATTCCCAACTCATCCGCAAAATCGTCGGCGCGCAACAGGCGCAGGCAGCGGCAGGCGGCGGCGCGGGCAGCATCACCCTGACCCCGCTGGGCGGCGGCACACCCATCGTGCTCCGTGCGGGGCGCGCCCAAATCCTAGGACGCAGCGCACAGGCCGACATCGTCATCGACAAAGCTCAGATTTCCGGCCGCCACGTCCGCCTGCTGTTTGACGGCCGCAGCGTGCAGGCCGAAGACCTCGGCAGTACCAACGGCACCTACAGCAACGGCAGCAAAATCAGCCGCACCGTCCTCAACGCGGGCGACGTGCTGCAGCTGACCGCCGACCCCGCCGTCGCCCGTTTCAGCGTCGGTTCGCCCGCTTCAGACGGCCTCGGCGGCGACTGGGTGCTCGCCCCCCTGTCTGCCGGACTGCCGAACATCGTATTGAGCGCAGGGCGCAGCGTAACCGTTGGACGCAGCCCCGATAACGACGTCGTCATCAACCGCCAGCAGATTTCCGGCCGCCACTGCCGCATCAGCGCCGATGCAGCGGGCAACATCACCATCGAAGACTGCCGGTCCACCAACGGCACCTTTGTTGACGATCTAGCCAAGCGCATCGACCGCGCCGCCCTGCGCTCCGGGCAGACCGTTTATCTCGCCAACCGCGACATCGCCTACCGCCTCACCCAGTCTTAAAAAGGAAACAGCCATGGCCATGAAACTGTGCGCCGCCGCCAAACACTACTACGACCCCGCCCTCTGTGCCGACTGCCCCTACTGCGGCGACGCAGGCCGTCTGAAAGCCGCCGCACCGCTTTCAGACGGCCTCACCGCCGCCGAACACACCGCCGTTCTCAGCGCACCCGCGCAGGACGTGCGCACGCAGATGGTTGCCGACCCGCATGCCGCCGATCAGACGGCGAAAACGCAAATCGTCGCCAACGCCGCCGAAGACAACGCGCGCAAAACCCACATCTTCGGCGCCAACCGCGACGCCGACCCCGAAGCCCGCGCCAAAGGCATGCGCGAACTGCCCGCCGCCGGCTGGCTGGTCATCACCGAAGGCGCAGGACGCGGCACCGACTTCCGCCTCGTGCGCGGCGCCAACCGCATCGGCCGCAGCGCAGAAATGGAAGTGTCGCTCGACTTCGGCAGGCGCAGCGACCCCGCCGTCAGCCGCGAAACCCACGCCGCCGTCATCTACGACCCGCACGCCAACGAATTTTTCGTCGAACGCGGCAGCAGCCGCAACCTGCCCCTGCTCAACGGCAGCACCATCCGCGGCGAACCCGTGCTGAAAAACCGCGACATTATCCAAGTCGGCGACACCAAACTGGTTTTCGTCGCCTTTTGCGGCGAAGGCTTTGCTTGGGAGTAACGGCGACGCGCTTTGCTGTTAAGCCCCGTAGGTCGGATACTCGTATCCGACAAGCTTTTGCTCAATACCAACACAGGCAGCCTGAAAACTTTTCAGGCTGCCTGTGTTGGTGGCAGGGATTACGGATTGGGCGTTTTGTATTTTTGTGCGGGCGGATTCGGGTTTCAGGCTGCTTTTGGGAAGTGTCTCAAGGCAGCCTGAAAAGCGTTTGAACTGCTTTAAAAACGGTTTTTCAATTCGCGCAGCAGTATGAATGCGGCTTCGGCATTGCCGGCAGGGCAGCCTGAAAGCTCGGCGGCGCGGGCTTGGACGGCGGGCAGGTGGCTGCGTAAAAAGGGATTGACGCGCTTTTCGTGCGCCAGCGAAACCGGCAGGCTGGGTATGGTGAGTGTGGTGGTGGCGCGGCGGATGTCGGCGTTGTCCGGCTCGATATGTTCGGCAAAACGCAGGTTGGCGGCGGTGTATTCGTGGGCGGGGTAGAGCAGGGCAGAGTCGGGCAGGGCGGCGAGACGCTGCAGGCTGGTGTACAGCCATTCGAGGCGGCTGTCGGGGAAGACGCGGCCGCAGCCGGCGGCAAACAGGGTGTCGCCGGTGAAAACGTGGCGGTGCCCGTCGAAGAGATAACACAGATGGCCGGCGGTATGGCCGGGGGTGTGCCAGACTTCGGCGTCCAAGCCCTGCCAGCGGATCAGGCTGCCTTCACCAACGGTATCGGTAGCGGCGGCAATGTCGCTGCCGCCGCTGACGCGGCATTGGGGGAAGGCGGCCAGCAGTTCGGCAATGCCGGCGGTGTGGTCGCCGTGGGCATGGGTGATCCAGATATGCTCGAGCTGCAGGCTGTGTTGCTGCAGGTAGGCCAGCACGGGCGCGGCGGCGCCGGGGTCGATGCAGACGGCGCGGCCGCGGCTGGCGATCAGCCAGATATAGTTGTCGCTGAGCGCCGGCAGCGGGGTGATGGTGTAACTCATGCGGATTCGGCCAGCCAAAACTGCAGGGCGATCAGGGTTTTGGCGTCGCGGATACTGCCGTCGTCCAGCGCGCGGCGCACGGCGGCACGGTCGAGCAGCACGGTTTCGACAAACTCGTCTTCGTCGGCCTGCAGCGTGCTGTCGGCGCTGATATTGACGGCGCGGTACAGGTGCATTTTTTCGTCGCAGAAACCGGGGGCGGTGTAGAACTCGGCGAGTTTTTCCACGCGCTCGGCACGGTAGGGCGTCTCTTCGGCCAGCTCGCGCAGGGCGCAGACGGCGGGGTCTTCGCCGGCATCGAGTTTGCCGGCGGGCACTTCGAGCAGGGCTTCTCCGGTGGGGTGGCGCCATTGGCGCACCAGCACCACGCGCTTGTCGGCGGTTACCGCCAGCACGCAGGCGGCGCCGGGGTGGCGCACGACTACGCGCTCGGCTTCGTGGCCGTTGGGCAGGCGCACGCGGTCGCGGCAGATGTCGATAAAGCTGCCACGGTACAGGGTTTCGCTAGCCAGCGGGGCTTCTTGCAATCGGTTCATCGGGCGGCCTTTCTTGTTTTTCAGGCAGCCTGAAACGGTTTTCGCGCTTTCAGGCTGCCTGTGTTTGAACGAATGGACGGGTTTAATTGGCAACGCCGTTTTCGCTGCCGTTGTCAAACAGTGGATTGTGGCCGGGCAGATCGAGCGCATCGGCATAATCGGGCAGGGCGGCGTTTTCCGGCAGGATGTCGTGCAGCAGGCGGATGTTTTCCACTTGGCAGTCCACCATCAGATCGAGAAAGTCTTGCTGGATGATGCGGATGTCGTCGCGCGGCGACAGCGGCCAGGAAAAGACCTGGCTCATCAGTGAGTAGGCGGACTCGGCGGCATTGAAGCCGAATAGGAGCTTGCCGCCTTCTTGCGCCGCCATCACCACGCCGACGCGCGGGCTTTGCAGGCGCACCGAGCGGATAACGTTGGCGGAGAAGACATCCAGCGCCATGCGCAAACGGGTGCGGCTGGCATCGGCCAGCGCAGCCAGCGGGCTGGCGGGGCTGAGCGGGTTGGTAAACAGGGTCATGTTTTCTTCGGCGAGATATTCCTGCCATACCTGCATCAGCGGTAGGGCGGCTTCGCGCAGGCTTTGGCCGAGCGCGGCTTGGATTTCGCGGCCGCCGTAGCCCAGCGCGTAGAGCGCGTGCACCGACTGGTCCTGCGGAATGGCGGCGGACGCGGTGGGCAGCGACGCGGCAAATTCGGCGGCGGCATCGGTGCTTTCTTTGGCGGCGTACCAGTCGTCGGGTTTGATTTTGGCAAAGTCGTCGGAACGAATGAGCTGCGGCAGCCACACGGCGCGGGTCAGCGGGCGCAGCGCGGGATAGTTGGCCAGGCAGGCGTTGATCAGGGCTTCGGGGCAGCTGCTTTTGAGTTCGCCGGCTTTGTCGGCGCCGGCCACCACGATAACCGGCAGCGCGAACCACTGTAATTGTTCGTCGTTTTCAGGCTGCAGGGCTTCGTCCACGGTGTCCATCAGTGCGGTGTAGATATCGGGCGCGCCGGCCATGGTCATCGCCACCGACAGGCCGATGTAGTGGCGCAGGCCGAGCATCTGGGCGATTTGTTTTTTCAACTCGGCGCGCGCTTGTTCGGCGTCTTCGGCCGATTCGGGGCGGGCGATGCGGGTGGCCAGCAGCAGCAGTTTGTTGTTAACGGTGCGTTCGGGATAGGGGCGGGGGTCGGGCAGATAGGTGTGCGGCATGATGTGGCGGCTCTTGAAGCGAAAAGCCGCGATTGTATAGCGGATGCGGCGAATATTCCATATCGCCCTGATCCGCCTGCCCGCGGCGGGCAAACGGTGTTTTCAGGCAGCCTGAAAGCCCAAATCGCGCTGCTTTTCGGGTAGAATCCGCGCCTTTGCCAATCTTTACGGAAGTCCTTTTATGTACAGCCTGCTGCGCCCGTTTTTGTTTGCCATGGACGCCGAAAACGCCCACCACTTCACCTTCCGCCAGCTGCAACGCGCCTACTGCCTGGGGCTGCTGCCCAAAACCGACCCCCATACCGCGCCAACCAAGCTGATGGGGCTGGATCTGCCCAATCCGGTGGGGCTGGCGGCGGGACTGGACAAAAACGGCGAGTATATCGACGCGCTGGCGGCGCTCGGTTTCGGCTTTATCGAAATCGGCACCGTTACCCCCAAGCCGCAGGCGGGCAATCCCAAACCGCGCCTGTTTCGCGCGCCCGAGCAGCTGGCGGTGCTCAACCGCATGGGTTTTAACAACGACGGCATCGACCGCATGATCGCCAATATCGAACGCAGCCGCTTTAAGGGCGTGCTCGGCATCAATATCGGCAAAAACGCCGTTACCCCCTTGGAAAACGCTGCCGACGACTATCTGCTGTGCTTGGAAAAAGCCTATCCCCATGCGTCTTACATCACCGTCAATATTTCTTCGCCCAATACCAAAAACCTGCGCGATCTGCAGTCCGGCGACGAACTTTCGCGCCTGCTGGGTAGCCTGAAAGAGCGCCAGCAGCAGCTGCAGGGGCAGCACGGCCGCTATGTACCGCTGGCGGTGAAAATCGCCCCCGATCTGGACGACGCGCAGATTGACGATATCGCCCGCATCGTTCCCGCCTGCGGCATCGACGCCGTCATCGCCACCAACACCACCATCGACAAAAGCGCACTGGGCGCTTCGCCGCTGGCGCAGGAAGCCGGCGGCCTAAGCGGCGCCCCGGTGTTCGCCCCCAGCAACCGCGTGCTGAAAAAACTGGCCGATGCTTTTGCCGGCAGCCTGCCGCTGATCGGTGTCGGCGGCATACTCAGCGGCGGCGACGCCAAACACAAACTCGATTTGGGCGCGACGGCGGTGCAGGTGTACAGCGGCATGGTTTACCGCGGGCCGGCGCTGGTCAAAGAATGTCTGGCCGCCTGCCGCTGATGTTTTTCAGGCAGCCTGAAAGGATTGCACCATGAATTTTCTACTGATCAGCATTGCCTGCAGCGTCGCCGTATCGGTGCTGCTCAAACTCGCCCGCAAAAACGACATCGGCCTGGCGCAGGCGGTGGCGGTGAACTATCCCGTGGCCGCGCTGCTGTCGCTGGTTTTTCTCAAGCCCGATTGGCACAACTGGCAAAGCGCGCTGCTGCCGCAAAGCTGGCTCTTGGCGCTGTTGGGCATGCTGCTGCCGAGCGTGTTTGTGATTATGGGGCGCGCCGCCGAGCAGGCGGGCATTGTCAAGGCCGACGCCGCCCAGCGCCTGTCGCTGTTTCTGCCGGTGCTCGCCGCCTTTGTGCTGTTTGGCGAAACGCTCAGCAGCAACAAAATCATCGGCATCGCCCTGGCCTTTGCCGCACTGTGCTGCCTGCTCTACAAAGGGCGCGGCAGCGCCGCCGCCAAAGGCAGCGCCCCCCTGCTGCTGGGCGTATGGGCGGGCTACGGCGTTATCGACATCCTGCTCAAACAGCTCTCCAAAACCGCCGCCACCGCCGATTATCTAAGCGTGATGTTTGCGCTTGCCGCGCTGCTGATGGCCGGCTATCTCGTTGTGCGCCGCCAAAAATGGAGCCGGCGCGACATCGGCGGCGGCATCCTTTTGGGCTGCCTGAATTTCACCAATATCCTGTTTTACCTTAAAGCCCACAAAGCTTTTAAAAACGACCCGACGCTGGTGTTTACCGCCATGAATATGGGCGTGATTGTTGCCGGCACGCTGGTCGGCACGCTGCTGTTGCGCGAGAAAATCAGCGCCGTCAATGTCGCCGGAATCGTCCTTGCCTTGGCCGCCGTTGCCTGCCTGTCTTACTGGCCGCAGCTTGCCGCGTGGCTGGGGATGTAACTTGAAACGAAAAGGCAGCCTGAAAACCGTAAAACCGTTTTCAGGCTGCCTTTTTTCGCGTGAAAGCCGTTATAATCGCCGGCGTTAAAACCATTTGGGCAAGGAGTTTCATAATGAACAAAAAACTGATCGCCGCCATTGCGGCAGCCACCGCACTCAGCGCCTGCGGCACCAACGGCAACGGCGTGTCGCTGGGCATCGGCTTGGGCGGTTTCAGCCGTCATGTCGGCATCGGCACCAGCGTCAATATTCCCTTGGGCGGCCGGCAGGCCGATACCGACGAAAAGGGCGGTTTGCGCGTGATTGAAGAGCAGATCGTTACCTATTTCGATGCCGAAGGCCGCGCGACTGAACACGGCGTGAAGGGCGGCTATTACCGCCAGCTCTTGAAAAAGCAGTCCAAGCGCGATTATCTGGTGCAGGACTTTTATTTCGACGGCCAAAAACGCAGCGATCCGATGGTGATTGCCCGCGAAAACCTGTTTGTGTTCCGCGCCCACCCCGAAAACGGCGTGTTGACGGTTTACGCCATCAACGGCGCGGTGATGCAGCAGCAGAACTACCGCAACGGCCAGCCGGTATCGGTGGGACGCTGAATCCGGCGCAAAACAGGCAGCCTGAAAGACGCAAACGTTTTTCAGGCTGCCTGTTTGCTTGGCGCAGCCAAACCGTTTAAAAGAGCTCGAAAAAAGCAGCCTGAAAGGTTTTCAGGCTGCTTTCGTATCTTCAGGCTGCCGCTGCTTGGGCAAGGCAGCCTGAAAGCCGCGTTTAGAATGTGTAGCGCACCGACGCGGTGAAGCTGCGCGGGGTGCCGTACACATGGATGTCGGGCATGGTTTTGTATTTTTTGTTGAAGATGTTGTCGGCATTCAGGCGCAGGCGCAGGTTTTTGCCGATTTGGTAGCTGGCCATCAGATCGACGGTGGCGTAGGCGCGCTGCGCCAATGCGGCGCGGGCTGCGGGTTCGGTTACTTCCGGCCGGTCGTCGGTGATAAAGCTCTGCCAGTTGAGGTTGCCGCCCACGGTTAGGCGATCGTTGATGTCGTAGCTGGTGAAGAATTTGACCAGATGCTCGGGGTAATAGACCGCCAGTTGTTTGCCGTCGCTGTCTTTGGTTTTGGCGCGGGTGTAGGAGGCGTTGAGCAGCCAGCGCTCGTTGATGCGGCCGTTGAGCGAGAGTTCCCAGCCGTTGGTGCGGGCGTGGTCGGCCGCGCGGTAATACTCTTTGCCGCTGGCATGTTGGCCGGCTTTGACGGGCAGCTTGCTCTTGCGGGTTTGGAACAAGGATGCGGCTGCATTGAGCCGGCTGCCGAACCAATCCGGCAGCCGCCCAAACAGGCCGTGTTTTTCAGGTAGCCACAAGTTTCAGGTAGCCTCCTGCCCGATGCAAAGGAGAAGTCGGAGTTAAGAGCCAAATTGAACCGACTGCCTGCACCTTTCCATACACCGGAGGCAAGATTGGGGAAACAAGCCAACTATCTGGCTGGATTGAATAAACAGCATATTCCTGCCGGATATATGCAAAGTATTATTAATTGCTTGCCAGCTGCCGCACCCGCAGGCTACCATGCCGCACATAACCGATACCGATACGACCCGATCCGGAGCCCCAATGGATTCCCCCGCGAACACGCCGTACCGCCGTACCACACAGCAACACCGCTGCCGCCAGCATGGCCTTCATGCTGCGCACAGCGGTGTTTTTGTTTGACGGGTGTAGGTGCGGAAGAGGCTACCTGAAAACAAGCGGTGAAGATTGGTAAAGAGCAAAGGAAAGGTTTTCAGGTAGCCTCTAAGATTCCAGATATGCTGCTGCCGGGCAAAACAAAATCAACCAGAAAAAACATGATTACATTAAGAGACATCACCCAATTAATCGCCATGCTGTATTGGGGCACGATGCTGGTATGTGCGCTAGGCACGATCTTTCTATGCTACAAAGCCCAGCCCAAGTTTTTGGAGAAATACCCATGGCTGTTGCCAGCCCCCGGGCTTGTTGTGGCAGCACTGTTTTTTCTGTTTCCCAAAACGCTCGTTTGGCAGGAAGAGCGGGAGAATGCCGAAAAAGTTGCCGAATGGCGCAAACGCTACGATCCCGCCAAAGCCCGCTTCGACCAGTTGTGCCAAAACGCCGGCGAGAAGATCTACCACACGGCGGACAATGTGGACGGCATCCTGCTGCTGAAAGTGCGCGGGGATGACGAGAAATATCAGAGTAACCGCTACAATCCGCTGAAAGACCAGATGTGGGAGGATGCGGCGGTGGCAAGTGAATTCGAGCGAGAGGAGTATGTTGCCAGCTTTTTGCCATATTTTTCCCGTGCCCATTATGATTATGTTGATGTATTGCAAAAAGACGGTTCTATCATCCGCTATAGTGGTGATTGGCATATGTCAGACAAACCGTTTAATCAAGAGACTAATCCAGCACATCCTGCCCGCTACGCAGTTACCTATGAGAATGATGTTTCTTGGGAAAACCGGAAACATTGGATAGCGGGAACAACCATCAAGATTATCGATACCCAAACTAACACACTGATGGCTGAAAAAACAATGTATGTTTTTGTGCCCGAACTAGGATATTCTAAGTTTGAACAAAATCCGAATCCTTGGGGTAGAGGGGAAAGATGCCGTCCTAATGAAAATTCCTATGAACAGAGAACCAGTACATTTGTAAAAAGAGTTTTACTTTCACCATCATTCAAACCGGAGACTAAAAATGACTAATCAACAACAAAATACTAATACCAATCCTGCAACTATTTTAGAGTTTGCTAGATTACAGTTGGCAGCAGAAGTTTTATATGATCTTAAAAATGCTATACCTAACTGGGAAATTACGGTTGATAACCCAAATATAGGGAACTTATCCTTTGATAATCTAATAACCAAGAAGCGCTTACAGTCTGGTAATGATCATAACAGTAAGTTTACCGAGGCTGATGCAGAAGAATTTGATAAAAACTGGGAGATGGTGGCGCATATTGCCAATACCACTACCGGATTTTCAGGTAGCCTGTTCAGAGCCAAGAAGGATATTCCAGGTGCGGATATTAAGAAAGGAGATCTCACCATTTCCTTCCGCAGTACCGAGTTTGTGGATGATGCCGCCCGGGATTCACAAGCCACCAACACCTTTGAAATCGCCGATCGCGGCTGGGCATTCGGCCAAATCAGCGATATGGTGCGCTGGGTGCGAATATTGCAGGAAAGAGGGTTGATCGATAGGAAATTAAATGTTACCGGTTATAGTTTGGATCATGCAAATAAAGAATATTTGATATAGATTTATGAATAAATGGTGAAATATGAAAAAAACTAAACTTACAAGATAATATATATAAATCAATAACAAATATGGTGATGCTATTATTGATAGGGTGTAATATGCAGGATGGTGTAAAAGATAATCAGGAGCAAGTTGTGGATAATAATCAATTCAGCTCTCAAAGTTCTGATCGTGAAGCAGCAAGAGCGGATTCTATAGCAATAGAACGCTGCCGTAAGCAGTTGCACCGAGCAACCGATCAAGATGATTTAATCCAACAGATGTACTATACCGCCTTAAGAGACGATTGCCTCTATGCGATGGATTTAGAAGAGTTGCAGAAAATTTGGGATATTCCGGTCCTTGAAGGGTGGGATGCTTATCCTTCTAGTTCTAGATTGGGAATATGGGTAAATAAAACAGATAATTTTACAATCTATCCAATATCAACTAATTTTTATACAAAATATGAGCAAAATGTAAAACCGAAATCTATGTTTATAGATAATAATTTCCCATCATTCTTGCCTAGGCCTATTGTTATAGATAAAACCGAAGAAAGGTTAAACTCAGAACCTCTAACAGACGGGGTAATAGATTATGATTATAAATCCAGTGAGTTTGCCCAACCGGGATTTATTCAGGCTGGTTTCCGTTATATATGGAAAAGAGGAAACCGTGAAATGGAGGCAGTTAACTTATATGGGTCCATTATTAAGATAAAGTTTAGTACCAGATAGTTGTTGCATTATTATAAATAGTTTTATTTGATATATTTTATATGTTTGGAGTTTGTTATGATTAGCTTAACAGAAAAGCAAGAAAATGCCTTGAATGATTTAAAAAATATAGGCTTCAGTCAATCAGATTTAGATAGAATAAAAAATAATAGTTTATTACTATCTCAGAAGGCAAAGCGAAAGGGTAGCAAAGGCGACGCGGCTTTATACACTACTGCTGATTTTTGCCCGATACAAAAATTCCCGCCTTTGTTTGGCGGGAATTGAAATGATGTTGCACAGAGTGCAATAAATAAAATTGGGATTTTTCGCAGGAATGCGGTGGATTTTTCGCGGCGGGCTTCAGAAACCCGGCACAAAAAAGCAGCCTGAAAACTTTTCAGGCTGCTTTTTTGCGCTTTCAGGCTGCTTAACGGCGGGCAGCCTGAAAGCTGCCGCTGCCGTGGCGGGTGTTATTTGCCGCCGGCTAGAAACAGCCGGTAGGCGGCGTTGTCGGTTTGCTCTTCGTAAACATAACCGAGCTGCTCGAGAAAGGCATCGAAAGCCTGGGCATCGGCGGGCGGAACGTCGATGGCGACCAGTATCCGCCCATAGTCGGCGCCGTGGTTGCGGTAGTGGAACAGGCTGATGTTCCAGCCGGTTTGCAGCTGGTCGAGAAAGCGGGCAAGCGCGCCGGGGCGCTCGGGAAACTCGAAACTGATCAGCCGCTCGTTGGCAACGTTGCGGGTGCGGCCGCCGACCATATAGCGCAGGTGGACTTTGGCCATTTCGTCGTCGCTCAAATCGATATTGGGTAGATTGGCGGCGGACAGCTCGCTGCTGATGCGGGCGATGTCGGCAGCGCCGGCAGCCTGAATGCCGACGAAAATATGCGCGACTTCGGGATCGCCGTAGCGGTAGTTGAATTCGGTGATGTTGCGCGAGCCGAGCACTTTGATGAATTCGCGGAAGCTGCCGGGGCGCTCGGGAATGGAAACGGCGAAAATCGCTTCGTTGCCTTCGCTCAATTCGCTGCGCTCGGAAACGTGGCGCAGGCGGTGGAAATTGATATTGGCGCCGCTGGTAATGGCGGCAAGGGTCTGGCCGTGCACGCCGTTGCGGGCGATATAGGCTTTGAGCCCCGCCAGCGCCAGCGCGCCGGAGGGCTCGCAAATGCTGCGGGTATCGTCAAAAATATCTTTGAGCGCGCTGCACACGGCATCGGTATCGACGGTGATGATGTCGTCCAACAGATCGCGGCACATGCGGAAAGTCTCTTCGCCCACCAGCTTGACGGCGGTGCCGTCGGCAAACAGGCCGACGTCTTTGAGCGCCACGCGCTCGCCGGCGGCCACGGAAACTTTCATCGCGCAGGAATCGTTGGTCTGCACGCCGATCACTTTGATTTCGGGGCGAACCTGTTTGATAAAGGCTGCCACGCCGGCCGCCAGCCCGCCGCCGCCGATGGGCACGAATACCGCATCCAGATGCTTGGGATGCTGGCGGACGATTTCCATGCCCACCGTGCCCTGGCCGGCGATCACATCGGGATCGTCAAAAGGCGGGATATAGGTTTTGCCGCTTTCGGCCACCAGCTTCATGGCGTGCTCGTAGGCATCGCTGTAGGAGACGCCGGCCAGCACCACTTCGCCGCCGCGGGCGCGCACGGCGTCGATTTTGATCTGCGGCGAGGTTTCCGGCATCACGATGGTGGCCTGGCAGCCGAGCTGCTGCGCCGACATCGCCACCCCTTGCGCGTGGTTGCCGGCGCTGGCGGCGATCACGCCTTTTTGCAGCGCTTCGGGCGGCAGCTTGGCCATTTTGTTGTAGGCGCCGCGGATTTTGAAGGAAAACACTGGCTGCAAATCTTCGCGCTTGAGCAGGATGGTGTTGCCGGTGCGCCGCGACAGGTTGGCGGCGGTTTCAAGCGGGGTTTCGACTGCGGCGTCGTACACCGCGGCGGTCAGGATGCGGATCAGATAATCGGCGTATTGGGGGTAGTGGTTGATGTTCATATCGGCTGTTTCGGCGCTTGGCAAAAAAAGGCGCAACCTTACCGCCGCCGCCGCTTCGGCGCAAGTCTTGCCGCCGCCGTTTGACCGCCGCGCCACACTTTCAGGCTGCCTGCGCCGCCAAGCAGCCTGAAAGACGGAGCTGCAGCGGCGCCGGCGCAGACGCCAAAGCGCTTCTTGGGCTATAATCGCGGCTCGTTTTCCCGGCGGCTGCTGCGAAAGTGTTTGAGCCAAAGTTTGAATCGGGCTTTCAGGCTGCCTATTTGAAACTTGAGACGAAAGGAAATCAGCCATGTTGTTTCTGTTGATCGTTTTGCCGGTTGCCATCGGTTTCGCCTGCCTGAAACTGCTGGATTCCAAACAATGGCTCCAAGCCATGATCGCCAGCGCGCTGGTGTTTTGCATTGCCGCCGGCTGGTGGTTCAAGCAGCCGTTTTTCGGCCTGTTTATCGGCGTGTGGGTGTTTGCCGCTTTCTTTTTGCCGTGGATTATTATGCTGTGGCTTGACGACCAGCCTTTCCCCAAAATCGACCTGCATGAAATGTGGAACCGCCCGTTTATGCTGCTCGACAGGAAAACCGATGTGATTGGCGAGCTGTGGGGCGGCGCCGGCGAAGAAGATGCTGTTGAACCGCCCTCTGCCAAAGAGCGCAAACTGCGCAGCCACAAACGCTAAAGCCGTTTGTTTTTTCAGGCTGCCCGAGAGCACAGGTTTTCGGGCAGCCTGAAAGCGTAACGCTGCCGCAAGCCACCTGTAATCCGGTTCCGCAAACCAAGAAACTCCCCACATGAAAAAACACCTCTTCGCCGCTCTTCTCTGCACCCTTGCCGCCAGCGCCGCCGCCCGGCAGTACGCCGTCGATATCGACGACGGCATCACCGGCAGGGTCGACATCCAAGGTAGCCGCTTCAGGCTGGTATCCATCCGCGACATCTACCGCGGCCAATGCAAACTCGAAGGCCGCATCAAAAACGGCAGCTGGAACGACGGCAAAGGCTGCGTCGTCCGCTTCGCATTCGGCGGCAAAAACCAAGAAAAGCTCACCGTCACCCCCGAGGGCGAATGCAGCCGCTACTGCGGCGAGGATGGCAGCTTCAAAGCTACATATACCGCCATCCCCGCCCTGTGCACCCCCCAAGGCAGCCGGGCTGCCGAGCAGCATTTTCAGGCTGCCTACCGCGCCCAACGCCACCCCGAAGCCCTGGAAATCAAAAAACAATACGTCGAACAATGCGGCCGCTTCGCCACCGGCAACTCCCAAATCAAAATCTACAACGATCTGGCCGACAGCTATCTGCACACCGGTGACAAAGCCGCCTGCCGCCGCACCCTTGCCGAAATCGCACACCGGTTCGAGCCCGGAACCCACCCCTCTTTCTCCGCAGACAAAAATTTTTCCCGCGAGCAAAAACGCTACGAAGCAACTACTCAAGCCTGCGCCGAATAAGGCCGCACGGCCAAGGCAGCCTGAAAGCCCGTTTTCCGTTTTCAGGCTGCCTATACCCGTTTAAACCGTTTCCGAAGCCATGATTAAAACCGACAGAATCCGTAAGTCCCAGCCCGTGCCAAGCATGTCCCGAACCCTGAATCTCCTACTGCTTGCCGCCCTTGCCGGCGCGCTGGCGCTGCCTGCCGCCGCCGCGCCGCGGGTAAAGCAGAAAATCCGCCCCCAAGCCGCGCCGACGGCTTCTGCCCCTGCTGCATCCGCGCCGGCTGCGTCTGAAACGGCACCGCCTGCCACATCCGCTGCTGCGCCGAGCCTCGCCGCCCCAGCCGTCCACCGGCCACAGCCCTTGCCGGAAATCGCTGCCACCGCCTATGCGGTGCAGGATTTGCAAAGCGGGCAGGTGCTGGCGGAAAAAAACTGGGAAACGCCGATCGAGCCGGCTTCGCTCACCAAGCTGATGACCGCTTATCTGGTCTTCAAAGCGCTGCAGGAAGGCAGCCTGAAACCGGAGCAGACGGTTACCGTGTCCGCACGCAGCTGGGGCACCGACGGCCCGCGGATGCTACTGCTGAAAGATTCGCAGGTGAGCATTGCCGATCTGGTTAAAGGGCTGGTGGTGCAGCAGAGCAACGATGCGGCGGTGGCGCTGGCCGAAGCGGTGGCCGGCAGCGAAGAGCAGTTTGTCGAAATGATGAATGCCGAAGCCAAGCGGCTGGGCATGGCGCAGACCCGTTTTGAAAACAGCACCGGTCTGCACGGCGAGCAGCACTTGAGCAGCGCCAAAGACCTGCTGATACTCGCCGCAGCGCTGATGCGCGACTTCCCGCCGCAGTATTACCAGATTTACTCGGTCAAATCCTTTACCTACAACGGCATCACCCAGCCCAACCGCAACCTGCTCTTGTTTCGCGATCCCGCGGTGGACGGCATTGCCGGCGGCTACGGCGGCAGCGCCGGCTACCATCTGATCGCTTCGAGCAAACGCAACGGCCGCCGCGTGGTGGCGCTGGTGGCCGGCGCCGCCAGCCCCGAAGCGCGCGCCACCGAAAGCAGCAAGCTCTTAAACTACGCGCTGCAGGAATTCGATACCGTGCTGCTGTACCGTGCCGGCGAAAAAGCGGCCGATATTCCGGTGTCCGGCGGTGCCGCTCCCGCCGTGTCCGCCGGCTTCGAGCAGGATTTGTACCTGAGCATCCCGCGCAGCCGCGACGGTGTCAAAATCGAAATCGAAAGCCGCCGGCCGCTCGCCGCCCCTCTGGACAAAGGGCAGCCGCTGGGCACGTTGCGGCTCAAATCCGGCAGCCGCGTCTTGGCCGAGCGGCCGCTGGTTGTGGTTGCCGCCATGCCGCAGGCCGGCTTTTGGGGGCGCATCAAGCAGCTCTTCTCATAGCGCCTTTCAGGCTGCCTGAAAGGCGAAATCCCGTTATAATGCGCCGCTTTTTACCGCCGCCGCAGTGCGCGCGGTTCAATCTCCACACTTAAAGGACAGCAAACATGGGCTTTTTACAAGGCAAGAAAATCCTCATCACCGGCATGATTTCCGACCGCTCCATCGCCTACGGCATCGCCAAAGCCTGCCACGAGCAGGGCGCCGAGCTGGCGTTTACCTATGTGGTGGACAAACTCGAAGACCGCGTGCGCAAGCTGGCCGAAGGCTTCGGCTCCAAGCTGGTGTTCCGCTGCGACGTGCAAAACGACGAAGAAATCGCCCGCGTGTTCGCCGATTTGGGCCAGTCGTGGGACGGCCTCGACGGCCTGGTTCACGCCATCGCCTTCGCCCCCAAAGAAGCGCTGTCCGGAGATTTTCTCGATAGCATCAGCCGCGAAGCCTTCAACACCGCCCACGAAATCTCCGCCTACAGCCTGCCGGCGCTGGCCAAAGCCGCCCGCCCGATGATGCAGGGGCGCAAAGCCTCCATCGTCGCACTCTCCTACCTGGGCGCCGTGCGCGCGATTCCCAACTACAACGTAATGGGCATGGCCAAAGCCAGCCTGGAAGCCGGCATCCGCTTCACCGCGTCCTGCCTCGGTAAAGAAGGCATCCGCTGCAACGGCATTTCCGCCGGCCCGATCAAAACCCTCGCCGCCGCCGGCATCGCCGACTTCGGCCGCCTGCTCGGACACGTTGCCGAACAAAACCCGCTGCGCCGCAACGTAACCGCCGACGAAGTCGGCACCGCCGCCGCCTTCCTGCTCTCCGATCTGGCCTCCGGCATCACCGGCGAAATCACCTATGTCGACGGCGGTTACAGCATCAACGCGCTCAACGAAAGCTAAACCCGCCTTCAGGCAGCTTAAACGCCGCCGCCTTTTTCAGGCTGTCCGCACCGCTTCAACGGCTTCTCGGGCAGCCTGAAAACTTTGGGGCAGCCTGAAAGTACCGATTCCGCGTCCACCCGATTTTTTTTCAGGCTGCCTTGTCCTATCCAAGCCTTAAAATAGCAGGAACCCGAAACCAAAAGCAGCCTGAAAAACAGCAAACCCTTTTCCCGCCATTGCTCTTGCGCGGGAAAAGGGTTTTTTCAGGCAGCCTGAAAAGCCAAAAACGGCTTTCAGACGGCTTTCAGGCTGCTTGGGATGGTGCGGCTTTGCTTCAGGCTGGTTCGTTTTCCTCTTGCCGCACCCAGCCGTGCAGCCCCTGCGCCAGCCAGCTTGCGCCGTGGCGCTGCCACAGGCTGTTATCGGCATAGGCCAGAAGCGGCAGGGATGTGCCGTTTTGCAGGCAGGCGTTTAGGGCGGCGGCAGCGTTGTCGTTATCGACGCGCCACAGCAGCACGTCGGCATCTTGGGCAGCCTGAAATTCGGCAAGGCTGGAGACGCCGACCCATACGCTTTTACCTGCGGGCAGCCGGCCGAGCGTTTGCAGTTCGGCATAATCGAGCACGATATTGGCATGGGCGTCCGATGATAAACGATAGGGAACGACGCGGTATTCCTGCCCGCCGTGGCAGCCTGAAAACCCGGTTTTCAGGCTGCCGAAAAGCTGCGGTGGGATGGCCAGCGCAGCCAACAGCGCCTGATTGGCGGGCAGCATCGGTTCGACGGTATAGCGGCCGGCCTGCTGCCATGCCCAGCGCTGGCCTTCGCGGGCTTCAGGCTGCCCGCGCCAGCCCTCGGACGCAATGCGGAAAAAATACAGGTTCACCAGCGCGTGTTCGTAGCGGTGGGTTTTGGCCAGCCACGGGCGGGCGTGAAGGATTTCGATGCCCAGCTCTTCGGCAAACTCGCGCTTGAGCGCCTGCAGCGGCGTTTCGCCGGCTTCGATTTTGCCGCCGGCAAATTCCCAGTAGCCGGCGTAGGGCTTACCCTCGGGGCGGGACGACAGCAGAAACTCGCCGGCATCGTTTTCGACTATGCCGGCGGCCACGCGGATTTCGGGAATGTCTGCCATTACGGCGCTCCGTGCGATTCGGGATTGGCCAGCCAGGTGCTTTCGCTTTTGCCGCTGTAAAACTCTTCCTTCCAAATCGGCACCTGGGCTTTGACGGTGTCGATAATAAAGCGGCAGGCGGCAAAACCGGCGTCGCGGTGGCCGGCGGCGACGCCCACCCACACCGCCATCTCGCCCACTTCCAAACGGCCGTAGCGGTGCACGCAAACGGCATCGGCGATGGCAAAGCGGCGTTTGGCTTCGGCAATCACTTCGTTGCCGGCGTTGAGTGCCAGCTCGCGGTAGGCGCTGTACACCAGATATTCGACGCGGCTGCCTTCGTTTTGGCGGCGCACCCAGCCCTCGAAGCAGTTGAAGGCGCCGCAGTTTTCGTTACCCAGCAGCCGCGCGCGCAGGGCGGCGGCGTCGATGGCGGATTCGGTCAGATCAAACATTTCAGCCTCCTGCCACCGGCGGGATAAAGGCCAGGATGTCGCCGGCTTTCAGCGCGGTATCCCAAGCGGCAAACTGGTGGTTGACGGCGCAGCGCAGGCGCTCTTGGGGTAGGGCGAAGCCGTATTGTGCGGCCAGGCGCTGATATACGACGGCGGCGGTTTCGCCGTTATTCAGAACAACGGTTTCGCTTTCGCGACCGGCCGCTTCGCGCAGGGCGGCGAAGTAGAGCACTTGGATTTCAGCGGCTGAAGTCATGTTTGCCTCCGGATTTGTGCAGCAGGCGCACGTCTTGGATTTCGATGTCGTGGCTGAGCGCCTTGGTCATATCGTACACGGTAAGCGCGGCTACGGTTACGGCGGTGAGCGCTTCCATTTCGACGCCGGTTTTGTGGGTAACGGCCACTTCGGCGGTGATGTTCAGGCTGTAGGTGGCGTCGTCGTATTCGAGCTCCAGCTTGCAGCGCTCGAGCATCATCGGGTGGCACATCGGAATCAGCGCGGCGGTATTCTTGGCGGCCATAATGCCGGCGATGCGGGCAACTTCGGTAATCGCGCCTTTGGCGGTTTGGCCGTTGGCAGCCTGAATTGCAGCATAGGTCTGCGGCGGGAACAGCACCCGCGCACCGGCTTGGGCCACGCGGCGGGTTACGGCTTTGTCGCCGACATCGACCATACGGCTTTTGCCTTGTTCGTCCAAATGGGTAAGCGACATGGCTTTCCTTTCTAAAACGGTGGGAATGCTTACAGCAGGCGATCGGGCGCGGGACTGTCGGCCAGCACCTGCGCGCTCAGATAGGCCTGAACGCTTTCTTTGATTTCAAAACGGTCTTTATGCTGCACTTCCTGCGGCAGCAGTGGCGGCGGAATATCGACGCTGACGCGGATTTCCGGCAGCGACACCACCTGCCACAGCGAGCGGATCAGGCCGACGTGGGCAAAGGAAACCGCTTCGGTGCGGCGGCCGTCGGCGTAATAGCGCATCGCCACCGGCTGCACCGCGCAGCCGCTGTTGATGGCAGCCTGAAACAGCGCGGCTTTGAGCGGCAGCACGCCGTTGCCCAAAGACGTGCGCGCTTCGGGGAAAAAGCAGACGTTGCCGCCGGCTTTGAGCGTCTCGCTCATGGCGGCGGTGATGGGGTCGATGTCTTTGCGGTTGCTGCGGTCGATAAACACCGTGCCGGCGTTGCGCACCGCCGCGCCGATCAGCGGCCAGCCGGCCAGCTCTTTCATAGCGATAAAGCTCGACGGATAAAACAGGCTGACCACGAAAATATCCAGCCACGAGATATGGTTGGGCGTAACCAGCAGGCTGCCTGAATATTCGGGCGGCGGATTGGGCGCATCGACGCGCACATTGAGCAGCTGCAGGCATCGCGCGCTGGCATCGCGCAGAATGCGGTTGCGCTCGGCCAGGGTAAAACCATCCAGCCGGCGCAGGCGGGCGGCGGTGGCGAAAAACCAGCCGATCAGGCGGAAAATGCGGATAAAACGGGTAAAGAAGCGGGTTTTGGCAGCCATGCAGACAATCGGGCGGAGAGCAAAAAGTGCGCATGATGCAGGCTTTGCCTGCCGCTGGCAAGTGCGCCGCCGCCGGCAAAGGCTATGCCGGCGATAGCGGCGGCGCGGGCAAAAGTTTTCAGGCTGCCTGAAACGGAATCAGGCAGCCTGAAAAGCGCAAAACGGTGTTTTAGGGCTGCAGGCACAGCTTAAGCCAGATGGCCTGCTGCTCGGGATTCAAAAGCTGGAAAAACTCGTGGTAAAACTGCAGTTCGGCCACGGTGTTTTGGATATCGGTTTCATAGCGCGCCTGGGCGATGCGCTGGGCGTGATGGACATCGAAAGTGTTTTTTTCAAACAGCGGCACCAAAGGCACTTGGTGGTTGTGGCGGCTGTCGCGGCTGATGCGCCCGAGCGCCGATTTGTAGCGCTTACGCAGACCCTGCATCTCGGACATCTGCTGGCTGCTGAGCTTGAGAATGCGCAGGTTGCAGTTGGGGCGGATGTCCGCGGCAAAGGCAGCATGCGGCAGCAGCAGAAAAACACCGACCGCCAGCAGGCGGCAGAAAGGAGCGAATCGAAAAAGCATGGATCAGCCTGTATTTTATTAAACCTTTGCAAACGGCAAAGCGGCATGTGCGTGTGATAATTGGTCAGCCGCAAGTGCGGCATATTCTATGCCCAAATCCGCACACGGGCAAATAAAATGCCGATTGCAGGCGCTTGGTGCGCCGCATTGTTCCGCAGGCACGTGCCTGCCGCCGCCGGCGTGCCGCGGTTGCCGCCGTAGGGCGAACTGGGTATGCTAGGGCGCGTTGGCATCCGACTTTTGAAGCAGATTTTGCGGCATGAAACGGCAGATGGAAGGCAAAAATGCGAGCCTATGCCGCCCATAGGCAAGTATTTTTAACGCAGCAGATGCCGTTTTAGGACGTAAAAGCTGCCAAAATGTTGATTGCCGACGCGCCCCAGAGCTTACATAACTTTACCGCATCCGAAAACCACACAGGACACACCGCATGACCCGCTACCGCATCGCCCCCAGCATTCTTGCCGCCGATTTTGCCCGCCTGGGCGAAGAAGTGCGCGCCGTATGCGCCGCCGGCGCCGATTTGATCCATTTCGACGTGATGGACAACCATTACGTGCCCAATCTCACCTTCGGGCCGATGGTCTGCGCCGCCATCAAGCCCTACGCCAGCGTGCCGGTGGACGTGCATCTGATGGTCGAGCCGGTGGACGCGCTGATCGAAGCCTTTATCGGCGCCGGTGCCGACATCATCACCTTCCACCCCGAAGCCAGCCGCCACATCGACCGCAGTCTGGCGCTGATTAAAAACGCCGGCCGCCAAGCCGGGCTGGTGCTTAATCCCGCCACGCCGCCGCAGGTGTTGGAGCATGTTTTCGACAAGCTCGACATGGTGCTGCTGATGTCGGTAAACCCCGGCTTCGGCGGCCAGGCCTTTATCCCGCATACGCTCGACAAACTGCGCCAAGTGCGCGCCATGCTCGATGCTTATCAGGCGCACAGCGGCCGCTGCATCGCGCTGGAAGTGGACGGCGGCATCAAAACCGCCAACATCGCCGCCGCCGCCGCCGCCGGCGCCGATACCTTTGTCGCCGGTTCCGCCATTTTCGGCGCCGCAGACTACGCCGTTGAAATCGCCGCCATGCGCCGCGAGCTGGCGGCGGTATAACCGGCATGACCGGATAACTTTTCCGTTTTTCAGGCTGCCTGAAAAACCAAAGCAGCCTGAAAATCCCAAAACAAGGAGCACGCCATGAACGGCCACATTCTGCTGCTGCACGGCATCCATATGCACGCTTGGACCATGCTGCCTTTTGCCCTACTGCTGCGCCGCTACGCCTACAGCACCGCCACTTTCGGCTATTACAGCGTCTGGCAGGACTACCGCCACCACTGCGATGCGCTGGCCGAGCGCACGGAAGCATTTTTCAGTCTACATCCCGACGAGCCGCTGCACTTTGTCGGCCACAGCCTGGGCGGGCTGGTGCTGCGCCATTTTGCCGCCGCGCGGCCGGATTTGGTGCGCGGCCGCATCGTTACGCTCGGCACGCCGCACCAGGGCAGCGCCACCGCCGCCGCCATCCGAGCACGTCATGTCGGCGTGCCTCTGCTCGGTCGCGCCTACCACGATTTGCTTGACGGCAATCTGCCATCGCTGCCGGCAGGCATCGAGCTGGGCAGCATTGCCGGCAACCGGCCGCTGGGCATCGGCCATCTGGTCGGACTGGAAGGCGAAAACGACGGCACCGTGCTGTGCGCCGAAACCCATTGCCCGGGCATGGCCGACCACATCGTGCTGCCGGTTTCTCATACTGCGATGATTGCCGACAAAGAAGCCGCCGCCCAAACCGCCGCCTTTTTGCGCAGTGGCCGTTTCGACCATGAGCGCTTAAAGCACAAAGCAGCCTGAAAACATCCGCCCCGCCTATCCATAGTCCTTAGGAGCCGTCCATGCTCAACCGCCAAGACCCCCTGATCCGCCAACTGGCCGCCGCCGAACCCGTGCTGTGGCGCAATCCGAACACCGCCCCCGCCGCCCAGGCGCTCGCTGATGTCGGCCTGAGCGCCGCCGACGTGGCCGATGCCGCCGCGCGGCTGCAGCGTTTTGCCCCCTATATCCGCGCCGTGTTTCCCGCCACCGCCGCAGCCGATGGCCTGATCGAAAGCCCGCTCTACCGCACGCCCAAATTGCAGGAAGCGCTGCATCTCAAGCGCGATTTGTGGATTAAGGCCGACAGCGAACTGCCGGTTTCCGGCTCGATCAAAGCGCGCGGCGGCATCTACGAAGTGCTGCAGCATGCCGAAGCGCTGGCGCTGCAGCACGGCCTGCTGCGCGAGGGCGATAACTACGCCAAGCTCGACAGCGAAGAAGTGCGGCAGTTTTTCCGCCGCTACACCGTAGCCGTCGGCTCTACCGGCAATTTGGGGCTTTCCATCGGCATTATGGCCGCCAAACTCGGCTTTCAGGCTGCCGTGCACATGTCCGCCGACGCGCGCCAATGGAAAAAAGACAAACTGCGCGCCAACGGCGTCAGCGTTTACGAATACGCCGGCGACTACGGCGAAGCGGTTGCCGCCGGCCGTGTCCAGGCTGAGCAAGACCCCTACGCCTATTTTGTCGATGACGAAAACTCGCGTCACCTGTTTCTCGGCTACGCCGTTGCCGGCGAACGGCTCAAAGCACAATGCGCCGAACAGGGATTGCGCGTCGATGCCGAACATCCGCTGTATGTCTATCTGCCCTGCGGCGTCGGCGGCGGCCCCGGCGGCGTTGCCTTCGGCCTGAAACTCGCCTTCGGCGACGCCGTGCGCTGCGTGTTTGCCGAGCCGGTACAGTCGCCCTGCATGCTGCTGGGCGTCTATACCGGCCTGCACGACGAAATCGCCGTCAGCGACATCGGTCTGATCAACCGCACCGCCGCCGACGGACTGGCCGTCGGCCGCGCATCCGGCTTTGTCGGCCGCGCCATGCAGCGCTCCATCGACGCCTTTTACACCGTGCCCGATGCCGAACTGTTCCGCCTGCTGCGCACCGTCCGCCACAGCGAAGGCCTGCAGCTCGAACCGTCCGCCTGCGCCGCGCTCGCCGGCACGCCGTATTTCGACGACGTCGCCAACGCCGCCCACCTGGCCTGGGCCACCGGCGGCAGCATGGTGCCGGACGAAGTGTTTGCCGAATACCTGCAAGAGGGCGAGGCAGCCTGAAAGCAGTCAAAACCCCAAAAAGCAGCCTGAAAACCATGGGAAGCCGTTTTCAGGCTGCTTTTTTGTCGGGATGCGTTGGGGATGGCCGGCTTAATAAATGGAATAACCTTCTTTGGACTTGGTGCAGCTTAAATGGCTTTTCCATTCCAGCTGAACATCAATTTTGCAATACTTGTGCAAACTTGTGTAATCGGAAAATATAACCAATATATCTTTATTTACGCAAAACATTTTTTTATATTCATATTCGCTAAGCAGTGGTTTGACATGAAAACTACCATTTTTAATCATGGCGCTATTAATTTTATCTAGGGTTTGCGGTGAGCATGAAGGGGTAATTATTTCCCCATATCCATATCGCCATTCTGTGGCTGTTTTTCTGCCATAGGAACCAATACCCCACTCTGTGCTGCCCAATTCCTTGGCAACAAATGCCACCACGGAGTTTGCATCCTGAAGTTTGGCTTTCGATATTTTTATTTCTTCTTTATAAAAGATATTTATCCAAGCCTTACGGATACCGCCCAATAAAAACATTACGCCGAAGGCAAGCAGATAAGCAAGGATATTTTCTTTAGTAAACTTTTCTCTCCATCGGTTTTTCATGTTTTTCGCTGCTCTCGGAAAATGGCTAGGACGCGCCGGTATGCAGTTTGCAAAGCGGTTTTTGCCAAAATACCGCCGCAATACCGATTGCCGGCACGTCCTAATGATACAGATATTTTTCAGGCTGCCTTATTACAGGCAGCTTGAAAAATATCGCGCTTATACGCCAGCAGCTTTCAGCAGCTCTTCGGCGGCCAAAATACCCAGCGCGTTGCCCGCCAAGGGGCTGTCGCCTGTGAGCAGGAGGCGGTCTTTGTGGACGCTGCCGTCGATGCTGGTTTTGCTGTTTTTCACCACCATGCCCAGCTCTTCCAAGCGTTTGGCGAGCAGCCACGGCAGTTTGCCCGGCATATAGCCGATGTCGAGGTTTGCGCCTTCGTCCAAAGCGTCGGGGAACACGCACAGCTCGTAGCCTTTAAACGGGAATTTGCTGTCGGCGCGGCCTACGGATGCGGCAGCCAGCGCGGCGGGGCCGTGGCATAGGGTGATGATGAATTTGTCGTTTGCCAATGCCCAATCGAGCAGGCGCTGCATGTCGCGGCTTTCGGGCAGCTTGTTGAACGCGCCATGCCCGCCGGGAATCAGCACGGCGATATAGGGCGAATCGGGCGCGGTTACTTCGTCTAAAATGTCGGCAAGGCGCGCGGTTTGTCGAGCTTGGGCAGGTATTCGGCGTAGATTTCGGCGATGGCTGCGTCTTCGTTCGGCATCGCCCACATTTCAAATTTGGCGTGGTTGCCCGACAGGGTGGCGACGTCGATTTCAAAGCCTGCTTTGTGGATGTGCAGCATCGGCAGCAGAGTTTCCACGGGGTGGTTGCCGGTGGAGAAGAATTTGCCGTTTTGCATTTGCAGATAGCGCTCGTCGGTAGCAACCATCAGCACTTTGAATTTGCCGCCGGTGTAGGGCTTGGCGAATTGGGTGCTGGTGTAGTTGGTTTTGGGCGCGGTGTATTGGCTCAAAGAGTAGTCAGAGGGGAAAAGGCGTTGTACTCGGCGCGGTCGGCGACGGGCTGGCGGGATAGTTCGGTCATGGGAAAAATTCCTGATGGTGTGTTGAAAGTGTGCAGGCGGCGCGTTTGTGCCGCGCCGCCGCCTGCGGGATGTGGGGTAGGGCGGCCGTTTTTAAAAAAAGCATCCGTATTCTTTACAAAAGTTTTCAGGCTGCCTGAAAGGGGAAAGGCGACGCTTTGGCTGTTTTAACAGCAGCAAACGGCGCTACCACAACCACGCCCATACGCGGCGGCCTTCGGCGGTAAGCAGCATAAAGGTACGGCAGGCGGCGGCGGTGCTCATGCACTCCAGGCCGACGCCGTGCGTGGCCAGCGCGGCGGCAGTGCGCGGCGGCAGAAACTGCTGCTTGGCACCGGTGCCAACGATGATGACTTCGGCGCCGTCGTCCAAAGCAGCCTGAAAAGACTGTTCGTTCAAATCCTGCGCCTGTTTTTCAGGCTGCCTGCAGATAAAGGATACGGTTTCGACGCTACCCTGCGGCCGGCCGGCAATTACGGCGGGCAGGGGGTGGGAGATGCCGTCGATTTCGATGCTGTGTTCGCCGGCGGCGGTGATGCCGCCCAAGCTTTCTTCGATGTTCATAAGCGTGCTATGGGGGAAATTGAAGATGCAAAGATAGGTAAAATCGGGTAGTATCGCGCGGCTTTCACAAATCAATGCGCGATCTTTTCCAGGCGTTTGCCGGCGGGAAGTCTAGCACACAAAGATACTTCAATTCAGGAGCAGTTATGCAAGCAATCAAGATCGGTTTGTTGGGTTTGGGCACGGTGGGCAGCGGTACCGCCGAAGTGCTGCAGAAAAACGCGGCGGAAATCAGCCGCCGTCTCGGCCGCGAAGTGCGGCTGGCGATGGTGTCTTCGCGCGATGCAGCCAAAGCCCGCAGCGTGTGCCCCGATGCGCAGTATGTGGCCGATCCGTTTGAACTGGTGCGCCATCCGGATGTGGATATTGTAGTCGAACTGTTCGGCGGCACCCAGATTGCCAAGGATTTGGTGCTCGAAGCGGTGGAAAACGGCAAGCATGTGGTTACCGCCAACAAAAAACTGCTCGCCGAATACGGCAACGAAATCTTTGCGCTGGCCGGCCGCAAAAACGTGATGGTGCAGTTTGAAGCGGCGGTGGCCGGCGGCATCCCGATTATCAAAGCGCTGCGCGAAGGGATGTCGGCCAACCGAATCAAGTCGATTATGGGCATCATCAACGGTACCAGCAATTTCATTCTCAGCGAGATGCGCGAGAAAGGCAGCCCGTTTGCCCAAGTGCTCAAACAGGCGCAGGAATTGGGCTATGCCGAAGCCGATCCCACTTTCGATATCGAAGGCCATGATGCCGGCCACAAAATCACCATTATGTCGGCGCTGGCTTTCGGCACGCCGGTGAATTTCGGCGCCTGCTATCTGGAAGGCATCAGCAAACTCGATGCCCGCGACATCCGTTATGCCGAAGAGCTGGGCTACCGCGTCAAACTCTTGGGCATCACCCGCCTGAGCGAAAAAGGCGTGGAATTGCGCGTGCATCCGACCCTGTTGCCCGAATGCCGCCTGCTGGCCAATGTAAACGGCGTGATGAACGCCGTGCGCGTGAATGCCGATATGGTCGGCGAAACCCTGTATTACGGCGCCGGTGCCGGCGCGCTGCCCACCGCCAGCGCCGTGGTGGCCGATATTATCGACATCAGCCGCCTGCTCTCGGCCGACAGCGGCCACCGCGTGCCGTATCTCGCTTTCCAGCCCGGCCGCCTGCAGGAAGTGCATTTCCTGTCGATGGACGAAATCACCAGCAGCTACTACCTGCGCGTTCAGGCTGCCGATAAAGCCGGCGTGCTCGGCAGCATCGCCAATATTCTGGCTGACGAAGGCATCTCCATCGAAGCCCTGATTCAAAAAGGCGTGCTCGATAATAACCAGGCCGAAATCGTCATTCTCACCCACAGCACCATTGAGCAAAACATCCGCCGAGCCATCCCACGCATCGAAGCCGAAGCCAGCGTCTCCGCCCCCGTGGTGATGATCCGCATGGAAAGCCTGAATGACTGATCTGGACAAACAAACCGCCACAGACGAAGGCAGCCTGAAAAATCCGGTAGCCGAAGCGGCAGAAGACGGCGGACAAAGCAGCCTGAAAAGCGAAACCGCCGCGCCGCAGCTAGACGAAGCCGCGCTATTGCGGGCGAAAAAGCGCCGCACCGTGATTATCTGGCTGCGGATTACCGCCCTGCTGTTTGCCGGCTTCTTTCTGCTCAGCCAATGCGGCATGAGCAAAGCCCGCGCGCAAAACGCCATTATGGAAAGCTGCATCCAGCACGTTCCCAGCCATCCCAAATGGCAGGCCGATCTGCAGGCACGCAGCCTGAAAGACGATTCCGGCGCGCTGGCGCAGCAATACTGTGTGTGCATGTGGCGCGAGCCGCTGGACAAGCTCAGCAGCGAGCAGATCCAGTCTTTCCCCAAACTCAACCCGCAGCAGCAGCTCGATCTGCTCGGCGGCGAAAAAGAGTGGAACCGCCGCGACCAACAATGCCTGGACGGCCTGCACCCGTAAATCCGGCCGTCTTTCCCTTTCAGGCAGCCTGAAAAAGCCGTTTTGCCGTTTTCAGGCTGCCCCAGTCAAAACAAGGAAAACCATGTCCATCAAATCCGACAAATGGATACGCCGCATGAGCGAAGAGTTCGGTATGATTGAACCCTTCGAGCCGAACCAAGTGAAAGAAGCCGACGGCAAAAAAATCATTTCCTACGGCACATCCAGCTACGGCTACGACATCCGCTGCGCCAACGAATTCAAAATCTTCACCAATATCAACAGCACCATCGTCGATCCGAAAAATTTCGATCCGAAAAACTTCGTAACCGTGGAAGACGACTGCTGCATCATCCCGCCCAACTCGTTTGCCCTGGCGCGCACGGTGGAATATTTCCGCATCCCGCGCAACGTGCTCACCGTGTGCCTGGGCAAATCCACCTACGCCCGCTGCGGGATTATTGTGAACGTCACGCCGTTTGAGCCCGAATGGGAAGGCTACGTTACCCTGGAGTTTTCCAACACCACGCCGCTGCCCGCCAAAATCTACGCCGGCGAAGGTGTGGCGCAGGTGCTGTTTTTCGAGAGCGACGAAGTCTGCGAAACGTCCTATAAAGACCGCAACGGCAAATACATGGGGCAAACCGGCGTTACCCTGCCCAAAACCTAATGCCGTTTTTGCCCGCCTGCCTGCCCGTCGTTACGACTGCGGCAGGTTTCTGCCGTTTCAGGCAGCCTGAAAGCGAGTTTACGAGCTTCTGCGAAGCTAAAACCGCCGCCGATAAGCATAAGCACCCATGAAACCCGCCCCCGACGCCTTTTCCCGCCTGATTAAAGCGCTGTGCATCCTGCCCAATGTCGGCCCCAAAACCGCCCAGCGCATGGCCTACACCCTGCTGCAGCAAAACCGCGCCGGCGCCCAAGAGCTGGCGCAGGCGCTCGATTGCGCGCTCAAGCAGGTCAATAACTGCACAAGCTGCAATACCTTTTGCGAGGGCGGTTTGTGCCATATCTGCGCCGATGAAAAACGCGACCCGCGCCGCCTGATGATCGTCCACATGCCCGCCGACGTGGCCGGCATGGAAGCCGCGCGCTGTCACGACGGCCTGTATTTCGTGCTGATGGGGCAGGTCAGCCCCGCGCAGGATATGGATTTGAAAGCGATTGCGCTGGACAAACTAATCGCCCGCGTCGCCGATTCGCCGGTGGAGGAAATCATCATCGCCACGTCCTTTACTGCCGAGGGCGACGCCACCGCCTATGTGCTGGCCGAGTTGTTTAAAGACCAGCCCTACAAAGTCAGCCGTCTTGCCCGCGGCATGCCGCTGGGCAGCGAGCTTGAATACGTTGATGCCGGCACGCTGGCGCAGGCGGTGTACCGCCGCAGCCTAATTCAGGACAACTGACGCCAATATTTTTCAGGCTGCCTGCAGAGAATAGGCAGCCTGAAAGGGGTCGTTTGCGGGAGGGGGCGGAATCCTACGCTAAGGCTTTGGCCAGCGATATTCTCCGGTGAGATTGATGTGTTCCCATCCGAGCGGCGAAACATGGGCCAAGAGATCGGGCGATAGCAGCTTTCCATCGCGTTTCTGGTTTGCAACGACCTCGCCGAGCTTCATGGTGTTCCAGAAGATGATGATGGCGGCGAGCAGATTCATGCCGGCGATGCGGTAATGCTGGCCTTCGGCGGAACGGTCGCGGATTTCACCGCGGCGGTGGAAGCTGATTGCCCGCTTCAGCGCATGATGAGCTTCGCCTTTGTTGAGCCCGATCTGGGCACGCCGTTGGAGTTCGGCATCCAGAATCCAGTCGATCATGAACAGGGTGCGCTCGACGCGACCGACTTCCCGCAGGGCTGTCGCGAGCTCGTTCTGCCGCGGATAGGAGGCGAGTTTCCGCAGAATCTGGCTTGGCGCGACGGTCCCGGCAGCAATGGTGGCGGCGATGCGCAGGATGTCGGGCCAATTGCGCTCGATCATGGCTTGGTTGACCTTTCCGCCGATCAACGCTCGCAGGTGCGCCGGGGCGGCCGACGGATTGAACGCGTAGAGCCGTTTGGATGGCAGGTCGCGGATGCGCGGAGCGAACCGGTAGCCGAGAATGGCACATGCGGCAAAGACGTGATCGGTGAAGCCGCCCGTGTCGGTGAACTGCTCGCGGATATGGCGTCCAGCATCGTTCATCAGCAGGCCATCGAGGATGTAAGGCGCTTCGCTTGCCGTTGCAGGAATCACCTGGGTTGCGAACGGCGCATATTGGTCGGAGACGTGGCTATAGGCTTTCAGGCCCGGGGTATTGCCATATTTCGCGTTGACCAGGTTCATGGCCTCACCTTGCTCTGTAGCGACGAAGAACTGTCCGTCGCTCGAAGCCGACGTGCCCATGCCCCAGAACCGGGCCATGGGTAACGCTGCCTGTGCCTCGACCACCATGGCCAGCGCCCGGTCATAGGCTTCGCCCTCGACATGCCACCGTCCAATGCGGATCAATTCCCAGAAGGTGTGGGTGTTTGTCGCATCCGCCATTTTGCGCAAGCCGAGGTTGATCCCTTCCGCCAAGATAACGTTCATTAGCCCGATCCGGTCAGCGCAGGGTGCTCCTGTGCGCAGATGGGTGAACGCTTCGGTGAAGCCGGTCGCCGCATCCACCTCCAGCAGGAGATCGGTGATGCGCGTGGGCGGGATCTGCTTGTAGAGATCGAGCACCAGATCTTCGGCGCCTGTCGGCGCGGCGGCTTCGAGTTTCTCGATATGCAGAACGCCGTTTTCAATCGACCCGCCCGGGATCGTGCCTGCGCGAGCGGCACGGCCAAGCTCGCGCAACCGCATGTCGAGGCGAGCTTGCCGGTCTGCCAGCCATTCCTCCGGCCGCAATGGCACAGCGAGACGACCGCCTTCCGCGATGGATTGTGCCGGAACGAGTGCGTGTTTCAGATCGCCATAGCGCCGGGACCTAGTAAGCCAGACATCTCCGGAGCGGAACGCATCGCGCAGATGGAACAGCACCGCGATCTCCCATAGGCGAGCGTCGCCAGCCCTCTGGGCCCGAAGGTGGCGATGCCATTTCGAGCTGGGCCGCAAGAAGCTGGTCATCGCGGCATCGTTCAAACCGGTACGAAGGGCCGTCACCGCTTCCAGAAGCGGCAGTGCAACGGGCGCAGCTCGCAGATCGAGCAGGCGCAACATGCGTGGAGCGTATCGGCGGAAGCGGTGATAACCGTCGAGCACATGATTGAGCGGATCGTCGGCCATGGTGGCGGTCAGCCTGGTTGCCATTGCAACAAGGGTTTTTAAGCCGTCCCACCCTGACCCACTCGCGATGACATCGCCCAGCGGCTGGCCATCATCCTGTGCATCGACCAGGGCGCCCCCGATCTCGGCGAAGGATTTCAGGGTGTCACGCACCACCCCCGCTTCGTCTGCGACCTTTGCATGGCAAATACGCTCCGAAGCACGGTAGAGACGGCCGACGATCCGGTCGTGGGTTTCGACCACTGCGTCGGCCAACATCGCCTGCCATTCCGAGACGCAAACAGCCAAGATCGCAAGCCGCCTGTCCTCCGGGAGATCGCGCATGCCGTCGGCATAATACCGTTCACCCTGCCTGCGCAGACGAGTCACCCGATGGGCAGGAACGCCGGCAAGCAGATCCTCGGGGAGATCGATGCGTTGCAGATATTCGAGCCGGTCGAGCAGCCGGTTGGCCGACGAAGAGTTCGAGCCAGGCTCGAACTGGCGCAGCCACACAAAACGGGTCACCCGATCATCAGCCGTCTCCTCGAGCAATGCCAGCAACTGTTCTCGGATCGACATAGGCAGCCGACTGGCGATCCTCGTCTCGATGCGTCGCTCGGCATCGACGAGAGCCGCGGCACAAAGCCGCTCGATCGTGGATGTCGCGGGAAGGACAGTGCGGGTGCGTCGGCACTCGGCTACGAAGCGACGGGCGATATCCTCGTTCGACACCGCCATCTCGGCTTCTCGGAACAACCATTCCTTCAGCTCGCTCGCACCACGTCCGGAGAAGGTGCGGAAGCCGTAGAGCCCCCGTAACTCGGCAAGATGCTCGTGCCGTGTTTCCTCGCGGGCAGCATAGTCTACGAGATCGTCGGCACCCAGGCCAAGCTGCGCTCCGATAAATTCGATGACCTCTGCAGGGATCAGTTCGCCTGGAGCCAGCACCCGGCCGGGATAGCGCAGGACACACAATTGCAGGGCGAAGCCGAACCTGTTGTGAGCGCGCCGACGCAGCCTGATATGCCCAAAGTCTTCATCACTCAGCGTATAGTGCTTGAGCAAATCCGTCTGTGAAGTCGGCAAGCGCAACAGCGCGTCTTTCTGCCGATCGGTTAGAGTGACGCGACGCGGCATACATGTTCCTTTTTCAAAATCTGATAGCGTTCAAGACGCTTTGTTTATGAAGCTGGTTGAGATACATTTCCAGAGGTCAATGCAATCGTGGCCGAAGCGCCGCCTCAAACCAACGTTTGTGATACATGCTGATCGGATATGCCCGCGTCTCCAAAGCCGATGGCTCGCAGTCTCTCGACCTGCAGCACGACGCCTTGCGCGCCGCAGGTGTCGAACGGGACAATATCTATGATGATCTTGCTTCCGGCGGTCGTGATGATCGCCCTGGCTTGACTGCCTGCCTCAAGTCATTGCGTGACGGCGATGTGCTGGTGGTCTGGAAGCTCGATCGCCTCGGACGATCGCTTGCCCATCTGGTCAACACGGTGAAGGAGCTGTCAGACCGCAAGATCGGCCTGCGGGTTCTGACTGGAAAGGGCGCTCAGAGGCACTGTTGCAAAGTTAGCGATGAGGCAGCCTTTTGTCTTATTCAAAGGCCTTACATTTCAAAAACTCTGCTTACCAGGCGCATTTCGCCCAGGGGATCACCATAATAAAATGCTGAGGCCTGGCC